>CAZGVY010000168.1:0-4405 GCA_964529215.1 uncultured Mordavella sp. | reverse complement strand
CCTGGCATCCAGCGCCCTCTTTCTCTCCACAAACCGCTCCCTTGACAACTTCCCCCCTTATAATCCTCATACCCGGAAATCTTCACCTCATCCAGTCTGCGCATCTCCTCCCTCAAGCTCTCTGCATCCGCTCCTGGCTTCTTCATGCCCTGCCGCTTTTCAGCGCCCTCTCTGCCACATGTGTCAATCAGAATATAATCATATTTCTTTCTGAACGGTTCCAGAATACACGCCAGAATCTTCTCTGCACCCATTTCCAATCTCAGTTTCACATCCACAGCAGACAACACTTTTGATGATGGTATAAAGTCAACTCCATTTCTATTGATAATGTACTCTGCCGAATTTGGCTGTTCTTCTTCGTCCATCTGATTCATCATCAAGTCGCCAATACTGATTGCAACTATCTTTACATCTTCTACTACACATCTGGTGATATTTGCCGAACTATCAAATCTACCACTAATACATACAGCCCACACGATGCCGTTGATGGCAAAACCGTAGATCAGGCTGAAAAGTACAATCACATCGACCTGTTTCATAAATTCGTATAATTCGTTCATATCGTTTTACCTCGTTATATCGTAGTTTTCGTTTGAGGCAGACGGTGGTATTTCACACCGCCTGCCACCAGTTACTCTTAAGCCAAGAAATCGTCATAATCCACAGTGGAGAAGTCATCAGTTGCGGAGGTTCTGCCGCCGAGATACTCACCATCACGGATTTTCTGGATATTGCCAAGGCCACAGGCAATTCCGCGGTTACTGGAGGTGTGCCGAGCGGAACGAATGTGAAACGGTCGGATTGCGTGAGGATTTGCTGAAGCCGTTCATAGCAAAGACACTTGGTAATACCGAGTTTGACGATGGCGAGTTCGACAGACAGATAGACCATATCGATGTGCTTTCCGCTATGGAGATGATTTTCCATTTCAAGGACGGCAGGACGGTCAGCCGAACATGGGAGCAGCCGAAACGGGTCGGCAGGCCTTGGACGGATGAGCAGAGAGCCAAGTTCAAGGAATCCGTCAAGGGAAGGTACACGCCTGAGTTGCGGCAGCAGATGAGCGAACACATGAAACAATTACGGAAGGAGCGTGGGAAAGCATGGCGCAAAGAAAAGTAACGGCGATTCCGGCTACCATCAGCCGGTACACGGCCACGCCGATAAACAGCACGAAGAAACGCCGTGTTGCCGGATATGCCCGCGTTTCGACCGACCATGAAGACCAGACCACGAGCTACGAGGCACAGGTCGATTACTACACCAGTTACATCAAGAGCCGGGACGATTGGGAGTTCGTTGCCATATACACGGACGAAGGAATCTCGGCAACGAATACCAAAAAACGCGAGGGCTTCAAAGCAATGATCGCAGATGCCCTTGCCGGGAAGATCGACCTCATCGTTACCAAGAGCGTGAGCCGTTTCGCGAGGAACACGGTGGACAGCCTTACCACGGTGCGAAAGCTGAAGGACGAGGGCATCGAGATTTATTTTGAAAAAGAAAACATATGGACGCTGGATTCCAAGGGCGAGCTGCTCATCACCATCATGTCGAGTCTTGCACAGGAAGAGAGCCGATCCATTTCCGAGAACGTTACCTGGGGACAGCGCAAGCGCATGGCTGACGGCAAGGTCAGCTTTGCCTACAGTCGCTTCCTCGGACTTGATAAGGATAAAGAGACGGGCAAGATTGTGGTCAATCCCGAACAAGCAGAAACGGTGCGGCTTATTTTCCGCCTGTTCCTTGAGGGCATGACGCCGCATTCCATCGCCGCGGAACTGACGAGCCGGGGCATCAAGACGCCTGCGGGCAAGGATGTGTGGAATCAACAGACGGTGCGCCGAATGCTCTCGAACGAGAAGTACAAGGGCGATGCCCTTTTACAGAAGGAGTTCACGGTGGACTTCCTACAGAAAAAGATGAAGAAGAACGAGGGTGAGGTCCCGCAATACTATGTGGAGGGCAACCACGAGGCGATCATCAGCCCTGCGGTGTTCGACATGGTTCAGGCGGAGCTTGCCAAGCGCACGAAGGGTGGATCACGCTACAGCGGCGTGAGTATCTTCTCCAACAAGATAAAGTGCGCTGATTGCGGCGGGTGGTACGGCTCGAAGGTCTGGCATTCCACAGACCGCTACCGCAGGGTCATCTACCGCTGCAACCGCAAGTACAACGGCGAGAAGTGCGAGACTCCCCATGTGACGGAGGAGAAGGTCAAGGCGGCATTCATCTCGGCATACAATCAACTGGTCACGGAGAAAAAAGAGATCATCGCCAATGCGGAGATCATCCGCAAAACGCTCTGCGTCACCGATGCCCTGCAGGAAGAAAAGAGCAAGCTGGAGGAAGAGATGGCGGTGCTTGTGGAAATGACACAGAACATCGTGGCTGAGAACGCCCGCGTTGCACAGGACCAGGACGAGTACCAGAAACGCTACGATGGGCTTGTCAAGCGTTACGATGAAGCCAAGGCTCGGTACGATGAGGTGGTGGCCGCCATCTCCGCCAAGGAAGCGCAGAGTGAACGGCTGTCGGACTTCATCAAGGTGCTGAAAGCACAGGACGGCACCATCAGCGAGTTTGACGGCAGCCTTTGGGGCGGCATGGTCGAGTTCGTCAAGGTGGGCAGGGACAAGGAAATCACGGTCACCTTCCGGGACGGTTCGGAGATACAGGCATAACAGAATACGGATGCTTAAGGCACTCAGCTGCGGTTGGGTGTCTTTTTTCGTTAAGGGGTAGAAAATTTCATAATTCCGCGTGAATTGTAATCCGAGATTCCATACCTGCTATCCCGGATTAGTTTAAAAGTTAATAATAATCAGTGTAAAAGGAAAGGTATGGATTTTCCTTTACAAATATTGAGAGGCTAACTGGATGGTTGGTCTCTTTTCTGTTATGCTTTGATTTCGGGCGGCTGGAAAGGAGCTACCATGTCAAAGTTTTTATCATATGAAGATCGAATGATCATCGCGCAGCGCCTGCAGGAAAATGCCTCCTTTGGTGCGATCGGAAAAGAATTAGGCAAAGACCGTACAACGGTTGCAAAGGAAATAAAAAAGTATTCCTACGATAAGAAAAGCGGTCGTCCCGGATACCCTTATAACCCTTGTAAGTTCCGTACTTCATGCAAAGCAAAAAAGCTATGCGGGGCTGCCTGTACACACCAGTCAGCATATAAATGCAGTCTGTGCTCTGACTGCACATTGCATTGTCCGGATTTCATAGAGGATATCTGTTCTGTTAAAACAAAGCCTCCCTACGTCTGTAACGGATGCAGCCAGCTTCCCAAATGTACGCTGCTAAAACGGATCTATGATCCGGCAGATGCACATGAAATGGCACATCATTCCATTTCAGAATCCAGAACCGGAATCCTATCAAACGAAGATGATATCGCCCGGATCAATCGGATTATTAGCCCGTTGGCTAAAAACGGGCAGTCACTTCACCAGATCTATCTGGATCATGTTGATGAGATCATGTGCAGTGAGAAAACACTGTATAACTATGTTGATGCCCAGCTTTTTGATATCCGGAACATTGATCTTCCACGCAAAGTGAAGTACCGTCCGCGATATAAGCAGCCTGAATTCAAAGTGGACCGGGGATGCCGCATTGGGCGGAGCTACGCTGACTTTCAAAAGTTTCTGGAAAATAACCCTGAAACCACTGTCGTACAAATGGATAGTGTGATCGGACGTGTGGGCGGTAAATGCCTGCTTACCATACATTTTGTTGAAACCAGCTTGATGCTGGCATTTCTGCGGGATGCAAATACGTCTGCTTCTGTCATACAGATTATAAATCTGTTAGATAAAGTTCTTGGACCAGAGACGTTCAGCCATTTGTTTCCAGTTATTCTGACAGACAACGGGAGCGAGTTTTCAAACCCAAAAGAGATTGAACGGCGGAAGACCGTACCATGTAACAGGACGAACATCTTCTATTGTGATCCAAGTGCACCATATCAAAAAGGAGCCTGTGAAGTGAATCATGAATTGATACGCCGTATCCTTCCCAAAGGAAGCAGCTTTGATGATCTGACCCAGGAAGATATTTTTCTGATGATGGATCATATCAATTCCTATAAAAGAAAAAAGCTGAACAACCGTAGCCCATACGAAACGTTCAGCTTTTATTACGGAGAAGATGTGCTTAAGAAACTGGGATGTAGACCGGTTGCCGCCGGGAACATCATCTTAAAGCCCAAACTTCTCAAAAAGTAACAAATAAATTTGCTGAAGGCCGCCAGAAAGAACAACCAAATCCGATCAGAAGAGGGATGGATTCTCCGAATACAAAAATATCGAGAGGGAATTGATCTCTGGTAGTTATGCGCAAATTTATTGCTGAACGTATTATAACATGTCAATGTACAAATGAAAATCCGGGA
>CAZGVY010000167.1:0-4406 GCA_964529215.1 uncultured Mordavella sp. | reverse complement strand
TTATGGCATTAGTAACCACAACTGAGATGTTCAAGAAGGCTTATGACGGCGGATACGCTATCGGTGCTTTCAATGTGAATAACATGGAGATTGTTCAGGGAATCACAGAGGCTGCCGGAGAGCTTAAGAGCCCGGTGATCCTTCAGGTGTCTAAGGGTGCGCGCGCTTATGCTAACCACACATATCTTGTGAAGTTAGTAGAAGCTGCTATCCAGGAGAATCCTGAGATCCCGATTGCCCTGCATCTGGATCATGGCGACAGCTACGAGCTTTGCAAGAGCTGTATCGACGGCGGATTTACATCTGTAATGATTGATGCTTCTTCTAAGTCATTTGAGGATAATATTGCACTGACCAAGCAGGTTGTTGAATATGCACATGCGCATGGCGTTGTAGTTGAGGCCGAGCTTGGAACGCTTGCAGGCGTAGAGGATGAAGTGGTTGTAGAATCTGGACAGGAAAGCTATACGCGTCCGGAAGAAGTTGAGGAGTTCGTAGATAAGACAGGCTGCGATTCTCTTGCAATTGCGATCGGAACATCACACGGCGCATATAAATTCAAAGCATCTCAGTGTACACGTAATGCAGACGGTATCCTTGTACCGCCGCCGCTTCGTTTTGATGTGCTTGAGGAATGTACAAAGCGTCTTCCGGGATTCCCGATCGTACTCCACGGCTCATCTTCCGTACCGCAGGAATTTGTTGCAATGGTGAATAAATATGGCGGAAATATGCCAGACGCAATCGGTATTCCAGAGGACGAGCTCCGTCATGCAGCAGAGCTGTCTGTATGTAAGATCAACATCGATTCAGATATCCGTCTTGCAATGACAGGTAATATCCGTAAGTATTTTGCTGAGCATCCGGATCACTTTGACCCGCGCCAGTATCTGAAACCGGCCCGTCAGGCTGTTAAGGATATGGTGGCTCACAAGATCCAGCATGTATTAGGAAGTGCCGGCAAGATTTAATTGTAACTTTCATTTGTGTTATTAGAATGATTGTGTTGTACGGGCAAATACAGCAAGAACAAAGGCGTTCCAATTTTGATTGGGGTGCCTTTTTTGTTGTAAAGCATCCGGAGGAAGCGCTGTTAGCGGCAGATCCTGCGGGTTCTCAGGCGTGCGGTAAAAAATAACGGACGGCAATGTGATCCCGCCGGTTTGGGGATGTTTGCAGGAAATTACTTGCCTGAACGGCAGATATGCTATATTATAGGTAGAAGTACAGGAATATATTTGCTATAGGTTTCGGAGGTATCAGTCAGATATAATCAAAGAAAGGAAACAAAACAATGAGAGAGGTTATGAATGTAGCTGAGATATTTGGAGAGGATGTTTTTAATGATTCTGTTATGCAGGAACGTCTTCCGAAGAAGGTTTACAGAGACTTGAAAAAGATGATCCAGGAAGGGAAAGAACTGGATCTCGCGACGGCGGATGTGATTGCCCATGAGATGAAGGAATGGGCGATTGAGAAGGGCGCTACTCATTATACCCACTGGTTTCAGCCTCTGACAGGCGTGACTGCCGAGAAGCATGATTCTTTTATCTCCGCACCGATGGAGAACGGTAAAGTATTGATGAGTTTCTCCGGCAAGGAACTGATCAAGGGTGAACCGGATGCATCGTCCTTTCCGTCAGGAGGGCTTAGAGCTACATTTGAGGCGAGAGGATATACGGCGTGGGATTGTACGTCTCCGGCATTTGTAAGGCATGATGCGGCGGGCGCAACGCTGTGTATACCAACAGCTTTTTGTTCATATACCGGGGAGGCGCTGGATCAGAAAACCCCGCTTCTGCGTTCTATGCAGGCCATTAATGAGCAGTCCTTAAGGCTTCTGCACTTATTTGGAAATACAACAGCGAAGAAGGTAACGCCCTCTGTGGGAGCAGAGCAGGAATACTTTCTGGTGGATGCAGAGAAATTCATGCAGAGAAAGGATCTGATCTATACCGGCCGTACTTTGTTTGGCGCTATGCCGCCGAAGGGACAGGAGCTGGACGATCATTATTTTGGTACGATCCGGCAGAGGATCGCTGCCTTTATGAAAGACGTAAATCAGGAGTTATGGAAGGTAGGCGTTACGGCAAAGACACAGCATAACGAGGTTGCGCCTGCACAGCATGAGCTGGCTCCGATTTATGGGGAATGTAATGTGGCGGTAGACCATAACCACCTGGTAATGCAGACCTTGAAGAGAGTGGCCGGCCAGCATGGTATGAAGTGCCTGCTGCATGAGAAGCCATTTGCAGGCGTGAACGGCTCCGGCAAGCATGACAACTGGTCTCTCATTACAGACGAGGGAAAGAATCTGCTGAACCCGGGCAAAGAGCCTCACGAGAATATCCAATTCCTGCTGGTACTGACCTGTATATTGAAAGCGGTAGATGAGCACGCAGATCTCCTGCGTGAATCTGCGGCAGACCCTGGAAACGATCACAGGCTTGGAGCAAATGAGGCGCCTCCGGCGATCATTTCGATTTTCCTTGGCGAGCAGCTTGAGGATGTGATCGAGCAGCTTATCAGTACCGGGAAAGCAACGCACAGCTTGAAGGAGGGCGCTCTTGAGACGGGTGTGGATACGCTTCCTGACGTGAAGAAGGATGCTACGGACAGGAACAGGACGTCGCCGTTTGCCTTTACTGGCAATAAGTTTGAGTTCCGTATGGTTGGTTCCCGCGATTCGGTCGCCGCGCCGAACGTAGTGCTGAATACAATTGTGGCAGAAGCATTTGCAGAAGCCTGCGATGTATTGGAGAAAGCGGAGGACTTTAACAAAGCAGTCCATGATCTGATTAAAAAATATGCTACGGAGCATCACAGGATTGTATTTAACGGAGACGGATATGCGGAGGAATGGATCGCAGAGGCTGAGAGAAGGGGGCTTCCCAATATTACATCGATGGTAGAGTCGATCGCCTCCCTTACGACAGAGAAAGCAATTAAGCTGTTCGAGCGGTTTCACGTATTTACCGAGGCGGAGCTTAGGTCACGTGCGGAGATCAAATATGAAAATTATGCGAAGATCATTAATATAGAAGCAAAGACTATGATCGATATGGCGAGCAAACAGATCATCCCGGCAATCATGAAATATACAAAGACGCTTGCAGATACGGTGATTGCCGTAAAGGAAGCAGGAGCGGACGCATCTGTCCAGTCTGAGGCGCTTTCTAATGTAACTGTATTGCTGAAAGAGACCAGGGACGCTTTGAGAACGCTGGAGGAGATTACTGAAGAAGCCTCCGCTATGGAAGAGGGAAAGGAACAGGCAGAATTTTTCAAATTCCAGGTATTTCCTGCAATGGACGCACTGCGCGCTCCGGTTGACAAGTTAGAGATGATCGTGGATAAGGAAGCATGGCCGATGCCTTCCTATGGGGATCTGATCTTCGAGGTATAAAGGGAATCTGTTTAGAAAAAACTTAGTAAATTTTAAGAACCTTGCACTTGGAATCCATATATGGATATGGTATTCTTAGTGCAAGGTTTTTTTGCGTACAGTATTTACTTTGAGGAGATTATGATGACGAAGCAAGAGTTTTTGGAAAGATTAAGACTGGCATTGGAGAATGGATTAGATAGCCGCGCAGTGCAGGAGAATATGGAATATTACCGTTCCTATATCGAAGGAGAGCTTGAACGCGGACGGAGCGAGGAAGAAGTACTGGATGAACTGGGAGATCCCTGGGTCATTGCGCAATCTGTGATCGGGATGGCCGGTCAGGGAATATCCGGTGATAAGGAATATAGAAAAAATGATGGTTATGGAGACGTACGCACGGACAGGAGCAGTGAAAATAGCTCCTGGGGGCGGATGCATACCTATAGGTCAGGCGGATGGTGGAGAGGGATTTTGCTTATTCTTGGACTGATTGGTGTGATATGGATCGTGTTTGCAGTGGTTGGCGGCCTGTTGTCAATAGCGATGCCTTTGATTCTTCCTGTTCTGATCGTGGTGCTCCTGATACGTATTTTCCAGAAACTGCGGTGAATAGACTGGCGTTCTGTAATGAATACTTTGCTGGACGCAGATGGAGCAGAATACACCCTCTGGCAGACGAAGCAACATTCCGATAAACTACCAATTTACGGAAACTAAGGCGCTCAGGAACGCCTTCGCGCCTAAGATTCCGTAGATTGCTATTTTATCTTCATTAAAAGCGCTTCTAAATTGTCTGCTCAGAGGGTGTATTCTTCTTCATTCCGTGTCCGTCAAGATGTATTTAACGCAGTCCGGCAAGGTATACTCCAAAGTATCCCGTAATGCATGCCCTCTGGGCCGGCGGACTTCGTCCGGCAAGGTATACGCGGAAGGACGGATAGATTTCATTTGTTACGGGATAATAAAGTAAAAGACCGATGGGGGAGCCATCGGTCTTTTGAGGGGAGTATAAATAATT
>CAZGVY010000166.1:0-4424 GCA_964529215.1 uncultured Mordavella sp. | reverse complement strand
TCATATCTGTTTCCTCATCCGCAGCAGTTAAAAACATGATCGGAACCTTAGAGGCCAGGCGCATCTTCCTACACAGATCAAAGCCCGAGCCGTCAGGGAGAGAGACATCCAGGATAACCAAATCATATGCCCCGGCCACCCAGAGCGCATCTGCTTCCAGGCTTGTGCGGGCAACGTCTACTTCATACCCTTCCTTTTTAATAGCGAAAGAAAGTCCGCCAATCAGGCTCAGATCATCCTCTACCAATAAAATCCGTTTCATCATAGTATCTTTCTCCCCTTAAAATCTAAAGCAGCGCCATAACATTGGAACAAGCGGCGGCCACTGCCAGAAATTCGATACTGCAGGAAAGCTAATCTGCCGTTCTCTCCACTAGCCTCAGCACTGCAATTAACGGCATGATCAAAATTCCACAGCAGAAATTACTGACTCCGTGTATGCAGTCCCACGGAAGCCCTGCAATAATCCACGCGATCATACCCTGGAAGCTCAATCCATATAGTACCGCCTGTGCAGGCGCATATAATGTTCCAAACAGGAAGCCATGAGCCGCGCATACCGTCATATATACCAGCGGGCGCGCCCTCCGGGGGAGCTTCTCCGGAAGGAGCATCACAGCTCCCCAGAGAATGGTCCACACATATAGGTAAGGAATCCACCATGTTGCAAAACCGCCGAAAATCCCGCACAAAATCACATAAACATAGATTGGGTATAGCGCTTTTTTTCTGTAAACTACTGTAAAAGCAACGATGAACACTCCAATCAAATGGATATTAGGGGCAATCTCCATAATAGCCTTCGAGGCATACATGATCGCTCCCAGCATTCCAAACACGGCAATTTCCCTGGTTGTAAGCTTCATCCCTATTCAACCTTAAAAGAATATTCCTCGCCCTCTGTGATTGGCGTAGCGTCAACACCTGTCTGCGCATACTCTCCATTCACATAGAACGCCCAATACACGCCGTCCGCATCGTAATCTGCCGTTATGCCATTTACCGTTTTCACATAAAGGCCATATTCGCCTTCTTCTCCCTCGATCAGTCCGGTCTCTACAAGAGCCTCTCCGACCGTCTCCTTATCCGTATGGATCTCAAATTCTGTCTCGCTGCCTTCCTGGTCGATGACGGTTACTGCAAATTCCGTATCTCCGGTTCCCAGCACCTGCCCCTCTGCTTCCGCAGAATCTTCTGTTCCGGCATCCTGCTTGGTCTGGGTCTCCTCTTTTTTCACCTCAGAATCTGCACTCTCGTCCTTGCTGCCATTACAACCAGTTACAGTCAATGCCATAGCCACAATCAGCATGATGCAAAGGATGAATGACGATAGTTTCTTGCTGAATTTCATTTTCATCTTATTAATTCTCCTTTGAAATAGATTTCCTCAGAACCGGCGCCCGCGGTTACGAAATGAGGATTCCACCATCCGGATATTCCGACTTGGCATTCCATTAACCAGCCTTCTCAGACATGTTCCAATGGCCGTTTCCCATACTGTGGCGGATGGGTCAGGCTAATGGCTGTTACCTATTTAAAATATGCCTTACGGCGACGGGCTCGTACAGGATTTCCACCTGTTTCCCCGGATAGCTTAGTTTTTATCATAATCTCTTATGCCCGTTTCTGTCAATTAATATAACTCATTTTTAAATACTATTCTACAGTCCGTCTTTGGAATAATTCCACCGGCAGGCCATTCTGCAGAAGCGGTGGAATTTCAAAGATTTTTTACTTATTTCATTGCAAAGAACAACTTATATATAGTATAGTAATAGATATGAAGAAAAGAATCTTCTATCTGCACGATAGTGCATTTAGATTCTGATATTTTACAAAGTTTTCAGGCAGCAATCGTCTGTACTCAAGATACCAGCTATATCTATAACAGTAACGATCCAGAGAGTATAAAGCCCGACTGCCTCAAAGGAGGATTTCATAATGAATAACCAGATCACCTGGAGCGATGATTTCAACATCGGTGTAGATATCATTGATAAGGAACACAAAAGGCTTTTTAAGATCATTAATAAACTTTTTGCATTCAGTGACGACGACAAAAAAAGCCAGTGGGCCTGTCAGGAAGGAATCAAATTCTTTAAGGAACATGCCACCAAACATTTTGCAGATGAAGAAAATTATATGGCTTCTATTAACTATGAGAATCTTAACACGCACCGGCATGTTCACCAAAGCTTCCAGAACCATACGCTTCCTGCTCTTGAAAAAGAACTGGAACAGACCAATTATTCTTCCGATGCCGTCGATCATTTCCTGGGAGTCTGTGCCGGATGGCTGATTGGCCACACCCTGACAGAAGACCAGGCAATTACCGGAAAGAGCATTACCAAATGGGTAAACCTCCTCCCGGAAGATGAGCATGAAGCCATGAAGAAGGTCATCATCCAGCTCATTTATGATATGTTTCATCTGGAATCACATGTGGTCAGCGATACCTACGGCGGCGAGAAATTCGGAAGGGGCGTATATTACCGTCTGGTTTATAACGCGCCGGAGGATATGAAGTGGGAAGTTTTCCTGGTCTTTGAAGAGAATCTCCTGATCAATACCGTTGGAAAGATCATGGGAATCCGCACAAACAAACTGGATACCATGCTGATCAATGCCGCCAGATATACGTCTCAGCAATTTGTAGGGCGTGTCAAAGAACACCTGCCGGATGCTGAACTATATAACCTTGTGGAGGAAAACCTCCTTACCTATGAAGAATTTCAGAAGGTCTTCAGCAAAGAATCCATGCAGTTCAGCCTGCTTCTTGATACCGGCGCAGGATACTTCTCTTTTTGCGTGATCGCGCCCCACTTACTGGAAAATGGCATAGGAACACCGCTTCAACCGGAAAACGCCATGGATGAAGTCAGAGAATACCTGAGCAAAAAAGAAACGCCCAAAAAGAAATCCATTCTCATCGTGGACGATTCTCTTACTGTACGCCATGCAATGAAAGATCTGCTGGATGAGAATTATGACGTTACCCTTGCCCAGTCTGGTGCGTCCGCTATCCGCTCCATCACCCTGAACAGGCCTGATCTTGTTCTTCTGGACTACGAGATGCCTGTCATCGATGGGAAGCAGGTTCTTCAAATGATCCGTTCAGAGGAAGAACTTACAAATATCCCTGTATTTTTCCTGACTGGCAGGATCGATCATGACAGTGTGAAAAATGTCATATCATTAAAGCCGGAGGGATATTTATCAAAGAATTTAAAGCCTGTTGAGATCAAAGAGAAAATAGACAGATATTTTGAACACCGGAATAAATAACAGATGGCCGCAAGGCATTATATATACTAGGAGGCTCAATTATGGATCATAAGTTTTGCATTGTAAGCGACGGTTCCTGCGACTTTCCTGCCGAAGCTGCCCGCGGTCACAATATTGATATTATCCATTTTCTTGTTTCCTTTGATGGAGACATATATAAAAAAGAGGGCGTTGAACTGGCGCTCTCTGAATTGTATCAGCGTATGGCTGACGATCCAAAGACCTTTCCAAAAACAGCCGCCCCTTCCCCGGAAGATTTTTATGCTGTTTTTGAAAACCATGCCAGAAAGCAGGAGGATATCCTTTGTATCTGCATCTCTACAAAGCTAAGTTCTTCTCTGCAGTCAGCACAAATTGCAAAGCAGATGCTGTCGGAACAGTACCCGGACGTCCGTGTCGTTGTCCTGGATTCTCTATGCTGTACCCTTATGCAGGCTGCCTATCTCCTGGAAGCCTGTGCAATGCGGGACGACGGATTATCTCTCGATCAGGCCGCTGATCGTCTGACCAGTCTGCGCAGTACAGGAAGAATCCTGTTTACCGTCGGAAGTCTGGATTATCTCCAGCACGGCGGAAGGATCGGAAAGGTTACCGAAATTGCCGGAAACTTACTCAGCTTAAAGCCCCTTATCACACTTCAGGACGGCGAGATCCACTCTTCCGGGATCAAACGGGGACGGAAAAATTCTCTGAAAGGGATTCTGGAACTTCTGATTTCTTATCTTCAGGAGCAGGAGTGTACTCCCGATGATTGCCAGATCCTGATCGGATACGGATTTGACAAAGAAGAAGCTCTCTGGCTTCAGCAGATGACACAGGATAAGCTGACGGAGATCTATGGAAATAACTATACGTTACCTGTATTCCGTATTGGCGCAACCATTGGCGTACATGCAGGGCCGTATTCCATAGGATATGGTATCATAAGAAAGTATAAAACTGTAACATTCAAGTAAGTGTCTATTATAAGCATGCAATAGCGGGCTACGTTAAATACATCTTAACGGACGCAGAATAAAAAAGGAGTATATAGCAATCAGACGGAGCAGCATTACGATGAACTACCGGTTAACAGAGACTAAGACACTCAGGAATGCCTTCGTGCCCAAGTCTCTGTAAGCCGTTATTTCATCTCCATT
>CAZGVY010000165.1:1639-4459 GCA_964529215.1 uncultured Mordavella sp. | reverse complement strand
CATAGTATATGAAGGATTTACAATATTACACTGGCAGTTTTTTCGTTCTTTTCCATTTTCTGTATGTTTTCATGATCATATTTCAAAAGCCAGTCTGCGGCTTCCGATGCATATTTTAAGATCTGTGCGTCCTGAAATACGTCTCCAAGGCGGAAATCCATCAGGCCGCTCTGCCGGATACCAAACAGATCTCCCGGGCCTCTGAGCTTTAAATCTTCACTGGCGATCCGGAAGCCGTCATTCGTCTGGTTCAGGATCTCAAGCCTTTTTTTTGTCTCTTTTGTCTTAGAACCGCTCATAAAAATACAATAGGACTGATGGCTGCCCCTGCCTACGCGGCCGCGCAGCTGATGAAGCTGCGCAAGCCCAAACCGTTCTGCATTCTCCACCATCATGACCGTTGCGTTGGGCACGTTGATCCCAACCTCTATAACGGTAGTGGATACCAGCACCTGGATATCTCCCGCCGCAAACCGGTTCATGATCTCATCCTTTTCGCTTTGTTTCATCCGGCCGTGGAGGTACTCCACAGCGATCTGCCCGCCGTATTCCGCTTTCAGCATAGACGCATAATCTGTCACATTCTCTGCTTCCAGCTGGCTGCTCTCTTCCACCATAGGGCAGATGATATAGCACTGCCGTCCTTCAAGAACCTGCTTCCGGATAAACTGCCATGCCGTTTTCCGGTAATTGATATCCACCACACAGTTTTTGACCGGAAGACGGTTAGCAGGTAGTTCATCGATCACCGAAATATCCAGATCTCCATACAAGATGATCGCAAGCGTCCGGGGGATCGGCGTGGCGCTCATAACGAGAATATGAGGCGCTTCTCCTTTTTCTGCAAATGCTTCTCTCTGCCGTACGCCAAAACGGTGCTGTTCATCTGTAACCACAAGGGCTAATTTCTGATATTCCACTTTATTCTGGATCAGCGCATGTGTTCCCAGTATGATCTGGGACCTGCCCTCTGCAATCCGTGCATAAGCCTCCCGCTTTTCCTTCGCAGTCATGGAGCCGGTAAGAAGCTCTGCCTGTATGGAAATCTCATATTTCCGGAACAGTTCCACGATAGAATCATAGTGCTGCTTTGCCAGCACCTCTGTAGGAGCCATCATCGCAGCCTGATATCCCTGGCAGGCGGCCGCCGTCATTGCCAGGACTGCGATAATCGTTTTCCCGGAACCCACGTCGCCCTGTACCAGCCGGGACATGGCATACTTACCCTGCATATCGGTTTTAATTTCCTTCCACACCTTCTTCTGCGCATCCGTAAGCTGGTAGGGAAGCGCCTGAAGCAGGCGGCCGCACTCCTGGCAGGGACCGATCTGGAATTCATTCTCCAGCCTGTCATTATCGCTGCGCAGCCTTCTGATCGAAAGGATAAATTCCAGAAATTCATCAAAAACAAGGCGTTCCCTTGCACGGTACAGCACTTCCTTATCCTCAGGAAAATGGACGCCCCGGACCGCGTAATTATATTCCGCAAGGCCATACCGCAGCCGGAGTTCTTCTGGCAGCGTATCCCTGGAGAGCTCCAGTTTTTCCAGCGCCTGCCGGACTGCCTTTATCACCGTCTGGTTTGCCAGCCCGTTCGTCAGCGGATATCTTGGCTGAAGCGTGCCGGTTTTTTCCTCATATTTGCTGCAGGGATAAAATATCTCTGGATGCTCCAGGATAAGCCCGCCCTTTTTGCGGAGGACAAGCCCGCGCAATGTAAGCATTCCTCCGGCGGCAAATGTATTCTTTAAAAAAGGCATCCGGAACCATACCGCCTTTATGGTTCCGGAAATATCTTTTATCTGTACACTTGTAACCGGCATCCTGCGGTTCGGAGATACCTGCACGCTTCCATAGATAGCGCCGGTAACCGTCTGTATTTTCCCTTCCTCCAGTTCACTGATCAGGACAGGTTCTTCATACACGTCGTATCCTCTTGGATAGCAGCGGATCAAATCTCCCACTGTAAAGATTCCAAGCTTTGCAAACAGCGCTCCGGTCTTTTCTCCGATCCCCTTTAATTCAGTAATTCCAGTTTTTTCATTCATAACCGCCTCTATTCCACCGCCAAAACATAGTAGTAGATCGGCTGTCCTCCGAAATGGGCGTCAATATCCAGATCCGGATAAAGCTCCTCGATCTCTGCCGCAAATGCATCTGCATCCGCTTTCTTAATATCGGCTCCGTAATACAGGCTGATCAGCTCTGAATCCTCATCCACCAGTTCTGCCAGCATCTCTTTGGCTGTCTCATGGATATCGGAACCTACTGAAAGGATCCCCGCATCGCCGATTCCCATGATGTCGCCCTGGCGGATCTCCTTGTCATCAATTTTTGTATCGCGGACTGCATAGGTGACCTGTCCTGTCTTCACATTCCCGATCCCCTCAAGCATTGCTTTCTCGTTAGCCTCTGCATCCTCATCTGCCATAAAATTAATGATTGCCGTAATTCCCTGAGGAATTGTCTTCGTGGGGATCACAATGATCTGTTTATCTTCTACCAGCGCCTTCGCCTGGTTCGCTGCAAGCACAATATTCTTATTATTTGGAAGGATGAAAACAGTATCCGCATTCACCTTATCGATGGCATTCAGCATATCCTCTGTACTCGGATTCATCGTCTGGCCGCCCTCGATAATGTAGTCTGCGCCAAGTTCCCTGAAAATATCATTCAAGCCGTCTCCGATAGACACAGTGATAAATCCCATCGGCTTTCGCGGTTCCGCTTTTCTGGCTGCCAGTTCCTGCTCTTTCGCCAGTTTCTCCGCGTCCTTGATCAGCTTCTGGAACAGATACTGGAGCCTCAGCGTCTGCGCCT
>CAZGVY010000165.1:0-1629 GCA_964529215.1 uncultured Mordavella sp. | reverse complement strand
ATCAGCTTCTCCTGATGCTCCTCCCGCATATTGTCGATCTTCATACGGGAAAGCTGTCCATAAGTCAGGGCCTTCTGGATGGCAAGTCCCGGATCGTTGGTATGCACATGGATCTTTACCACATCGTCGTCCGCGACACATACGATGGAATCACCGATCGATTCCAGATAACCCTTAAACTCATGTTCATCCTTCTCCGTAAATTCATTTTCCACAAGGATGATAAATTCTGTACAATATCCGAACTTGATATCTGCCGCTGCTCCAGCAGATACCTTTGTCATCGTAACGCCTGCTCCGGTCCCGATCGCCTGATAATCAATCTCTTTGCCCAGGAATGCATCATAAGCGCCCTTGATCACCTCCAGCAGTCCCTGTCCGCCGGAATCCACCACGCCTGCCTCCTTAAGTACCGGAAGAAGCTCCGGAGTCTTCGCCAGGACCTCCTCTGCGTGCTGGATCACCGCAGGGATAAACACCTCCAGGTCGTCGGTCTCCGTCCGGAGCTCCTCCGCCTTCTCGGCAATCCCTCTGGCGACTGTAAGGATCGTTCCTTCCTTCGGTTTCATAACTGCCTTATAGGCCGTATCCTTTGCGCGCTCGCACGCAGCGGCAAGAATTGCCACATCGATCTTCTTCTCCTCTCTGACTCCTTTCGTAAAGCCTCTTAAAAGCTGGGAAAGAATCACGCCGGAATTACCCCGCGCGCCCCGCAGGGAGCCGGATGAGATCGCCTTCGCCAAAGACTTCATATCCGGATGCTCCAGAGCCGTAACCTCCTTCGCTGCAGACATGATCGTCATGGACATATTCGTACCTGTATCACCGTCGGGAACCGGAAATACGTTCAGTTCATTAATATACTCTTTTTTCGCCTCTATATTCTGCGCACCCGCCAGGAACATTCTGGCAAGCATATCCGCATTAATCGTCTTCGTAGCCACTTTCAAAGGTCCTCCTTAAACTAATCAATCACTCTCACGCCCTCGACATAGATCTTGATCTTGTCCACCGGCATACCGGAAAATTCTTCGACTTTATATTTTACATTGCTGATTAAGTTATCGGTCACTGCAGAAATACTTACCCCATATGATACGATCACATGAAAACTGATTTTTATCCTGTTATCGTCTGAAATAGCAACCTGGATGCCATGCGTCAGGCTCTCCTTTTTCAAAAGGCGGTACAGGCCGTCCTTTACATTGACAGCTGCCATGCCTACAATGCCAAAGCATTCTACTGCTACCGTGCCTGCATACTTTGCGATCACGTCAGGATCCACTGTAATGATGCCGCGATCAGTACTCATACTTCCCTTCATGTTATATCCTCCAATTCTTTCATGAATCTTGCTGACAATTATCCAAAATTAAAATTAACATATGTATTATACTCTGTTTTCCTGATATTTACAACAAATTCTTTTATGAATACACGGTGGATGCCGCCGCCTGCATACGGCCACAGATAAAAAAAGAACCCGGATCCATAAGGAATCCAGGCCTTCATTTCCCATTATTATGCACGCTCAACTTTTCCGGATCTCAAGCAAGAAGTACATACATACATCTTCTTTGTAGCTCCGCCCTCAGTCTTAACACGAACTGATTTTACATTTGATTTCCA
>CAZGVY010000164.1:0-4468 GCA_964529215.1 uncultured Mordavella sp. | reverse complement strand
TGGCAGACCGTCTTCATAATCTGAGGACACTTCAGTATATGCGTCCGGAGAAGCAGAAGGAGAAGGCAAGAGAGACGATGGATATCTATGCGCCGATCGCCCAGAGGCTTGGGATATCCAAGATCAAGACGGAATTAGATGATCTGGCGCTGAAATATTACAATCCGGAAGTTTTCTACGATCTGGTGGATCAGATCAACGCCAGAAAGACAGAACGGGAAGAATTTGTACAGCAGATTGTGGAGGAGGTGTCTGAGCATATCCGTAACGCGCACATTAAGGCAGAGATCAAGGGGCGTGTGAAGCATTTCTTCAGTATCTATAAGAAAATGGTAAATCAGGATAAGACGGTAGATCAGATCTACGATCTGTTCGCAGTGCGGATCATTGTGGATTCTGTAAGGGACTGTTATGCCGCGCTAGGCGTGATCCACGAGATGTATACGCCGGTGCCGGGCCGTTTTAAAGATTATATAGCAATGCCGAAGGCGAATATGTATCAGTCGCTGCATACCACGCTGATGAGTTCAGTGGGGCAGCCGTTTGAGGTGCAGATCCGTACACATGAGATGCATAAGACAGCAGAGTATGGGATCGCGGCGCACTGGAAGTACAAAGAATCCAGCGATGGGAAAAAAAGCGTCAAAGCACAGGAAGAAGAAAAATTAAACTGGCTCAGGCAGATCCTGGAGTGGCAGAGGGATATGTCTGATAACAGGGAATTTTTAAGCATGTTAAAGGGAGACCTGGATCTGTTTGCGGAAGATGTGTACTGCTTTACGCCGAATGGCGAGGTGAAGCGCCTGCCGAATGGTTCTAATCCGATCGATTTTGCTTATACGATCCACAGCGCTGTGGGTAATAAGATGGTTGGCGCAAGAGTGAATGGGAAACTGGTGCCGATCGACTATAAGATCCAGAACGGAGACAGAGTCGAGATTCTGACATCCCAGAACTCCAAAGGGCCAAGCCGCGACTGGCTGAACATGGTGGCAAGCTCCCAGGCGAAGTCTAAGATCAATCAGTGGTTTAAAAGAGAATTTAAAGAAGAAAATATTATCCGCGGCAAGGAGATGATCGCGTCTTACTGTAAATCCAAGTCGCTGGAGGTGTCTCAGCTTGTCAAGCCGAAGTATCAGGAGGTCGTACAGAAAAAATACGGATTCCGCGACTGGGATTCTGTACTGGCAGCGATCGGGCACGGAGGCTTGAAGGAAGGCCAGGTGGTAAACCGCCTTGTTGAGGAATACAGTAAAGAGCACAAGCAGGAGATTACGAATGAAGCGGTGCTGGAGAAGGTCGCAGAAGCCGCAAAGAATAAAGTACACATCGCAAAATCAAAAAGCGGCATTATGGTCAAGGGGATTGATGATGTTGCAGTCCGGTTTTCCAGATGCTGCAACCCGGTTCCGGGGGACGAGATCGTTGGATTTGTCACCAGAGGCAGAGGCCTTTCGATCCATCGTACAGACTGTGTGAATATGCTCCACCTGACGGATGCAGAGAGGGTACGCCTGATTGATGCAGAATGGGAGAGCGATGTAGCTGAGAAAACAGGCGGTCAGTACCTGGCTGATATCAAGATGTACACCGAAGACAGGCAGGGGCTTCTGATGGAGATGTCCCGGGTGTTTACTGAGAATAAAATTGACGTGAAATCTCTGAACGTGCGTACCAGCAAACAGGGAACGGCAACGATCGAGGCGGGATTTATCGTACAGCGCCGGGAAGAATTAGAGCAGGTTATAGACAGGCTTTTTAAGATCCCGGGTGTGATCGATATTGAACGGACGGCCGGATAAGGAGGCAGAGATGACGGTAAAGAAGTTTCTGGCGGGCCCGCTTGGGACAAATTGTTATCTTGCGGTAAACGAGGATACGAAAGAGGCTGTTGTGGTTGATCCCGCGGGGCTTCCGGCAGATCTTTCTGCCTGTATAGAGAAGGAAGCTCTAAAATTGCAGGCGGTTCTTTTAACCCATGCGCATTTTGATCATATCATGGGGATCGGCGACGTGCAGAAGGCTTATGGGAAGCTTCCGGTTTATGTCCATCAGGCAGATATGAGGATGCTGGAAGATCCGGAATGGAATCTGTCCGGAGAGTATGGCTATGGGTACAGTTACCGGGGAGGCGAAGCAGTGGCGGACGGCCAGGTACTTTCTCTTGCAGGGTATGAGATCCGTGTACTGCATACGCCGGGGCATACGCCAGGCGGAGTGTGCTATTATTTTGGATCAGAGGGAATCGTATTCAGCGGGGATACACTGTTCCGGCGGTCGGTAGGGAGAACAGATTTTGCCGGCGGGAGTATGGCAGAGCTTGTCCGGTCTGTAAGAGAGAAGCTGTTTGTATTGCCGGAGGATACGAAGGTATATCCGGGACATATGGGAACGACGGCCATAGGACAGGAAAAGAAGTATAATTCATTCGTATGCTGATGCCAATATATGACTTTTGAGACCGGCAGTGCAGGAAAAAGGAATGAATTTAATTTTTATAGGCAGCAGGCGCCTGAAGAATGGGTCAGGCGCCTGCTGCCGTTATTTATTAGAAAGCATGATTGTGGAGGACGGGGCGTCTATGATTTGGGTTGAAGTGAAGAATGAGAAATATCTGTATACGGTTTATCACATCGTGAAGGCATTTTTCCCGGAGGAAACGGTGGAGCAGCATATCTGTGGGGAGGCGGCAGAGGACGCCGGTATACGGATCGGGGAAAAAGCAGGAAAGGTTTTTTATGTTTCCGGGACAGAAGATATGAAAATGCGGAAATATATGCTGGACAGACAGGTGTATGAATACCTGTCAGAACGATGTGGCCATGGGCTTTCCTGGGGGATCTTAACAGGAGTCCGTCCGGTAAAGCTGGCGATGCAGAAGCTTCTGGAGGGAATGAGCCGGGAAGCGTTTATTTCCTGGTTTCATCAGGAATTTTTTGTGGATGAAGATAAGGCGGCCCTGGCGTATGATATTGCAGTCAGGGAGCGGGGGATATTAAGCGGGCTGGACTGCAGGCAGGGATACAGCCTGTATGTGGGGATCCCCTTTTGCCCCAGTGTGTGCAGTTACTGCTCCTTTAGCGCGGGGCCGGTCGCGGTATGGGCGGATCATGTAGAAGGATATCTGGAAGCATTGTGCAGGGAGCTCCGGTATATTGGAGAAGTGTCTAAGCAGAAAAAACTGAATACGATCTATATCGGAGGCGGGACGCCTACCACGCTTACCGCCTCTCAGCTTGAACGGCTGCTGTCCTGCATAGACCAGTCATTTTCAAGAGAATATTTATTGGAATATACAGTGGAAGCAGGCCGCCCGGACAGCATTACAGAAGAAAAGCTCAAGGTCATAAAGGCACATGGAGTTACCCGTATTTCTATTAATCCGCAGACGATGCAGCAGAGGACGCTGGATCTGATTGGCAGGCGCCATAGCGTCGGGGAGACGGTAGAGAGCTTTAAGCTGGCAAGAAGTCTGGGATTTGATAATATTAATATGGATCTGATCGCCGGGCTTCCGGGGGAGAGCCCTGCGGATATGGAGGATACCTTAAAGCAGATCGCCAGGCTTTCCCCGGACAGCCTGACGGTGCATGCGCTGGCGGTTAAGCGGGCCGCCCGGATGGGGCAGGAGAAGAATAACCCGGACCGCGCGGGGAAGCCGGAAAACAGAGAGGGAAGGAAGGAACAGGGAGCCGGCGGAGTGTCCCGGATGATAGCCGGGGCAAGAACAGCGGCAGAGGAGATGGGACTGCAGCCGTATTACCTTTACCGCCAGAAAAATATTGCCGGTAATTTTGAAAATGTTGGTTATGCAAAGGTTGACAAAGCCGGAATATACAATATACTTATTATGGAGGAACAGCAGTCTATTGTAGCGGCGGGCGCAGGCGCGTCAACGAAGATTGTCCTGCCGGAACCTGTAGCGGCGCCGGGAAGCAGGAGAGGGAAGCTGACTACACTGGTGCGTATAGAAAATGTAAAGAACATCCGCGATTATATCGGGCGGATCGGTGAGATGATAGAGCGAAAAGGAGAATGGCTATGGCGTTAAAGAAGAAACCAGTCACCGGGATGAAGGACATACTTCCCGGGGAGATGGAGATTCGTGACTATGTGGTTCATCTGATCAAAGAAACCTATAAGACCTATGGTTTTGTCTCTGTAGAGACTCCCTGTGTGGAGCACATTGAAAACCTGTGCAGTAAGCAGGGCGGAGATAATGAGAAGCTGATTTTTAAGATCCTGAAGCGTGGAGAGAAACTGAAGCTTGAAACGGCAAGGGAGGAGAATGATCTGGCAGACAGCGGGCTGCGCTATGATCTGACGGTACCTCTTGCAAGATATTATGCGAATCATGCCAATGAGCTTCCGTCGCCATTTAAGGCTTTGCAGATTGGCAGCGTGTGGAGGGCCGACCGCCCGCAGAGGGGGAGATTCCGCCAGTTTATGCAGTGTGATATTGATATTC
>CAZGVY010000163.1:0-4480 GCA_964529215.1 uncultured Mordavella sp. | reverse complement strand
GGCAATGACCAGAATAAATACGATGGTCTGCAGATAAACGAGCTTCCCGTCCATGATCGCCTTATTGGCCAGGATGAACTTATTAATAATACCTGTCACCAAAGATGCCAGTGTAATAACGAATACAACAGCTCCGCCCATGCCTGCGGCAGTCTCTACCTTTTTAGAAACTCCTAAGAATGGACAGATCCCAAGGAACTGGCTGAGTACGACATTATTTACAAGGGCAGATCCGATTGCAATAATCAATAATTCTTTCATCTATGTACTCCTCCTATTCTTCGTTTCCTGTTGGAAATACTTTGCCGCCGCATGCGCTGTTTGTACAGGAAGCACAGCCGTCTGCACAGGAAGCGCTCTCCGGAACCTTCCTGCCCTTCTTTGCCATGTTATTCTTCACTTTATTCTGCAGCGCAGTAAGTCCTGCAAGCACCAGGAATGCACCGGGCGCCAGAATAAAGATCGTAATCGGCGTATATCCTGCTTTCCCTGCCGCCTCATCGGCCAGCGGGAGAAGCTGCATTCCGAAAATCTTACCGGAACCGATGATCTCACGTACAATACCGATCGAAGTCAGGCCCACCGTAAATCCAAGCCCCATACCGATACCGTCAAAGATCGACAAAACAACCGGGTTCTTAGAAGCATAAGATTCCGCGCGTCCCAGAATAATACAGTTTACAACGATCAGAGGAATATAGATTCCAAGGGACTCATACAGGCTTGGAACAAATCCTTCCATCAGAAACTGTACGATCGTTACAAAAGATGCTACAACTACGATAAATGCCGGAACACGGACAGAATCCGGAATGATCTTACGCAGCATCGAAATCAGCATATTAGAAAGTACAAGTACCACCGTCGTAGACAGTCCCATACCGAGACCGTTAATTGCAGAAGTAGTGACTGCCAGAGTCGGACACATACCCAGCATCAATACGAAGGTAGGATTCTCTTTTACTAAACCGTTATATAGTCTTTCAGTACAACCATTCATCTTCGCTTCCTCCTTACAATAATGCGCTGTTAAAGTATGCAAGTGCGGTGTTTACTGCTCCTGTGACAGCTCTTGACGTGATCGTCGCTCCGCTTAAAGCGTCGATCGGCTCACCTTCGCCGCCATCCTTGGACACTGCAAACTTCTCCGTCTGTTTTCCCTCATACTGGCTGTAAAATTCAGGCTCCGTAGCTCTCATGCCAAGGCCGGCCGTCTCGCCGATCTTCAGGATAGAAATACCGTTCACCGTGCCATCGCTGGTAATACCTACCGTAATCTGGATGTCTCCGCCGTAACCCTCGCTGTCGGTTACCGTTACCACATATCCCTTATCGCCAACCTGGCAGACTTCATCTACCGTTGCAAGGACGCCCAGGCCATCCGCCGCTGCTTTCGCCGCATCTGCGTCCACATCCGTCACTTCAAATTCATCCAGGGAAGCCTCTGGGAATACCTGCTGCCATGCTTCCTTTTTAGAAGCGTCCTGAGCCTGTGCGATCGGCTCTTTTGTAATCTCATAGACCAGCCCGAGAAGCAATCCGGAAACCAATGTTATCGCTGTAAGAATCGCTGCATTTTTAATTATTTTATTCATTATTTTTCTCCTCCTTTACCGAAAGGTTTTGGAAGAGTAACCCTCTCAATCAATGGAACTAAGATGTTACTGATGATGATTGCATAGGACACTCCCTCAGCCGATCCGCCAAAGAGACGGAACAGTCCGGTAAGCACGCCCAGCAATATTCCAAATATGATCTGGCCCTGCTTCGTGATCGGCGACGTTACATAGTCGGTAGCCATAAACCATGCACCCAGCATCAGTCCGCCTCCGCACAGATGCGCGGTAATATACTGCGGGTCGAACAATCCCACGTCTGCCGCTGTAAACTGGCCAAAAATACCGATAAAGATCACAAAAGTAACAATGTATGTACCCGGGATACGGAGATCAATGATCCCCATGAGGATCAGGAAGATCGCACCGATGATGATAGCAATCACCGAAGTCTCTCCGATCGTTCCCGGAATGCGCCCGATCAGCATATCCATGGAATTGATATTGGACATTGCTCCCTCTTTGATATATGCAAGAGGGGTCGGTCCCGTCTCGCCGTCATAGATGAATCTTGTCATCGGCCCGGTAAAGGAAATAAGCAGAAAACATCTTGCTCCCAGCGCCGGGTTCATAAAGTTCTGGCCAAGACCTCCAAACAGCTGCTTTACGATCAGGATACCAAATACGCTTCCCAGCGCGCCCATCCAGAGCGGCGCTGTGGGCGGCATGTTCAGGCCAAGGAGCAGGCCTGTCACAACGGCGCTGAAATCACCGACCGTAATCTTTTTATGCATTAACTTTTCATAGATATATTCTGTCAATACTGCCGCCGCTGTCGTTACGATCAGCATCAGCAGTGCATTTACCCCAAAGTTATAAACTCCAAATGCAGATGCAGGTAACAAAGCAATCGTTACCATGAGCATGATATTGCTGGAAGTAACCTTGGAACGTATATGCGGTGAAGATGAAATATTTAATTTATTCTCCACGTCTGTTCACCTCTTCCTCTCTTTGTTATTTCTTTCTGCGGTTTGCAAGAACAATCTTTCTCATGGAACCAATTGCCTGTTTAAGCGGCCTCTTTGCCGGACACACATAACTGCAGGAACCACACTCTACGCACTCCATACCTGACATCTTTGTAAATGCTTCCTCATTATGATGCTGCGCATAATCTGCCAGCCTGGACGGAATGATCCTGCTCGGGCAGGCTTCCACACAGCGCCCGCAATTGATACAGGCCGTCTCCTCCAGTCCTTTTACCGGATCCTTTAAAAAGCTCAGGATGGAAGACGAGGTCTTCGTCACCGGAACATCCAGCGTAAACATGGCGAATCCCATCATCGGACCGCCGGAAATCACCTTCTCCGGCTCTTCCTTAAAGCCGCCCGCCGCCTCTACAAGCTCCATCTGGTTCATGCCAAAAGGCGCGCGGAAATTCCCCGGTTCATTGACAGCGTCTCCGCTTACCGTCACAATACGCTCGATCGAAGGCATTCCCTTTACGACTGCCTGGTAAATGTTGATCATTGTCTCCACATTGTCTACCACGCATCCCGCATCTGCCGGAAGCATAGTAGAATTGATCGCCCTTCCTGTCGTCGCATAGATCAGCTGGCGCTCAGCGCCCTGGGGGTACTTCGTCTTTAATGCCATAACCTCCATACGGGGCTCGTCCTTTGTAAGCTCTTTCAGCTTCTCAATACAATCCGGCTTATTATCCTCAACGCCGAAAATCCCTTTTGCATGTTCAAATACAGAAAGAACCACCTTCATGCCGCCGACCAGAAGCTCCGGTGTCTCGATCATCCTTCTGTAATCCGCAGTAATATAAGGCTCACACTCTGCACAGTTTGCGATAATATAGTCAATCTTCTCCGGCTCCTTCGGGGAGAGCTTTACTCTGGTTGGAAATCCTGCTCCGCCCATACCGACAACTCCGGCCTCTCCGATCGCAGTCAGTATTTCCTCTTTGGTCATCTCTTCCAGAGGCTTTGCAGGCGTATACTCTACTTCCTCGTACTCTCCGTCATTTTCAACCACAATACAGTTCACCTTCGCGCCTGTCGGATTGAAATGCGGTTCAATCGCTTTTACCGTTCCTGATACGGATGCATAGACCGGTGCAGAAACGAAACCGCCCGCTTCCGCGATCTTCTGGCCCCTAAGCACCCGGTCGCCCTTTGCAACAATCGGTGATGCAGGCGCTCCAATGTGCTGCGAAAGCGGATAAACCAGATCGCCCTTCGGCTTTACGTCTACAATCGCTTTGTCTTTTGCCAGGCGCTTGCCGTCATCCGGATGGATTCCGCCTTTAAATGTTAACAGTGCCATCCCTTTTCCCTTCCTTCCTTAAAATCCTTTATATCTATACTTACCGGGCTGTTGACGCCCTTTATGATATACTATACAAGAAAATGTCCCGTCAATCCAGATAATCAGAGACAATTTTTGTACATTTCCGGAAACATCTTGTCGAATTTTTAACATTTCCCCTAACAAATACAGAAAGATAGAGACCTGTATATCTGTCCCTATCTTTACTGATCCTGCTCATTCCTATACAAATAATAAGGTATTATTCTTCTGTATCATACTCTGCCCCGTCAGGCTCCTCCGTCTCGGCCGGTTCCAGAGCCTTCATGCTCAGGCTGATCTTCTTGTCTTCTTCATTCAGATCTACGATCTTAACTCTGATCTCCTGGCCTACGGACAGCACGTCTGACGGCTTATCTACATGCGCGCGTGAGATCTGGGATACATGAAGCAGCGCGTCAACGCCCGGCGCCAGCTCTACAAACGCGCCAAAGTCTGTCATCCTTGCCACTCTTCCCGTAACCTCTTTGCCAACTGCATAATCCTCGGCTGCATTCACCCACGGATTCGTCTCCGGGAACTTCAGGCTGAGCGCGATCTTTGTA
>CAZGVY010000162.1:0-4499 GCA_964529215.1 uncultured Mordavella sp. | reverse complement strand
CTTAGCTTCCGTAAACTGGTAGTTCATCGGAATGCTGCTTCGTCTGTATAGAGGGTATTTTCTGTTTCCATATGCGTCCGTCAAAACATATTTAACAACTTATAATATCTTCTAAGGCATTCTTGATGCAGGCTGTCCAAGGAGTTCATTTTTGTGGAATAATTCCTGCATTCAGGCAATATATATGGTTTAAAGAGGTGGACAAAGGTGATTCAGACAGCGTTAAATAAGCCGGGGGAAAAGGACGGGAAAGCGTTAAGCATCTTAAAGATCCTGCCGCCCGGCCTCCGGGAAGAAATGGAAAAGGAACAGCTTGATTTTTATAAACTGCAGGAAATCCGTATGCGCGCCGGACAGCCGCTGTTTCTCCGGTATGGCGGAAGAGAACGGGGGCTTCATGGGGGGAGAAGGTATATCATAACGGCTGAGGATGTGAAAGAAACGGTACAGTATGCGGCGAAATATTCTCTGTATGCATATGAGCAGGAGATGAAGCAGGGATATCTGACGATTGAAGGCGGGCACCGGGTAGGGATGGCAGGACAGGTTATCCTGGGGGACTTTGGGGTACGGAATCTGCGGTATGTATCCTCAGTGAATATCCGGGTGGCTCATGAGGCGCCCGGTTGTGCGGATCAGGCGCTCCCCCTGCTTCTGGAGGACGGGGAATTTTTAAGCACCCTGCTGATCGGGCCGCCGGGATGCGGTAAGACAACCCTGTTAAGGGATCTGATCCGGCAGATATCAGATGGAACAAAGCAGCTGGAAGGAAAGAATGTAGGCGTTGTGGACGAGCGTTCAGAGCTTGGGGGAAGTTATATGGGAATATGCCAGAATAACCTTGGAAGAAGGACAGACGTTCTGGATGCCTGCCCTAAGACAGAAGGGATGATGATGCTTGTCCGAAGCATGGGGCCGCAGGTGATCGCTGTGGATGAGATCGGCAGTATGGAGGAAGTAAAGACGCTTCAGTATGCCATGTGCTGCGGATGCCGGATGCTGGCGACTGCCCATGGAGCTTCCTACCATGAGATCAGGGGGAAGCCGGTGTTTGAGCCGTTCTTTTCTCAGAAATTATTCGAGAGGTATGTGGTTTTGGAATGCGGGGATCAGATAGGAAGGATCGAAGGGATCTATAACGCTCAGGGTGTAAAAATATGCTGAAGCTGGCGGGAAGCATTCTGGTCATCGGAGCGGCAACGCTCCTTGGAGCCAGCGCGGCGGGGGAATTGGAGGCGTCCTATCAGGAGCTTTTATATCTCAAAAGAATCATTGAGATACTGAAAGGGGAGTTACTGTATTCCAGAGCTGCACTATCTGATATATTTCTGAAAATGTCAGAGGACGCAAAGGAGCCTTATGCCGGCTGGCTTACAGAGATGCGTGTCCGGATCGAGTCTGGAAACGGAGGAAGGCTTGCAGATATTTGGAGGGAAAGCGCTGAAGAATGTTTGCGCAGCTCGAAACTGCCATGGAAGGAAAGACAGAAGCTGGGGGATCTGGGGAGCCTTCTGGGAGATTCGGATCTTGAGCTGCAGGCCGGACAGCTGAAAGGATATCTGGAACAATTAGAAAGCAGGATTCAGGAAGTGGGATCAGAGCTTAAGAATAAGAAAAAGCTGTTCCGTTGCCTTGGGATCATTGGAGGAATGTTTTTGACAATTCTGCTGGTATAAGGAGGAATTCATGAGTGTTAATCTGATATTTAAAATAGCGGCGGTAGGGATACTTGTATCTATATTAAGCCAGGTTTTAAAACATAGCGGGAGAGAGGAGCAGGCTTTCCTGACCAGTCTGGCCGGGCTGCTTCTGGTGCTTTTCTGGATTGTACCTTATATATATGAATTGTTTGAATCAATCCAGGGATTGTTTTCTTTGTAAATGAGCCAGAGAGAGGAGGATCACAGATGGGGATCATACAGGCCGGGCTGCTGGGGATTGCCGGAGCGCTTCTTGCAGTACAGTTTAAAAGCGGCAGATCAGAGTACAGCATCTATATAGCCGTAGGGGTAAGCATCTTGCTGTTTTTCGGAATCCTGGGGCAGTTCTCTGTATTTCTGGATGCGGTTCATGAGATTGGGGAATACATGGATCTAAATTCGTCCTATATCAGAACACTGGTTAAAATGATAGGCATCACGTATACTTCGGAATTTGCTTCCAGCATCTGTAAAGACGCAGGATATCAGACGATTGCAGTACAGATTGAGATTTTTGGAAAATTGATGATCCTGCTTCTGAGTGTTCCGATCATATTGACAGTTCTGGAAACGATAGGAGAATTTCTCTCATGAAACGGAAAAGCAGCCGCCGGGGCGTAAAAGGATCAGTCTGCCGCCTGTTTGCCCTTGTCTTTCTTTTCGCCGTTTTCTGCCGCATACAGGCAGAAGCAGGGGAACTGGAGGAAGCAGGAGAAAACCCTGGAAGGGAAAATATGGAGAATATAAGGGAGAATGCCGGGGAAGGGCTTTTGCAGGAAATGGATTTCGCAGAGATGAACCGACTGCTTGCCGATTTGTTTCCGGAAGACCGGATCGATTTTGGAGAAACAGTCAGGTCGGTTATGAAAGGGGAAACGCGCCTGGACGGAGAGCTTGTGAACAGGCTGGTCAGAGACCAGATCTTTTACGCTTTCCGAATCAACAGGGAAAGTGTGATCCATCTGATCGCGATCGCAGCCGGGGCGGCGGTATTCTTAAAGCTTTCCAGCGTGTTCCAGACCAGGCAGGTATCGGAAATAAGTTTTTTCCTGCTGTATATGCTTCTGATCGGGATCTGCCTGACCTCTTTCCAGGAGGCTTCGGACTGGGTTGGAGGCGGAATTGGGCGGCTTACAGGATTTATGAAGGTTTTGTACCCGCTGTATTTTGCCGTGGTTACGGTGGCAAAAGGGAGCGTGACGTCATCGGTATTTTATCATCTGGCTCTTTTGCTGATCCTGTGTATTGACGGGCTGATCCTTCATGTGATGCTTCCGCTGATCCATGTCTATGTGATAGGGAGGATATTAAACAGCTTTCAGTCAGAAGATTATCTTTCAAAGCTTCTGGAGCTTCTGGAACTTATCGTCAGATGGATCCTGAAGGGCATGACCGGGCTGGTTGCCGGACTGAACCTGATACAGGGCCTGGTGGCTCCGGCAATCGATTCATTGAAGCGGAGCGCGGCGGTCAGGGGTGTAGAGGCGATTCCCGGGGTCGGGGATGCTCTGGGAGGTACGGCAGAGGTGGTGATCGGTACGGCGGTATTGATCAAAAACAGTATTGGCTTTACAGGAGCCCTGATCTGCTGTGTGCTTTGTGCGGCGCCGCTGATCCAGATCGGAGTGGTTACGCTGGTGTATAAACTGGCGGCTGCAGTGATCCAGCCGGTATCTGATAAGAGGATCGTAGAGTGTATCAGCGGCGTGGGGGAAGGGTGCAGGCTGCTGCTTGGAGCCGTTCTCACCAGCGGAGTGCTGTTTTTGCTGACGATTGCAATTGCTGCATATACAACAAATGCTTCATGAGGTAGAAAATGATTGGATATTTGTATGGATGGATACGGGGAATTGCATATTATATGGTGCTGGTTACAGCGGTGATGCAGGTGACCGCGTCCGAGAGCTACCGGAAATATATCCGGCTGTTTACAGGGATCATCCTGGTTCTCATGATACTGGCGCCGGTGACGCAGTTTTTAGAGGCCGGGGAAAAAGAATTAGGGAGCCTGGGAACGGAATATGAGAAAATCACTGAAAACATCCAGGAGAAAGTAGAGGAGATGGAACAGGAGAACATGCCGGAACTGAAGGAAGGCTATGAAGAGGGAGGAACAGAGGAAGCAGAAACCGGAGGTGTTTCCAAGGAGCAGGCAGAGGAGAAAGAGGCAGGAAGGATAGAAGTGGAGGAGATCCGTATTGGAAGGTAAGTTTGAAAAACAGATACATTTCCCAGAGAATCTGACTGAAAAAATCCGGGGGCTGGCAGAGAAAAAGGACCGCCTGCTTATCCTTTTGCTGGGCGGGATCCTTCTTCTCGTGATTGCATTCCCGGTAACTGAGCATGAAAAGGATGATACCGGCAGCCTGCCGGTTTCATCTGAAACCCTTAACGGAAAGAAGAAGGGAGAGCCGGATATTGAAGCCTATGCCGCTTATCTGGAAGGCAAGCTGGAGGATACGCTCTCAGAGGTGAAAGGAGTTGGGAGGGTCAAAGCGATGGTAACGCTTGAGACGTCCGGAGAGCGTATTATCGAGAAGGATGTAAACAGTGAGAGCGAGTCGGTACAGGAAAGTGACAGCCAGGGAGGAAGCAGAAGTACGGTAAATAGTTCCAGTTCTCAGACTACGGTGTATGAGGGGGAAGGGGGAGAAACTTCCGGGACGCCTTATGTTACCAAAGAACTGACGCCTGTAGTGGACGGAATCGTTATTATTGCCCAGGGAGGCGACAACGCGGTAACGGTTCAGAATATAACTGAGGCTGTGCAAGCATTATTTGAAATAGACACGCATAAAA
>CAZGVY010000161.1:0-4627 GCA_964529215.1 uncultured Mordavella sp. | reverse complement strand
AATAAAGCCAGTGAAGCTATACGAACTTGAAAAGAAACATATTTTGCGATATAATAAATTTGATTGCACATAAATGAAGTAAAAGGGGGTTGAATATAGTGAAATATAAGAGGGTAAGAAAGAAAATAACGCTGTTATTAGCTTTGGTTATGTTTGGCATATCTATTATGCCAGGATATACTGCGTATGCAGGAGATATAGCTGAGAATATAGAGGAGGATGCAGAGACAGATGTTATTGATGAAAATCAGGCAGATGCAGGCCAGGATCTGAACCCGGATATACAGGAACGAGAAACAGAACAGCAGCAGGGCTCAAGTGATCAAGAGGGAAATCCTGTTACAGGGGACACTGTTCAGAATGAAGAAGTGGCAGATACAGCAGCCGGGGAGCTTCTTCTGAATCGTATCGTGGTAGATTTTCCATACTTAGCAACACCAGAAGAACAAAAGATTTCTCTTTCTTTTGGTGTCGGTACGGAAGCAATTACAGATGCAAAGTTAAGGTATCAAAATCAGGCTGGCGAACAGTTTGAATTACCATTGGCTGAACGCCAGAAGGAATTATATTTATTTGAAAAGGCGTTTGACGCTTCAGAAGCCGGAGTCTATGAACTGACAGATTTTATATATACAGTAGATGGGGAAGAAATAACGCTGAATCTTGAAGAGATAGGGGCGAATGCCTTATTTGGAGTTGATGAATACTATCCGGGGTATAGCGTTGGAGAAGAGGATATCAAGGATACGGATATCGATGTGTCTGTCGTGAACGTGGAAACGGATGAAGTAGTAACTGCAGAAACGGATGTGGAGACAGCGATTGAGGAAGCGGCGGCGGAAGTGGCTCCAGCACCAAAGACAAAGGCGCGGGCGGCCTCTCTTTCTTCGCGTACAAAAGCAAATAACGTAGTCGTAGTGTTGGATCCAGGCCATGGCGGAAGTGACAGCGGAGCTGTGGGGAATGGCCTGCTGGAGAAGAATCTCACGCTTAAAATTGCGCAATATTGTAAAGCGGAATTGGAAGAATATGATGGTGTGACGGTTTATATGACAAGGGAAAGTGACGTTTATAGTGAGATATATGACCGGGTACAAAAGTTTGCTTCTTTGAGGCCAAATGTACTGGTTAGTATACATATTAATTCAGCGTCGGCTGCTTCAGCTAATGGTGTGGAAGTATGGTATCCGAATGCAAATTATAATGGCCAGGTTCATCAGCAGGGACAGGCGGTTTCTGCTCAGATTTTGCAGGAACTAGTGAAGCTGGGATTTACAAATAGAGGAATTCAGGTAAGGACAAACCAGCAATATCCGATTTATCCGGATGGTTCTCTTGCGGATTATTATGGTATTATCCGCTATAGTAAGAATAACGGTTTTCCGGGAATTATTGTGGAACATGGATTTATATCCAATGCCAGCGATGCGAATAAGCTTAGGCAGGACAGCTTTTTGAAACAGTGCGGTATTGCAGATGCAACAGGGATTGCAAATTACTTTGGGCTTTCTAAGAACCCAACCGTAAAGATTAATAATAAAAATGATTTTAAAGGAACAGGAGAGATATCCTATGCCGGCTGCAAAGGAGCGGCAGAAGTAAGAGTTTATAATGAAAATAATCCTTCAAATGTAAAAACATATCCAGTCACAGAAGGCAGGGGAACTATTGGATTGAATATTGCTGATTATAATGGAGCCGGCGGCAAATATATCGTAGGCGTATATGATGGAACAGGTACATTGATATGTTCAACTGCATGTAATTTTTCATCTGATTCAAGTAGCCGGATTGAAATTACATCGGCTGATGAAATTACTTATAATGCAAAGCTTATATTTGCCGATATGCCGGATATTGTGAAGGGAGTGCAGTTTCCCAGCTGGTCAAGGGATGATCAAGGGGATATTATCTGGCATAATGCAGTACAGACAAGTGCAGGAGTGTGGGAAGTAAATATAAAAGCAAGCAATTATAATAAAGCTGGTACTTTTCCAATTCACTGTTATGCAATTTTAACGGATGGGTCGCCATATCTGTTAGGCGGTACAGGGATAACTATTACGAAACCGTCTGCAACATTACGGATTGATAATGTTAATACGGAAGAGGGAACCTTTGACGCTGTTGTGGAAAATATTGTATCGCCATCGGGTGTTAAGCAAATTCAGATACCTGTATGGCATGCCCAAGATCAAAGTGATATTAAGTGGTATACCGCAACAAAACAGGGAAATGCGTATGTGGCTCATATAAGTATAGCAAACCATAATTATGCAATTGGTCAATATAATATTCATGGATATATTACAGCAGGAAATGGATTATATAGTTTTCTTGGGCGTACGACTCAACAGGTAGATATGCCGGATCTGGAGATTTCCGTAACGGATACAGACCAGAAGCAGACAAGATATGCTATGACGGCAACGAATCCCGGAGTGCTGGGCTTGGTAAAGGGTATCCAGTTTGCAGTATGGAGTGAAAAGGGAGGACAGGATGACCTGATCTGGTACCAGGGTGTGCGGAATACATCGGGCATATGGACAGCAACAGCAGACATTACCAGGCACCGGACAGCAGGACAGTACCAGATGCATGTGTATGCAAGTATGGCAGATGGGAGAATAATCCTTCTGGGAAAGGAAACTTTTGAGGTAAAGAATCCGGAAACAACAGCAAGAGTAGAGGGATATGATGCTAAAACAGGTACATTCGATGTGGTGGTTGAAGTGGATAAAGCCAGTGTGCCATCAGGTATAGAGAGTGTACAGGTTCCGGTATGGTGTGCTGCCAACCAGAGTGATCTGAAATGGTATACGGCGGAGAAAGAAGGCGACGGGAAGTATAAGGCACATGTAAGCATGGCAAATCATAATTGTGCTGTGGGTACATATAGTATTCATACATATGTGGCAACCGGGAATGGGATTTATGTATACACGGGGAAGACGGCACAGAAGGTAGATATGCCGGATCTGGAGATTTCCGTAACGGATACAGACCAGAAGCAGACAAGATATGCTATGACGGCAACGAATCCCGGAGTGCTGGGCTTGGTAAAGGGTATCCAGTTTGCAGTATGGAGTGAAAAGGGAGGACAGGATGACCTGATCTGGTACCAGGGTGTGCGGAATACATCGGGCATATGGACAGCAACAGCAGACATTACCAGGCACCGGACAGCAGGACAGTACCAGATGCATGTGTATGCAAGTATGGCAGATGGGAGAATGATCCTTCTTGGAAAGAAAACTTTTGAGGTGGAAAAGCCCTCTGGGATCAAAGTGAATCTATCGGAATGTGATAAGGATAGCGGAGAATTTATAGTTACTATTTCTGATATTCAATCAATGTCGGATGTAAAAGAAGTAGAGGTGCCTGTATGGTGTGAAGCAAATCAAAGCGATATAAAATGGTATATTGCAGAGAAGGTCGGTGATCAATATGTTGTACATGTTGATCCGGCTTTTCATGGATATCATTCCGGAACATATAACGTGCATGTATATGTTACGACAACCAATGAGGTACAGTCCTTTATGTATAGTGGAACGAAGGCTGTCACAGCTGCCAAATACTATACAATTATGGGAGAAAGCACAGTTACTGTAGCGCAGATGGTGGCATATTATAAATCTTCCGGAAAGTCATATCCGGCGATATACGCTTCAAAAGGGGCTCCTACTCTGGATGATTTCTGCAGATTATATATGGAAGAAGCAAAAGCTGAGGGGGTAAGAGCCGAGGTCGCTTTTACACAAGCTATGAAGGAAACTGGCTGGCTGCAATTTGGAGGAATTGTTCAGTCATGGCAATGTAATTTTGCGGGTATTGGCGCATTGGATGGAAATGCCACAGGCAATTGTGCAACATTCCCAGATGTAAGGACAGGAATACGTGCACAGATCCAGCATTTGAAGGCATATGGCTCAACAGAGCCGTTGAGGAATGTATGTGTGGATCCAAGATTTAATCTTGTAAGGAGAGGTGTGGCTCCGTATGTGGAATACCTGGGTATCAATGATTATCCGGTAGGAATTGGATGGGCTACGGCAAAGGGATATGGATTCGATATTGTTAAGATGATTAGAACTCTAAAAGGAAATTAAAGCGAAGGGATAGTAATGCAGATGAGGGCTTTGAAGACTTGGATACTGACGGTAGTGGTAATATTAATAATCGGGATTAGTTCATACGCAGCAGAACCATCATCCGAACAAATAGAATCGCAGAAACAAAAGACTTCGGATACTGTTGTAGACGGGCAGGGTGATGGTGATATTGTTCTTACACAGGAAAATGAAAATGCTAACATGAACGTACAGAATAATGTACAGAACATTCCTTCAATTCAAAATATTGATATTACAGATATCGATAGAGTTAATGGGACATTCCGGGTTTATCTTAGCAATATCCAGCATGGGGACTTGATCAGAAGTGTTCAAGTCCCATTGTGGAGCAAAGAAAAAGATCAGGATGATCTGATCTGGTATACAGCACAAAAAGATGGAACAAATAATTATTACGTAGACGTTAATATCTGCAATCATAAATATTCTGTAGGACAATATATCATTCATGTGTATATTACGGATACTCAGGGAATGAAAAGATTTGAAGG
>CAZGVY010000160.1:0-4684 GCA_964529215.1 uncultured Mordavella sp. | reverse complement strand
TCGCCCCCGCAAGATTTTGAGTCTTGTGCGTCTGCCATTCCGCCACATCCGCATTCAGCTTCTTTCAAAGCCGAAATTAATTCTACCATAGAATACTAGCAAAAACAACCTTTTCCTTTATATTTTTGTATTTTGTTTTACCGCAGGAGCCTGTCTGCGATACCGAAACAGTCAAAGGTTGCAAAATAATCTTCCGGAGTCTCCGCCCTGCGGATCAATTCCGTGCTCCCGTCTTCCTTCAAGAGGATCTCCGCCGAGCGGAGCCGCCCATTATAATTATATCCCATCGAAAAACCGTGGGCGCCGCTGTCATGGATGACCAGGATATCTCCCATATCAATCTCCGGCAGCATCCGGTCAATGGCAAATTTATCGCAGTTCTCGCACAGGCTCCCGGTCACATCATACATATGGTCACAGGGCGCATCCTCTTTCCCGGCTACCGTGATATGATGGTAAGCTCCGTAGATTGCCGGGCGCATCAGGTTCGCGGCGCAGGCGTCCACACCGATATACTCTTTATGGGTATGCTTTTCATGGATCGCCTTTGTCACCAGGCAGCCGTAAGGACCCAGCATAAAACGGCCAAGCTCTGTGTAAATAGCCACGTCTCCCATACCTGCCGGAACCAGGACTTCCTCATATACCTTCCGTACGCCCTCGCCGATCAGCGCGATATCATTCGGCTCCTGATCTGGTTTATACGGAATACCGATACCGCCAGACAGGTTAATAAACTGGATATGCACGCCAGTCTCCTTTTTAAGCTTCACGGCGATCTCAAATAAGACCCTGGCAAGCATCGGATAATACTCATTCGTAACCGTATTACTTGCAAGAAATGCATGGATTCCAAAATGCTTTGCACCCCTGCTTTTTAAAATCCGGAACGCCTCAAATATCTGTTCTGTTGTCATGCCATATTTGGCGTCTCCCGGATTATCCATAATATCGTTGGTAATCTTAAACAGGCCGCCCGGATTATAACGGCAGCTGATCGTCTCTGGAATATATCCGATCGTCTCTTCCAGAAAATCAATATGAGTGATATCATCCAGATTGATGATCGCCCCCAGCTTCTGTGCATAAGCATATTCTTCCGCCGGAGTATCATTCGAGGAAAACATAATATCCCCCGGCTTCACTCCCACTGCCTCCGAAAGCATCAGCTCCGTCAGGGAAGAACAGTCATAACCGCAGCCATAGTCCTTTAAGATATCCATCAGGAACGGATTCGGTGTCGCTTTTACTGCAAAATATTCCCGGTAACCTTTGTTCCAGGAAAAAGCCTCTTTCAGCGCCTGCGCATTCTTCCGTATTCCCGCCTCGTCATACAGATGGAAAGGCGTCGGATACTTTTCTGTTATCTTCTCCAGCTGTTCCTTCGTTACAAATGGTTTCTTCTTCATAGGCTGTTCCCTTCTCTCCTCCGATTCTTCATATGGGTATATCCCATATTCTCTTCTTCTCCCGCTGATCCCCTCTACTCGATCACAGCGATACGCATCATATTGCTGGCTCCCGCCTTCGTCTGTTTGAAATTCGGCGAAGGAATCCCCGCTGTCAGTACAACGATATCCCCAGGTTCAACCTCTTTCTTAGCTGAGATCAGGTCAATAGCGCCGCTTAAAATATCCTCCGTCGTGGTAAATGCAAGGGATTTGTAAGAACGTACGCCCCAGTAGATCTGCATCCTGCGCATACAGGCGTCGTCCGGCGTCACTCCGATAATATCTGCCCTGGGTTTGAATTTAGACATTACCCTTGCCGTAGCGCCAGATACCGTCGGAGTTACAATACACTTTGCGTGCAGATTCATGGAAGCTGCAACCGATGCATAACCGATCGCAGGAGAAACACCCCTCTTCTGATGTACCTTCCCGCTCCTGAGGATCGCCTCATAATCCAAATGCTGTTCCGTGTTCTCTACAATATGCACCATCATATCCAGCGCTTCTGCCGGATATTTGCCATTTGCAGTCTCACCCGACAGCATCACTGCATCCGTGCCGTCATATACGGCATTGGCAACATCGGTCACCTCCGCACGGGTGGGCCTGGGGTTGCGTATCATGGAATCCAGCATCTGCGTAGCGATGATTACAGGTTTATAATACTCATTACATTTCTGGATCATCATCTTCTGGAGATACGGTACCTCCTCGGCAGGAATCTCCACTCCCAGATCTCCCCTTGCAACCATCACGCCGTCTGCACAGCGGATGATCTCCTCAATATTCTCCACGCCTTCGCCATTTTCTATTTTGGCAATGATCGGAATATAGGGCGCTCCGCACTCCTTCAGCCAGGACTTGATCTCCAGGATACACTCCGCATTCCGCACAAAAGAAGCAGCGATAAAATCAATTTCCTGCTCCACGCCGAAGCGTATATCCTCTTTGTCCTTCTCAGTGATAGCCGGAAGCCGCACCGGGACACCGGGGACATTCACACCCTTCCGCTCGCCCAGCTCGCCGCCATTTGCAACAATACAGCTGATCTCTCTCTCTGTCTTTCCGGTAACTGTAAGCTCGATCAGCCCGTCGTCAATCAGGATCTTTCTTCCCGTATGCACATCGTCCACAAGACCCGGATAAGTGATCGAAACACCGGAAGCGTCTCCTTCTTTTTCATCAATGAAAAGAGAGAATTTCTGTCCCTCTGTAAGTGTGATCTTCTTTCCATCTTTTAATACGCCGGTACGGATCTCCGGCCCTTTGGTATCAAGGAGAATTGCAACCGGCTTCTTCTCCTCTTTGCGTACCGCCTTCAGCCGGTCCATCCTTGCCTTCTGTTCCTCGTAAGTTCCATGGGAAAAATTAAATCTGGCAATATCCATGCCTCCCCGGACAAGCTTGCGCAGAATCTCTATATCATCAGACCCAGGTCCCAGCGTACAGATAATCTTCGTCTTTTTCATTCTCATATCCTCCTGATAGGTATCTATAAAATAATTTTTGCTTCTTGCGCCCGCAGGCTCTTACCGGACATGCGTATGCGTAAACAGATGATCCTGACAGTATTCATAATCCCCATTGCATTTTGAACAATACCGGAATTCCAGGCCCGGTCCGTCATTTTCTGTCCGCCCGCATACCGCGCAGCGGTGAACTGCTCCATCCGCATAATGGTTCACCGGACGGATCTTCTTTTTAAATTCCCTTCTCCGTTTCATCTCCTTCGGCGTATAAGGCATCATATTCCGGGATGCAAGGAAGAAAATGAAAAAATTCAGAAGAGATACAACCGCCGCCAGGGCGTTTGCCCTGTATAAGATCCCAAGAGGCCCTCCTCCATATGCCGGGAGAAACGCCTGCAAAACTGCATAGCCAAAATAGATCCCGTCCAGAAGCGCTAACCACTTTGCTTTTATAGGAATCATAAAAAACATCAAAAATTCCACATTCGGATTTAATGCCGCATAAGCAAAGAACAGTGACCAGTTCAAATATCCGGTTCCCACAGGAAGGGAAATACCGGTAAGGAAATATACGATCAGGGCTCCCAGCACATGGAGCAGCATTCCCCCGAAGAAATATATATTAAACCGGAATGCTCCCCAGGACCGTTCCAGGCTGATCCCGATCATATAATAAAAATACAGAGTGATCAGCAGGAAAAGAGGACTGCTGGATGGCGGCTGGATGATAAAGGTCACGATCCGCCAGACCTGCCCATGCAGGACCGCCTCTGCGTTCAGGCTGAGATAATTGTAATAAAAGGCGGGTGCGATCCACTGAATGGCAAATCCAATTCCATATAAAATAATAATATAATACATCAGATTATCCACCGCATAACGCCCAAATTTCCGTTCCATTTTGTCAAGCCAGCTCATATCCACTCTCCTTATCTCTGAAACATATGATACTATCTAATCCCTTCCATATGCATATATGTAAATATTCTACCGTCTTACCATTTGTTTGTCAATAATCCTGCATCTTCCAATTGACATTTTAACGGAATGTCGTATAATGTAAAATATTGTGAAATATCATTCACACATTTTAATAGGAAAAGACACATAAGTTTTTATTATAATGCCAGAAGCAAATAAAAACAAAGGAGACTTTCATAATTATGAATAATAAAATGATCTATACGCTGGGAATCGATATTGGTTCTACAACCGTTAAGATTGCCATATTAGATTCCGCAAATGACGTGGTTTTTTCAAGCTACGAAAGACATTTTGCCAATATTCAGGAAACTCTGTCCGACCTCCTCGGACGGGCAGTCTATAAACTCGGGCAGGTTCATGTATCGCCGGTCATCACAGGCTCCGGCGGCCTGTCCCTTGCCAAACATCTGGGGATCCCTTTTGTCCAGGAAGTTGTGGCTGTGTCCACTGCCCTTCAGGACTATGCGCCGCAGACCGATGTGGCGATCGAACTGGGCGGCGAAGACGCCAAAATTATTTATTTTGAAAGCGGAAGCATTGAACAGCGCATGAACGGTGTCTGCGCCGGCGGTACAGGTTCTTTTATCGACCAGATGGCCTCCCTGCTGCAGACCGACGCTTCCGGCCTCAACGAATACGCGAAAAAATACAAAGCATTATACTCTATTGCCGCAAGGTGCGGCGTATTTGCCAAATCTGATATCCAGCCGCTGATCAACGAGGGCGCTTCCAAGGAGGACCTGGCCGCTTCTATTTTTCAGGCGGTAGTGAACCATACCA
>CAZGVY010000159.1:0-4726 GCA_964529215.1 uncultured Mordavella sp. | reverse complement strand
CAATATCTGGAACATGGCGTTTTACGGATGCTTCCTTGGATACTTCCTGATCTGGCGTCCAATCATGAGAAAAGGAGCTGGCAGAGGAAAGATCATCTGCGCTTCTATCTTAGGCTCTATGATCACACTGCAGCTTGGCGCGTTTTCCGTAACCATAGAAACTCTTGTATCCGGCATCACTGACCTGCCATTTTCCATCTTTGCAGGCACCATGCAGCCAATCCATCTGGCAATCGGATTTGTAGAGGGGCTCATTACTGCCGCCGTACTGGTATTTGTCTATGAATCCAGGCCGGAGATGCTTATGGACGTAACCGACGGGGAACGCCCAGGAAGATCCACCTATAAGAAAACACTGGTTACCTTGTGTATTACCGCTTTGCTGATTGGAGGCGGCTTATCCTTATTCGCTTCCTCTCACCCGGATGGCCTGGAGTGGTCGATCGAGCGCGTTACAGGTTCCACCGAACTGGATTCGGATGAGTCCGCGCCCTACGAAACCGCAGGCGCCCTGCAGGAAGCCTCTTCACTGCTCCCGGACTATGCTTTCAAGGGATCGGATTCTTCTCTTGGAACCTCCTTTTCAGGGATCATCGGCTCTCTGCTCGTTTTAGCCGTCTGTGTAGGAGTCTGTTATATATTTAAATTTTTCAAGCACACAAAGCAAAAAGAAACAAAATGAGCAGACTAGACCACGCACTATATGAAATCCATCATATGGATACACTTGCAGACAGAGACCAGTGGCTGAATCACATTCATCCACTGGTCAAGCTGATTCTCACACTCTGCTATATTGCAGCCGCTGTATCTTACCATAAATATGATTTCACAGGACTGCTCCGAATGGGCATCTACCCTATCACATTGTTTATATTGGGGGATGTTTCCTTTTTTGATGCCTTAAGACGGCTTCGGATCGTCCTTCCTCTGGTATGCTTTGTCGGCTTGTTTAACCCGTTTTTTGACCGGAAGCCGGCTCTGGAAATTGGAGCCTTTGTGGTAACGGCAGGAATGATCTCTATGGCCACTCTGATGCTTAAAGGCATTTACAGCGTGCTGGCGGCATATTTACTGATTGCTTCTACTTCCATTGAAAAGATCTGCTCTGCCATGCGCATGCTGCACATTCCTGCTATTCTGGTAACACAGGTACTGCTGACCTACCGGTATATTTCCGTTCTTCTGGAAGAAGCGGGACACATCACCGAGGCCTATTCCCTGCGGGCGCCCAGGCAGAAAGGCGTCCACTTTAAGGTCTGGGGCTCCCTTGCGGGACAGCTCCTGCTGCGCAGTATGGACCGGGCGGACAATGTATACGAAAGCATGACCCTGCGGGGATACCGGGGAGAATTTTACTATGGCGGAAAAACAGCCCTTCATGCAAAGGACATCACCTATCTGGCCGGCTGGATCCTGCTATTTATCCTGTTAAAAATAATCTGAATGGAGAATTGCAATTATGAGCCACATACATATCAGTCTGGAACATGTGAATTACAGCTATGACGCTTCGCGCCCGGTTTTGAAGGATATTACCTTCACCGCACACGAGCATGACGCTATCGGCCTGATCGGCGCAAACGGCGTAGGAAAATCTACATTACTAAAGCTTCTTGTGGGACTGAATCTGAACTATGAGGGAAGCATCCGCGTGGAAGATATCCCGGTGGAAAAAAATACCCTTCCAGTGATCCGCGAAAAAATCGGCTATGTGTTTCAGGATTCTGACAGCCAGCTATTCATGTCTACGGTAAAGGACGACGTGGCCTTTGCCCCCCGCAATTACGGGCTCTCTGAAGTGGAAGTAAACAGACGGGTAAACCTTGCCTTAGAAAGCATCCATATTGAGCATCTAAAAGACCGCCAGATCTATAAGCTCTCTGGCGGTGAAAAGAAAATGGTATCGATTGCCACAATTCTATCTATGACTCCCGATATGATACTGATGGACGAGCCCTCCATCGCACTGGATCCCGGAAACCGGCGGCGCCTCATCCATATCTTAAATGAATTTGACCATTTAAAAATTATCGCTTCCCACGATCTGGATATGATCCTGGATACCTGTAACCGGGTCATTCTCATGTCAGAAGGGCAGATCATCCGCGATGGGACTGCAAAAGAGATCCTTTCCGATAAAGCGCTACTGGAAAAACACGGGCTGGAGCTTCCGTTCTGTATGCAGGGAAATCCTTATGGCTATTAATCACTGCTATTTTTTCACCACAGGAATCCATACCTCGTATTGTGCATTCTGGGGATCTGGATTTAAGTATACCTCCACGTCGGGAGCATTGCCATACTCGTATCCCGAAGTCGGCAGCCACTCCGTTACGATGCGGCGCTCCAGCTCCTGTATAGACTCGTTTGTACCCTCGCCGGGAAAGACTGCCCAGGTAGCTGCCGGTACAATGTATTCTTCCAGATCATTCTTGTCCTGTGAAGTTGATACTGCGATATAATACTTCCATGGTTCCGTATCATTACAGGTGCTGACGCCAAGTACGCCCATCGGAGGCGTATCCATCATTCCAATCAGCGTCTGCAGGGTTCCATTCCCGGATATTTCTCCCCACTTTGCGGGGATAACTGTAAAGTTTTTCTCAATATCCTTCTGCAGCGGCACAGATACGCCCACAATACGGAACGCTTCCTTTGTCTCAATTCGGTAATTCATTTCTTCCACTCCTTTGACTGTAATTTTAAATGTGATCGGAGGAAATGATTTTACGGATACGCCCTCGTTTTTTACCGCAGACGGGGCGATTCCGTGGACAGACTGAAAGGCTCTGTTAAACGCGGTAGGAGAATGGTATCCATATTTCCCCGCCACATCGATGATCTTCATGCTTCTGCCCTGCAGATCCACTGCGGCAAGAGACATTTTTCTCCTGCGGATATACTCTGATAAAGGGATCCCCGCCATATAAGTGAACATTCTCTGAAAATGATAGGAAGAACAGCAGGCGATCCGCCCAAGCTGTTCATAATCAATTTCCTCCGTTAAATGCTCCTCGATATAGCCGATCGCATCGTTGAATCTTTCAATCCATTCCATAATATAAATTCCTCCTTACAGTCTCTACTATATATCATCACTCTGCTTTTTTCCTCTCAATCCCTGCACGAAAAAGAGAGATTATATTTCTTAAGCTTTCCACGGCCTGCTTTTTTCAAGCCATCCCCGCTCCGCCCAGTACCTTCCGTCAAGATATCCGGGATCATTTTTATGTAAGGATTGCTGCATCATACGGCAGAAAAGAAATTTGATCCTTGTACTCACATTTGCCCTGGAAGATCCTTTGTCATTGATGCCGGAAAATTTCTCTGACAGCCGATCCATCTTTTTTGTAAGCTCGCGGCGCTTTTTTTCTGCAAGCCTCTCCCAGACAACATCCCCCATAAGCTTTCCGGTAAATACCGTAATGTCAGAAATCCCCCACCAGGAAAGGCTGTGCCTGATGTCTTTGGCGGCAGACCTCGCCCCGGCGCCCAGGCATTGTGTAATAATAACCGCCCGCTTTGTAAACATTTCAGGAGCAGGACGGTGCGGCATCCACAAATAGGCGTAATGGTCAAGCAGCGCTTTCATGGCGCCTGTCGTATGCATCACGTAAGCGGGCGACGTCATTACGATCAGATCTGCTTCCAGAAGCGGCCCTGTAATTTTCCGCATATATTCTGCGTCCTTGCATGTATGCTCACCTTTTAAGATACAGCTGATACAGCCTGAGCAAAAGGCGGGACAGTCTTTTGGAAGATAAAATTCCGTGATCTCCGATTCTCCCCGGAAACGCTCCAGAAATATCTCCTTCAGACGATAGGTTACTCCATGCTTTTCTGTTCCGTTTATAACTATTATTTTCATAAGCTATATCTCCAAAATATCCTGTAATACATCTCTGTGAAATGCCTCCCGATCTTCCGGGACTGTCAGATCTATTCCATAACACTGCTTAATCACCCTGTGACGTAAAAATGACTGCTGCATTACCGTAATCAGATAAAAGGTTCTTCGTTCCAGCATTTTCTGATCCCAATCCGGGCGGCAGGCAGATACAAGCGGAAGATAAGCGCGGTAGGTTCTATGGGTATTGTCATCTTCCTTTGGCATACGCAGATCCGAAAGGATAGAGATTTTCGACACGGCATAATGGTCAAATAAAAATGTAAGCGTCATGTTCCCAAGATAATCAAGCTTCTCAAAGGCGGGAAGCTCCTTCGTCTCTTCCTGAATGGAATGAAAATGATCAACAATACCATTTACGATACGTTCCACGCACAATTCTATAAGTTTGTCTTTATTCCCAAAATGATAATTCACAAGTCCCAATCCCACGTCCGCTCTTTTACAAATCTCACGAACCGTGATGTTATCCATCTCCTCACCCTTCTCCCGGATCAGGTCTATCGTTGCCCGGATGATGGTTTCTCTATTGTCCATAACATCCTCCTTGAACAATGTTCAATTCATATTATATTGAACATTGTTCAAAAAGTCAAGAGGGAATCATAAAGCTTCTGAATGATGTTTTGGCGGACGCGGATGAAAAATTTTCTTAATTGCTATTCGTCGAAAAAAAATTTATAATAAATGTTGACATAGCATGTCAGGTTTTAGGCGCTATCATAGTACCGAGGAGGAACCCATAATGCAGGAAAGCAGATTATTTAAAATTGTGTACCATTTGCTCGACAAAGGACAGGCTACTGCTCCGGAATT
>CAZGVY010000158.1:0-4733 GCA_964529215.1 uncultured Mordavella sp. | reverse complement strand
CGTGCAGCCGGGGTGGTAGCGGTACCTTGAACCTGCAATCCGCTATAGCAGGGGTGATATTGCGCAGAGGGCATTTGCTGGTGGAGCTGCCCCTGACAAGTGGCGTTGATGTCCGGGTCTCACGCGACGGAAATCCGTGAACCGTGTCAGGTCGGGAACGAAGCAGCACTAAGCAGAAGCTTCCGAGTGCCGTGAGGGCGCCTGGGCTGAGTTAACTGTCCGGGTAACGTCCATTGGTTCAGCTCGAAGCGCAATGCACAAAAAGAAATTATCTTTTGTTCTTTTCCGTTTTTTTCCGCTCTCTGAGTTCTTTAAAAAAACGTTTCATCATTTCGCTGCATTCTTCTTTTAAAACTCCAGTTTCAAGTTCTGCCTGATGATTAAATCCAGCTACATTCAGAAGATTCAAGACGGAGCCTGCGCATCCGGCTTTTGGATTCATGCAGCCTACCACCACCCTTGTAATCCGCGACTGTATGATCGCTCCCGCGCACATCTGGCACGGCTCCAGGGTAACATACAGCGTACATCCCTCCAGACGCCAGTCTCCCAGCTTTCTTCCTGCTTTCCGGATCGCCGTAAGCTCTGCATGGGCAAGCGGATTCTTATCTGTGTTCCTCCGGTTATACCCTCTGCCAACGATCCTGCCTTCATAGACGATCACGCAGCCAATCGGTGTTTCATCCAGGGCATATGCTTTCTTAGCCTGCCGGACTGCCTCTTTCATATATTTGATATCTTCCTCATGCATAGGACAGCTGTCCCCTTTCCCTGTCACATTCACAAGACCCGGGCTGTCAGAAAGACTCGCGGTTCATCCGCTTTACCGGGCGGCACCAGTATCCGAAATCATCTTCCGGTTCCCTCTCATCCGGCTCAAGTGCAAGCTCTATCTCCCCCAGCCGTACAAATCTGGGAAAACCAAAAGCCTCCGCCGCTCTTGCTTCGCGCCTGTGATAAATCCCGGGTACGCCAAGCCAGCTTTCCTTCTCATCCTCTATCAGCACCAGATGATGATAGTTATAGCATCCGTGCAGCAGAAAACTGTTATTCGCCAGTCTCCATTCACAGCGCGGAAGCATGGCGATATCTTGTCTGCGTATCTTTTTATACCGGAGTTCCGGCTCCACGGCAGAGGCCTCGGTTTCCGGGATCTCCCTTTCCTCACCGTTATCTGCAATACCGGCTTCTGAAACCGCCGCTTCTGCTGCTTCTGCTACCGACATGGGAACCGGCTCCGGCTCATCCCATTCCCGCATCTCGTGTATGCGGGCCGGCGAATCGTCCCATACAGCTGCAAACTGCCGTTTCCCGGCCGACTCCATGATAATCCCTTTTATCAGCGGATAATTCTCCGGCCTTCCCGTGTCTTCCCCGTCAAAAGTCAGTTTGTAATTGACCGCCGGATTGATATTCGTAACTGTTCCCTGTAAAATCCCCACAGGTATCTCTCCATCCATAAAAAAGATATACAGCTTCATACTGGATTCACTGCCAAGCTGCAGTCCCTTTCCATGTATATGCACCACCGTCTGCGCCCCGTCTTTTTCTACCTTCACAAATCCCACGTTACGGGCCGGCTGCCCGTTCTGATATTCATATAAATATCTGATAAACTGTTCCACACCCTGCTCCTGATCCTGATGTATTCAACACAGTTTATTCCCTGCCTCCCTCAAACATTCCTAAATCATCAGTATACGCTTGAAGTAAGCTCCTGATAAAGACGCCTTGCATAGCTGTCTGTCATGCCGCAGATATAATCCGTAGCCAGCAGAAGACGCAGATATAACCGCTCCGGATCGTCTTTTCCCGCTGCATGGTAATGGTATGCATTTTTATAATTACTGGAAATAAAAGATACCAGTCTCCGCTCGATCGTCCCAAGCTCCTGCGTCCTGTCATCATATCCGATAACCGCTCCGGTAAACCGGTCCATCAGATAATTGATCATCACACTTTCCGATACTTCCATGCGGTAGATCGTCTCGGATGTGAATACCTCCCGATAGGCAAGATCACCCAGAAGATCCATCAGCTTCTCTGCAAAAGTCCCATAGAAGATATCATGCTTATATGTTCCCTCCATGATCGCGTCATAGTTCGATGTAAATCCGTATGTGGCACAATTGATCAGGAAGCCCTGCACACGTATGATCCAGTTTTTTATGGCATATTCCTCTGGATTTTCCGTATGCATACTCTGTCCCCTGCCATACAGTTCCTTAAGCTTTGCCGACGGGCAAAATGGGTTGCGGGGCTGGGCATACACTGCCTCCAATTCCTCCAATTCTTCCATCAGCTTATGGTAAGAGAGGAATCCTTTCACAAAAGCGTCCTCAATATCTGCTGTTTTATAAGCGATATCATCTGCCGCTTCCAGGATAAATGTCAGCGGATGGCGGCATCCCCCGGCTCCTGTAGCCTTTACTACTTCAAGAAATATATCCTTGTCCGCATAGTAATACCCTAACTTTTTATCCTTTACATTTCCACTTCCCGGATCGATCTCGACCGAGGAAATCGGATATTTTATAATTGTATTCAGTAATGCATAGGTCAGGTTCATCCCCCGCTCGTCCACAAGATAATGCAACTTTGCAACCAGGCGGAACGCCTGTGCATTCCCCTCAAAATAATACAGATCCTCCCGCATCTGCGGACTCAGCACCTCGTCCACCGGCCTTCCGTGAAACTGAAGTGTGTGCAGATGCTTTCTGAACCATTCCCGGATAGCTTCTTCCCCAAAATGGCCAAAGGGAGGGTTGCCAATGTCATGTATCAGGCCCGCGCACTGCAGGATATTACAGATATCTTCTTTCATCTGAGGCGTAAAGGTACGATCCTTTTTATATGTCAGGATATTCTCGCCGATGTTCTGTCCGAGAGATTTGGCAAACGAGGATACCTCCAGGGAATGGGTAAGCCTTGTGCGTACAAAATCACTTTTATCCAGCGGAAATACCTGTGTTTTATCCTGCAGCCTGCGGAATGAAGCGCTGCCGATGATCCTGTGATAATCCTTTTCAAATTCACTGCGCAGATCCGCGGACTTCGCAGATCCATACCTGCTCCCGCCTGCCTTGTACCTTTTCTTTGATAATAATTGTTCCCAGTCCAATTCTTATCCCTACTCTCTTAATCCAAATAGATCGGAGGCTCATAATCCTTCCCAAGAAGCGCCTTCTTCCTTTCCTGGTACCCCAGAAACGCCCACTCTGTCATATCTGTCCATGCATGATCCCCACGGTCATACAATTGTACGTATCCAATTCGTTTCGGATGCATACGGACGCTGTTTGTCTCATATTCATGCCCGGTATACGGATTCATTTCCCCTCTGTCCAGATCTTCTTCATCGTCCAGTTCTTCATATTCTTCTTCTGCTTCTTCCAATTCTGGTTCCGGTTCCTCCGGCTCCCCATAATCGTCAGAATCACTGAAATCTATGAAATCGTCCTCAATCTCAACCAGTTCCGGATCTGGTTCCGATTCTGACAGGATTTCCTGTTCGATCCGTTCTTCCTCCTGGATCTCTTCCTGCTTTTCTTTCTTAGTCCTCCGCTGGAACATCGCTCTCCAGCCGGTAACTTTCTTTTCCTCCTCCTGCTGCTGCCGTTCTCTTTCCTTTGCCGCTCTCATGCGTTCCTCGTTCACTTCTTTTTCCATTTCTTTCAGCTCAAGGATCGCCTGTTCCACCTCTGCAAGAGTCTCTGCATCCGTCAGCGTCGTACGCGGTACTTCCTCTGCAATGCCGCCTTCTGCATCTTCCGGTTCGTTTTCTGTATCTGTATTTTCTTCTGTATCTTCTTCTATATCTGCATTCTCTTCTATATCTGTATCTTCTGCATACTCTTCTGCCGTTCCGGATCCTTCTGCCTTCCGGCTCTCTTCTTCCTCAAAGGCCGCTTTTGCAATCCGGCCCGTCTCCTGCCGTTCCAGTTCTTCATGGATATCTATGTAATCCCCAAGCGTCATCTCTTTCTCGTTAGGTTTTGTTTCTATCTCGGACGGGATCCGTTCTATGGCGTCCGCAAGGCGTTCTGCTTCCTTTGCCTTTTTCTCTTTGCGTGCCTTTGCCTTCGCAATCCTCACCCGTTCCTTTGTTGTCGGCTGCACCTTTTCCTCTATAACAGCAGTGCTCTGCTGTTCTCCGGCAGCCTCGCCGTCCAATAGAATACTCATATGGAACGGGCATTCCAGGATCTCTGCGATCATACGCATATCCTGCTCCTGAAAATTATCCCTTCCCAGTCTCTGGGTGAGATTCTGGCGCGACATCTTCTTGCCTGTTTTCTTTTCAATTAGCTCTGCGAGTTCTTTGATAGTCATGCCTTTCCGGCTTAAGATGATCTTGACCTGTTCTCCGAATGTTAGATCTGGCATATTAGACTCCTCCTTATTAATTACCGGCGCATTAACAACGCCTTATAGACAGAAGATCACTTCTGCCTGAAATACATACTCCCCACATACAGATTTATCCCCCTTGGAACTTTCTAAATAAACAAATTCATTGCTTGATAAACCTATATTTTTCCCACTTCTTTATTCTAACAAATGAATGCCTGTCCGTCAAGGCATACCTTACCGGACGTTAGTAGTCCGTTAAGTATACCTTACCGGCCGAAGTCCGCCAGCCCGGAGGGCATGCATTACGGGGTACTTTGGAGTATGGATTGACGGACGCAGATGGAGCAGAATACACCCTCTGGCAGACGAAGCAACATTCC
>CAZGVY010000157.1:0-4752 GCA_964529215.1 uncultured Mordavella sp. | reverse complement strand
GTAAAAGTGATAAAACTGTACTATATGAATAACAGCTTGATAGAGGCGCGGTTTTCATCAGTACCATCCGGCGATAGCCTGGCAGGCTGCCGTATGGGAAAGGGGAAGCTGCCGAAGATGGATTCCCGGCCGGGGAATTGTCTGGGACGTATGCAGAAGATGCTGCGGACTGTCACAATGATGTGGAGCGCTATCTGTTATGTGCAGAAGGAATCTGTTCACAGGGACTTTGAGGTCATGAACGGCGCTTTGAAAAAGCGTTGTTCATGGCTTTTTTAATTGATATAACCAAAAAGGAGAGAGGATCTTATGAGAAACATTAAGAGAAAAATTGCCTGGACATTTTCTACAGTAATGATGATGGTTTTATGCTGCCCGGTCATTGCATTTGCGGCTGAAGAAGCGGAGGAGTATGTGCCTGCTATGTATTCGACTTTCTGGGCGCTGGTCCCGCCTGTAGTTGCAATCGTACTGGCGCTGATCACGAAGGAGGTGTATAGCTCCCTGTTTATCGGAGTGCTGATCGGAGGACTGTTTTATTCAGGATTTTCTTTTGAGACAACCATTACACACGTATTTCAGGACGGTATTATCGGAGTTTTGTCTGACAGTTATAACGTAGGTATTCTGGTGTTCCTGGTGGTACTCGGCATCATGGTATGCCTGATGAACAAGGCGGGCGGATCTGCTGCTTTTGGACGATGGGCGGAGGTACATATTAAGAGCCGTGCGGGCGCGCAGCTTGCAACGATTCTGCTTGGAGTGCTGATCTTTATCGATGATTATTTTAACTGCCTGACGGTGGGGAGCGTTATGCGTCCGGTGACGGACAAGCACAACATTTCCCGTGCAAAGCTGTCTTACCTGATCGACGCAACGGCGGCTCCGGTCTGCATCATTGCGCCGATCTCTTCCTGGGCGGCGGCAGTAACAGGATTTGTAGAGGGCGAGGACGGTTTGTCTATTTTTGTACGGGCTATTCCATATAACTTCTATGCACTGCTGACGATCGTCATGATGCTTGGACTTGTATTCATGAATGTGGAGTACGGCCCGATGAAGACGCATGAGAAAAATGCGCAGGAAACGGGCGATCTGTATACGACGCCTGACAGGCCTTATGCAAATGCAGAGGAAGAGGTGGCAAGCAGCAAGGGAATGGTGGTGGATCTGGTATTTCCAATCGTATCATTGATTATCTGCTGTGTCATTGGAATGATATGGACCGGCGGATTCTTTACAGGAGAAGGATTTGTTGCGGCGTTTTCTAACAGTGACGCATCGGTTGGACTTGCTGTGGGAAGCTTCTTTGCATTTGTGATTACGATTGTGTTCTATCTGATCCGCAGGGTGTTGAAGTTTACCGAGTGTATGTCCTGTATCCCGGATGGATTCAAGGCAATGGTACCGGCAATTTTGATCCTTACGCTGGCGTGGACACTGAAAGCAATGACAGACAGCCTCGGCGCGGCAGAATTCGTGGCAGGAGCGATGGAAAATGCGGCAGGCGGGCTGGTGAATTTCCTGCCTGCAATCATCTTCTTAGTGGGATGCTTCCTGGCATTTGCAACAGGAACCTCATGGGGAACCTTCGGGATCCTGATTCCGATTGTAGTTGCCGTATTTGCAGGCACGAACGAGACCATGATGATTATTTCCATTTCCGCATGTATGGCCGGCGCTGTATGCGGGGACCACTGCTCGCCGATTTCGGATACGACCATTATGGCGTCTGCGGGAGCACAGTGTAATCATGTAAATCATGTGTCTACACAGCTTCCCTATGCGATCACGGTAGCGGCAGTATCGTTTGTAACTTATGTGATCGCAGGTTTTGTGCAGACTGCCTTTATCGCGCTGCCGGTTGGTATCGTGCTGATGCTGTTGACACTGGTGGTTATGAAAAATACCGGAGAAAAGAAGGAAGCATAACATACGGACAGTACAGAGATTAACAGAGACAGAAAAAGGGAATCCTAGAAAAAGGGTTTCCTTTTTTGCTGTCAGAGCATCCGGGAGCAGATGGTAAGGTTTTCCTTATTCAATAGATGAAAAAAAGGAAATTCTATGTTACAATGGACAAATAGCGATGACCGTATCATAATATTCTAAGAATTGGAGAGAATCAGATGAGCATAAAAAATTTAACACAGTATGAGGTGATAAAGGAGCAGGAGCTTAGTGATGTGAAATGTCACGGATATCTGCTGAGACATAAGAAAAGCGGCGCCCGGCTGGTGCTGATGGAGGCGGCGGATGATAATAAGGTATTTTCTATTGGGTTCCGTACGCCGCCGGAGGACAGCACGGGCCTGCCCCATATTCTGGAGCATTCTGTGCTCTGCGGTTCAAAGAATTTTCCGGTGAAGGATCCTTTTGTAGAGCTGGTGAAGGGATCTATGAATACATTTCTGAATGCGATGACTTATCCGGATAAAACAGTGTATCCAGTGGCAAGCTGTAATGATAAGGATTTCCGGAATCTGATGCATGTGTACCTGGACGCAGTATTTTATCCGAATATTTACCAATATGATGAGATATTCCGGCAGGAAGGGTGGAGCTATAAACTGGAGAGTGAAGAGGCTGATCTGGAGTATAACGGAGTCGTGTATAATGAGATGAAGGGCGCATTCTCTTCTCCGGAGGGCGTGCTTGACCGGGTTACGTTAAATACACTGTTTCCAGACACTTCTTATGCCTATGAATCCGGCGGGGATCCAGAGGATATTCCAAGCTTAAGTTATGAACAGTTCCTGGCTTTTCATAAGAAATATTATCATCCGTCCAATAGTTATATTTATCTATATGGGGATATGGATATGGAGGAGCGGCTGATCTGGATGGACAAAGAATATCTGAGCAGCTTTGACCAGATGGAGATTGATTCAGCGATCCGTTATCAGGAGCCTTTTTCACAGATGAAAGAGGTAAGGCTTCCTTATTCTGTTACCAGTGAGGAACCGCTGGAAGACAATACGTACCTGTCTTACAATAAGGTTATTGGAACTTGTCTTGACAGAGAGCTCTATGTGGCGTTTGAGATTCTGGATTATGCGCTGCTTTCCGCGCCGGGGGCGCCACTTAAGAAGGCGCTTTTGGAGGCAGGGATCGGCAAGGATATCATGGGCTCCTATGATAATGGGATCTATCAGCCGATTTTTTCTGTGGTGGCGAAGAATGCTAACGCAGGACAGAAGGAGGAATTTGTAAAGCTGATCGAGGGACTTCTTGCGGAAATGGCAGAAAAGGGCATTGATAAGAAAGCGCTGGAGGCAGGCATCAATTATCACGAGTTCCAGTACCGGGAGGCAGATTACGGGCGGTATCCGAAGGGGCTGATGTACGGGCTCCAGATCATGGACAGCTGGCTGTATGATGAGAAGGAACCGTTTATGCATATACAGGCCCTGGATACCTTTGAACTCTTAAAAAGCCAGATGAATACCGGGTATTTTGAAGATTTGATCCGTAAGTATCTGCTAGACAACCAGCACGGCGCAGTGATCGTGGTGGAGCCGGAACAGGGACGGACTGCCCGTATGGATAAGGAGCTTCATGCCAGATTGCAGGCATATAAAAATAGTCTAAGCAGGGAAGAGATCCAGGCTCTGGCCAGACAGACGCGGGAACTGGAAGAATACCAGTCCGAGCCGTCGGATGAGGAAGCGTTAGCTGCGATCCCGGTGCTTAGCAGGGAAGATATTTCCAGGGAACCTCAGCCGGTTTACAATGAAGAAATGAAGATTGGAGATATTCCTGTTCTTTTCCATGAGATTGATACCAATGGGATCGGGTATGTAACGCTGCTTTTTGATATGTCGGGTGTCCCGGAAGAGGCGCTTCCCTATGTGGGGATCCTGCAGGGAGTGCTGGGGATCATCGATACGGAGAATTATGAGTATGGAGAGCTTTTTAATGAAATCAATCTTCATACCGGAGGGATCAGCACTTCTATGGAGCTGTATCCGGATGTAACAAAGGTCCGCGAGAAGGACTTCAAAGCAACCTTTGAGATAAGAGCGAAGTCTCTGTATGGGAAGCTACCGGTAGCATTTGCCATGATGAAGGAGATCCTTACCAGATCAAAGCTTGGAGATGAAAAGCGCCTAAAGGAGATCCTTGCCATGACCACCTCCAGGCTTCTGATGCGGTTCCAGTCCAACGGGCATGTGACGGCCGCGCTCCGGGCGCAGTCGTATGCGTCGCCGTCTGCAAAGCTGAAGGATATGACAAATGGGATCGGCTACTATCAGAAGGTTTCTTATATTGAGAAGAATTTTGAAACAGAGAAGAAAAACCTGATCACTAATCTTGAAAAACTTTCAAGAACGCTGTTCAGGGCAGATCATATGATGATCAGCTACACTGCAGAGCGGGAAGGGCTTCCGGCTCTGGAGGCGGAGGTAAAGGGCTTTGCGGAAGGACTGTTTACCGGGGAGGCCAGGCCTGGGGAAACGGACCGGTGTATCATTCACTGTGAGAAGCGGAACGAAGGCTTTAAGACAGCGTCAAAGGTGCAGTATGTGGCAAGATGCGGTAATTTTATTGACGGCGGAGCGTCCTATACCGGCGTTTTACAGGTATTGAAGGTGATCATGGGATACGAATACCTGTGGCAGAATATCCGTGTTAAGGGTGGCGCTTATGGCTGTATGAGCAGCTTTAACCGGATCGGAGAGGGATTCTTTGTCTCATACCGGGATCCGAATCTGGAGCGTACGATGGAAGTCTATGAGGGTGTGGCAGAGT
>CAZGVY010000156.1:0-4813 GCA_964529215.1 uncultured Mordavella sp. | reverse complement strand
ACAATTTAGGAGCGTTCTTAATGGAGATGAAATAACGGTTTACAGAGACTTGGGCGCGAAGGCGTTCCTGAGCGCCTTAGTCTCTGTTAGCCGGTAGTTCATCGTAATGCTGCTCCGTCTGATTGCTATATACTCCTTCTTCATTCCGCGTCCGTCAATGCATAAAAAGACTCTAACCCATAAAAAGCAGCAGCGGATCCCCTATGCAATAGAAATCACCTTGTAGTCCTGATCCTCCACAGCCTTTTTCAGCACATCGTCCGATACCTCGGCGTTCATTGTCACAACCGCCGTGCCTGCCTCATGGCTGACCTCCGCAGAGTCCACCTCTGTAAGCGCTTCTAATACCTTCTTTACTCTTGCCTCACAGTGTCCGCACATCATTCCCTCGATTTTCATTGTCTTTGTCATGGTCTCTTTACCATCCTTTCCTAAATTTTCATTGATAGTTGTTATATTTGCAGGCTTTACCTTCTTATCCCTGCCAGCGTCATGCAGCTTGCAGAAATTCAGCCTCAGCGCATTCGATACTACACAAAAGCTTGAAAGGCTCATTGCCGCTGCGCCGAACATCGGATTTAAGGTCAGGCCAAAATGCACAAACGCTCCCGCCGCCAGTGGTATGCCAATGATGTTATAGATAAATGCCCAGAACAGATTCTCGTGGATGTTGCGAAGGGTTGCACGGCTCAAGCGTATTGCCGCCGGAACATCGCTTAACGCACTCTTCATCAGCACCACATCCGCCGCATCCACCGCCACGTCCGCTCCGGCTCCGATGGCAATGCCCATATCTGCTCTGGTAAGCGCCGGAGCATCATTAATGCCGTCGCCAACCATGGCTGTTTTCCCCTGCTCCTTCAGCTTCCGTATCACGCTTTCCTTACCGTCCGGCAGCACTCCTGCGATCACCTCATCCACGCCGGCCTGTTTTCCGATAGCCTTCGCTGTACGCTCATTATCGCCGGTCAGCATGACCACATGGATCCCCATGCCCTGGAGCTGTCTCACAGCCTCCCTGCTGTCTTCCTTGATCGTATCAGCAACTGCAATGATGCCAAGGATATGGTCATCCTCTGCAAACAAAAGCGGTGTCTTTCCGTTCTCTGCCAGTTCCTCTGCCTTGTGCTTCATCTCTTTTGAAAGAGGAATCTTCTCACCGATAAATGACATGCTGCCGCCAAGCAGCTGTTTTCCGTTTAGAACAGCTGACAGTCCGTTTCCCGGAAGCGCCGTAAAATCCGAAACCTCATCTATTTTCAAGGACAGTTCTTTCCCTTTCTTTAAAACCGCTCTCGCAAGCGGATGCTCGCTCTTTGCTTCCAGGGAAAGAGCCATTTCTAACAGTTCCCTCTCACTAGTTCCCTCTGCCGGTACCAGATCCGTCACCACAGGCTCTCCGCTGGTTATAGTCCCGGTCTTATCCAGCGCCACAATCTGAACCTTTCCCGTTTCCTCCAGCGAAGCCGCCGTCTTAAACAGAATTCCATTTTTCGCGCCAAGTCCGTTCCCCACCATAATGGCAACCGGAGTTGCAAGCCCCAGTGCGCAGGGACAGCTAATTACCAGAATAGAGATCCCCCTCGCCAGCGCATAAGCAAATTCCTGCCCAAGCAGAAGCCAGACGATTGTTGTAACCACTGCAATTGAAATTACAATTGGCACAAATACTCCCGACACCTTATCCGCGATCTTGGCAATCGGCGCCTTAGTAGCCGCGGCGTCGCTCACCATCTTAATGATCTGGGACAGGGTGGTATCCTCTCCCACTCTGGATGCCTCGCACCTTAAGAATCCCGACTGGTTCATGGTTGCCGCAGAAACCATATCTCCCGCAGCCTTATCCACCGGGATACTCTCCCCGGTCAGCGCCGCTTCATTTACCGCGCTGATCCCCTCCAGCACAATGCCATCCACGGGGATATTCTCCCCGGGACGGACTACGAAAACATCCCCTTTTCTCACCTGTTCGACCGGTACGGTAATTTCCCTGCCTTCCCGTACCAGCACCGCTGTCTTCGGCGCCAGCTTCATCAGGCTCTTTAACGCATCCGTCGTTTTCCCCTTGGATCTTGCCTCCAGCATCTTTCCCACTGTGATCAGCGTCAGGATCATGGCCGCCGATTCAAAGTAAAACTCATGCATATATTTCATAACGCCGTCCATATCACCGCGAAGCTGGGCATCCGTCATCATAAACAACGCAAAAATACTCCACACATACGACGCCATAGAGCCAAGGGCCACCAGCGTATCCATATTCGGCGCCCTGTGCCAGAGACTCTTAAATCCGCTGACAAAAAACTTCTGATTAATGACCATGATGATTCCGGCCAGAAGAAGCTGCAGGATCCCCATGGCTATATGATTCTGTTCGAGCCACGCCGGCGCCGGCCAGGACCACATCATATGCCCCATGGAAAAATACATAAGCACGACCAAAAATCCCAGCGAAGAAACCAGCCTTTTCTTCAATACCGGAGTCTCTCTGTCCTTCAGCGCATCCTCTGATGCCGCCTGCCCGGCTGCTTCCGCCTCTGCCCCCTTCAGTGCCGCTCCATAGCCCGCTTCCTGCACCGCTGTAATAATACTCTGGGCCGGCGCATCCCCTTCCACACCCATCGTGTTGGTCAGCAGGCTGACTGAACAGGACGTGACCCCGGACACCTTAGATACTGCCTTTTCCACACGGGCGCTGCAGGCAGCACAGCTCATCCCTGTAACTGTATATTGCTCCATATTCTCTTCCTCCAATCATCGCATAAGCTTCTGTATCGTGGCCACAAGCTCATCTACCACCTCATCCTTACCATCCTTAATATCTCTGAGTACACAGGTATGGATATGATTCGACAGAAGCTCCTTATTAAAAGCATTCATTGCCGCGTTCACTGCCGACGACTGGATCAGGATGTCGTTGCAGTAAGCGTCATTCTCAATCATCGTCTGGAGCCCCCGCACCTGCCCTTCGATTCTCCGAAGCCGGTTCAGAAGCTTCCTCCTCTGCTCCCCGGAACGCTCTGTTTTCTTTTGGTGACAGCATTTCTTCTCTTCTTCCATAATTATAAAATCTCCTTATGCCTTTGGATTATACATCTTCCGAAAAGTAAACCCTCTCCTGCCCATACCTGTAAGGCACGCAGTTACATAAAATACGTTTTCCGTATGGCAGCTCCCTTCAGACGCTTTAGCTTTCTCAAATACCCCTGGCAGGTATATAGCTATATTATACCCATCAGGGGTATTTGTCAATCATTTCTATAAAAAATCATAAATTATCTATTGACATATTGCAACCATTACATTAACATAATTATATCCCAATATGGAATCCTTCCATAGAAAGCAAGTATCTATTTGTATTCATGCAAGCTCTGCAATGAATCCATACGTACAAAACAGATAAGGGAAAGAACTTATCAAATTTATTGCACTCATACAGAAAATATATTATAATCATAGGAGGACACCGAATGATAAAACACAACGAAAGCAATGCAGACGCACAGGCGAATATCTCTCCGCAGGGTATCAAACCCTTTCAGGAATTAAATCTGTCAGATGATTTTATGTTCGACGCAGCAACAAACGATTTAGAATGCTGCCGGATTATTCTGGAGCTCTCATTGGGGATACAGATAAAGAACATCTGCTGGAAAGAAAATCAAAAGGTAATCCACAATCTGCCTGGCAGGCGCGGAATCCGCTTAGATTTCTATGTTGAGACTACAGATGGAAAAATTTATGATGTAGAGATGCAAAAACGGAACACCGGCCATATTCCCAAGCGGACCCGGTTCTACCAAAGCTTAATCGATGCACCACTATTAAAAAGCGGCGAGGAATCCTTTGATAATTTAAAGCCTTCCTGTATCGTTGTCATCTGTCAGTTCGACTTATTCGGCTTAGGAAAATACAGATATACGTTTACAAACAGATGCCAGGAATCCCTGGATTTAGAATTAGGGGATGAAAGTACAAAAATTATCCTGAACACCAAGGGAAGGAATCGTTCAGAGGTTGAAAAATCTTTGGTAGACTTTTTGCATTATGTAGAATCCAGCAAAAGCATGACTATACCGGAAGACTGTGATGAACGGCTGAAGCATCTGCATAAAACACTGCAGGAAATCAAAGCAAATTCAAGAATGGAGGCAGATTATATGAAAGCCGAAACCAGAGAACGGCTGATCATAGCCGATGCAAAAGAAGAAGCTGTAGAAAAGACAACAGCTCTTTTAAATCTTTTAAACAAAAAATTAATAGAGGATGAACGGATGGAGGACTTAATCCGCTCCACGAAAGACAGAGCCTTCCAGAAAGAGCTGCTGTCCGAATATGAGCTCCAATAAATTCTATCGCTGCGCTGCAAGGAGGACAGCAGTATCGGTAAGTGTACCGCCGCCGTAATTGCCACATTGTTTACGGACTTATCCATTACGGCAGGTGCAACCATCTGATTTCTTCCATATCCGCATCCTCAATTAATAATTTCATGTCCATCTTTCCCTATATGCACTCAGATTATACCTTGACGGACAAAGTCCGCCAGCCTGGGGCATGCATTGCGGGGTGCTTTAGAATATGCCATAACGGACGTTAGTAGTCCGTTAAGTATGTCTTGGCGGACTGCGTTAAGTACATCTTGACGGACGCGGAACGAAGAAGGAGTATATAGCAATCAAACGGAGCAACATTACGATGAACTACCGATTAACAGAGACTAAGACACCTACAGAACCTGCTGCTGACAGGTCCTGTAGGTGTCTTTGGCCGCTCAGGAACGCCTTCGCGCCCAAGTCTCTGTAAACCG
>CAZGVY010000155.1:2648-4839 GCA_964529215.1 uncultured Mordavella sp. | reverse complement strand
AACTCTTCTCTTAACTTTGTTTTACCGGTTTATGCCGGAACTGATCTATGAGGGGCATGTATATATTGCTATGCCGCCTTTGTATAAGGTTATGCCGAAAAAGGGAGAGGAAGAATATCTCTATGATGATAAGGCGCTGGAACGGTACCGCAAAACCCATGAGGGGCCGTTTACCCTGCAGAGATATAAGGGGCTGGGGGAGATGGATGCAGACCAGCTCTGGGAGACTACGCTGAATCCTGAGACAAGAGTGATGAAGCTGGTTGAGATCGAGGATGCAAGGATGGCGTCTGGCGTAACGGAGATGCTGATGGGGACAGAGGTTCCGCCAAGACGCGCATTTATCTATGACAATGCCACAGAGGCAGAACTGGATGTGTAGGAAGGAGCAGATGATATATGAGTGAACCGCAGATAATCCGCACCGAATATTCGGATGTGATGAAGAAATCTTATATTGACTATGCCATGAGCGTGATTGTGTCCAGGGCGCTTCCCGATGTGAGGGACGGACTGAAGCCTGTGCAGAGAAGGACTCTCTATGATATGCATGAACTGGGGATCCGGTGGGATAAGCCTTACCGGAAATGTGCGCGTATTGTTGGGGATACTATGGGTAAATACCATCCCCATGGGGACAGTTCGATCTATGAATCACTGGTGGTTATGGCTCAGGATTTTAAAAAGGGAATGATCATGGTAGACGGCCATGGGAATTTTGGTTCCATCGAAGGGGACGGCGCCGCGGCCATGCGTTATACAGAGGCAAGGCTTGCCAAATTCACTCAGGAGATCTTTCTTGCGGATCTGGATAAGGATATTGTCAATTTCCTCCCGAACTTCGACGAGACAGAGAAGGAGCCGGAGGTGCTTCCGGTACGGGTACCAAATCTCCTGGTCAACGGGGCGGAAGGTATCGCCGTAGGTATGGCCACCAGTATTCCGACGCACAACCTGGGAGAAGTGATCGACGCGGTCAAAGCATATATGAAAAATGACCAGGTCAGTACGAAACAGCTGATGCGGTATCTGAAGGGCCCGGATTTCCCCACAGGAGGGATCGTTGTAAATAAAGACGACCTGCTCCAGATCTACGAGACAGGAACCGGCAAGATCAAACTCCGGGGTAAGGTGGAGGCTGAGGAAGTAAAAGGCGGCAGGAAACGGCTGGTGATTACGGAAATCCCCTATACGATGATCGGCGCGGGGATCGGCAAATTTTTAAACGATGTCTGTAATCTGGTTGAGACAAAGAAAACCACGGACATCACGGACATTTCCAATCAGTCCTCAAAAGAAGGCATCCGTATTGTGATCGAGCTGAAGAAGGGCGCTGATGTGGAGAACCTGATCAATATGCTCTATAAAAAGACCAGGCTGGAGGATACCTTTGGAGTCAACATGCTGGCGGTTGCGGACGGGCGTCCGGAAACTATGGGGCTTAAGAAGATCATAGAACATCATGTGGATTTTCAGTTTGAACTGGCTACGAGAAAATATAAGACGCTGCTTGCGAAAGAACTGGATAAAAAAGAGATCCAGGAGGGGCTTATCAAGGCCTGTGATGTGATCGACCTGATCATTGAGATCTTAAGAGGCAGCAAGAACGTAAAGGATGCAAAGGAATGCCTGACGAAGGGGATTACAGAAAATATAAAATTTAAGTCTGGTATTTCCCGGAAGATGGCAGCGATGCTGCGGTTTACAGAGCGCCAGGCAGCGGCAATCCTGGATATGCGGCTGTACAAGCTGATCGGGCTGGAAATCGAAGCGCTTCAGAAAGAGCATGAACAGACCCTTGCACATATTGCGGAATATGAGGATATCCTGAATAATTACGACTCTATGTCAGATGTGATCATCAGGGAGCTGGACAGCTTTAAGAAGGAATTTGCCGTCAGGCGCCGGACGGTTATCGAAAATGCAGAGGAGGCCGTTTTCGAGGAGAAAAAGATAGAGGAGCAGGAAGTGGTATTCCTGATGGACCGTTTTGGATATGCCAGGACGGTTGACGCGGCTGCTTATGAACGGAACAGGGAAGCGGCCGACAGTGAGAGCAGATATGTGGTCTCCTGCATGAATACGGGAAGGCTCTGCCTGTTTACCAATACCGGAAAGATGCACCAGATCAAGGTGATGGATATTCCTTTTGGGAAATTCAGGGATAAAGGGCTTCCGGTGGATAATGTGA
>CAZGVY010000155.1:0-2638 GCA_964529215.1 uncultured Mordavella sp. | reverse complement strand
CGTTATGCATGGTTGCTATTTGCTACAAAACAAGGTATGATTAAAAAAGTGGAGGGTTCAGAATTCCAGGTGATCAAGCGGACCATAGCAGCGACAAAGCTGCAGGAGGAGGACGAGCTTGTCAGCGTACAGGTGATCGCGGGAAATCATCAGGTGGTATTGGAATCGAAAGACGGGTACTTTTTAAAATTCCCGGCAGAGGAAGTGGCAGAAAAAAAGAAATCTGCCATTGGCGTACGGGGGATCCGACTGAAGAAAAATGATGAGCTTGAAAAGGTACATCTGCTGGAGGAAGGCAGTGAAGCCAGGATCGTCCGCGGAGAGAAGGAGATCTGGCTGAACCGGCTGAAAACGGCGAAACGGGATGGGACCGGAACAAAGCCAAGAGGTTAGTGCAGGAGGATAAGATGGCAGGAAGCGAATGGGATAATTTCGGAGACGAAATCCGGAGGACGGTACAGGAAGCGGTTGAGCATAACGACTATTACAGGCTGAACCAGACGATCACGGATACGATCGACCGGGCGATGGGCGCCGCGATGCATTCTGTTTCTATGGGGATGAGAAATGCACGTACAGGACAGCAGAAGCGGGATGGCGGGCAGTACCGGCAGGATCATACCGGATACCGGCAGGACGGAGTCCTGAAGCGGCAGCAGGCAGCAGGATATGCACCGCCAGCGCAGGCATTGCCGGCGCTGTATAAAAAGACAGGCGGCGTAAGAGTGTCGGGAGCGCTTCTGGGCTGTATCGGAGGAGGGATAGGCTTCGGCTTCCTGTTTTACATGCTGGCCAGTATTTTCGCAGCTCTTTTGAACGGGTATTTCCCGGCCTATACAGCCCTTGCAGTGGTTTCCGGCCTGATCGCAGCAGGCGGCCTGGGAACCATGAGATATGGGATCGGTATCAGAAGGCTGGAAAAAAGGTTCCGCAGGCTGGTACAGGGAATAGGGACGAGAGAATACTGCGATGTGAAAGAGCTGGCGGATATGAATAACCAGACAGAGGAAAAAACGCAGAAGGATCTGAAAAAGATGGTTGCAAAGGGATGGTTTTCCCAGGGGCATTTTGATGAAAGCGGGCAATGCCTGATCACCAGCGACCGGATGTACCGGGAATATATAAGGATCAGCGAGCAGCGCAGGCAGGAGGCTTTGAACCTGGAGGAAAAACGGGCGGAGGAAGAACGCCGTAAAGGAAAGCAGCCGGAACTCCCGCCGGAGGCCAGGAAGGTTATCGAAGCAGGAGATGCATTTGTGGAGAAGATCCGGGCCTGCAATGATGCGATCCCGGGAGAAGAGATTTCGGCAAAGATTTCCCATATGGAAATGCTGACAGACAGGATTTTTGACCGGGTGGAGGAGAATCCCGATATGATCCCCGATATCCGCAAATTAATGGATTATTATCTTCCCACGACGGTGAAGCTTCTGGAGGCTTATCAGGAACTGGACGGGCAGCCGGCTGAAGGAGAGAATATCAAAGCTTCCAAGCGGGAGATAGAGGCGACGCTGGATACTCTGAATGATGCGTTTGAGAAAATCCTGGATGATCTGTTCTACAGAACGGCGTGGGATGTATCGTCGGATATTTCCGTGCTGAATACGATACTTACCAGAGAAGGGTTAAAGGACGATGGAATGAACTTATCACAGCAAAAAGCGGCGGATAAGGAAGAATGGCAGAAGTGATTGGAGGAATCAGGATGAACAAGGAATTTGAAGAATTTGCGGCGGCGCCACAGCTTACGCTGGATCCGTTTCCGGTTATGGAAGACAGGGCAGATATCCTGGCGGCAGGGGGAGAAAAGGAAGAACCGCCTGTTCCGGCATTTGATGACAGTATGCTTTCCGAAGATGAAAAGAAGCTGGTGGATTCCTTTGCAAAGCAGATCGATCTGAAGGATTCCAATGTGATCCTGCATTACGGCGCGGGAACTCAGAAAAAGCTTGCCGATTTTTCGGAAACGGCGCTGAATAATGTGAAGACGAAGGATCTGGGAGAAGCAGGGGACCTGCTTGCGGATGTGGTCAGGGAACTAAAAGGTTTTGGAGAGGAAGAAGAAAAAGGATTCCTTGGGATTTTTAAGAAAACCTCAGGCAGGCTGCAGAATTTAAAAGCACAGTATGCAAAGGCGGAGGCGAATGTAAATAAAATTATCTCTGCGCTGGAATCTCATCAGATACAGCTTTTGAAGGATGTTGCCCTGCTGGATAAGATGTATGAACTGAATCTGACGTATTTTAAAGAATTATCCATGTATATCCTTGCAGGAAAGAAAAAGCTTGCAGAGGTGAGGCGGGAGGAACTTCCCCGGCTGGCTGCCAGGGCGGCGGAGTCCGGGCGCGCGGAGGACGCCCAGGAGGCAAGAGACCTGGAGAGTATGTGTACACGCTTTGAGAAGAAGATTTACGATCTGGAGCTTACCCGTACCATATCTATGCAGACTGCGCCTCAGATCCGTCTGATCCAGGGCAATGACACGGAGATGGCGGAAAAGATCCAGTCCACGATCGTTAATACCATTCCGCTCTGGAAGAGCCAGATGATCCTTGCCCTTGGCGCAGAGCATTCGGCAAGAGCAGCCGAGGCGCAGAGAGAAGTGACGGATATGACAAATGAGCTTTTGATGAAAAAC
>CAZGVY010000154.1:0-4841 GCA_964529215.1 uncultured Mordavella sp. | reverse complement strand
TTACCGGACAGGAGATCCCGCCGAGGAAGCGTGTGACTACCTGCCAGAAGTGTATCCGTACCGGCGATATTGAAAATGTAGGGAAGACGGCCAGACATGGGACGTTTTTTGAGATGCTTGGTAATTTTTCATTTGGCGATTATTTTAAGAAAGAGTCCATCGGCTGGACATGGGAATTTCTGACAGAGGTCGTGGGGCTTGATCCTGACCGGCTGTATCCGTCTATTTACCTGGATGACGAGGAGGCCTTTGAAATATGGAATAAACAGATCGGCATCCCGGCAGAGCGGATCTTCCGGTTCGGCAAGGAAGATAATTTCTGGGAGCATGGTTCTGGCCCCTGCGGCCCCTGCTCAGAGGTATACTATGACAGAGGGGAGAAGTATGGCTGCGGCAAGGAAGGGTGTACAGTAGGCTGTGACTGTGACCGTTACATGGAGATCTGGAACAATGTGTTTACCCAGTTCGATAACGACGGCCATAATAATTATACGGAACTCCAGCAGAAGAATATCGATACCGGCATGGGACTTGAACGGCTTGCATGCGTTGTACAGAATGTGGAATCTATGTTTGATATCGATACATTGTTTGCCCTGAGAGAGCATGTCTGCAAAATGGCGGGAGCTGAGTATGGCAGAGATTATGACACCGATGTTTCCATCCGTGTGATCACAGATCATATCCGCTCTGTGACATTTATGATCTCAGATGGTATCCTTCCTTCGAACAGTGGAAGAGGTTATGTGCTAAGAAGACTTTTGAGAAGAGCCTGCCGTCATGGAAGGCTCCTTGGGATCAAGGGCGAATTTCTTGTGGAGCTTGCAGGGACAGTGATCGCAGGGTCAAAGGATGGTTATCCGGAGCTGGAAGAGAAAAAAGATTTTATCTTCCAGGTGATCATGAAAGAAGAAGAACAGTTTAACAGAACCATTGACCAGGGACTTTCTATTCTTGCGGGAATTGAAGCGGAGATGGAGAAAAAGGGCGAGACGGTGCTGTCTGGCGCAGAGGCGTTCCGTCTGTATGACACCTATGGTTTCCCGGTGGATCTGACCAGGGAGATCCTGGAGGAAAAAGGTCTTAAGATGGACGAGGAAGGTTTCAAAAAAGCGGTGGAGGCTCAGCGTGAGACGGCTAAGGGCACTTTTGGCGAGCATAATTATATGGGCGCAGATGTGACGGTCTATGAGTCCATCGACCCTTCTGTTACAACGGAATTTATCGGATATGATACCATGGTGGCGGAGTCGGAGGTGACAGTCCTGACTACAGAGGATGAGATCACAGACACGCTGTCTGAGGGCCAGAGAGGCACAGTTTTTGTAAAAGAAAGTCCGTTTTATGCTACGAGCGGCGGACAGGAGGCAGATACCGGCGTGATCTTTACCGGTGATTTCGAATTTCAGGTGGAAGATGTGAAGAAACTTCTCGGCGGGAAATTTGCACACATCGGACATGTGACCAGAGGCATGGTGAAGACAGGCGATACGGTTACGCTGAAGATCGACGGCAGGAAACGCGCATTGTCAGCCAGGAACCACAGCGCTACGCATCTTCTCCAGAAAGCGCTCAGAGAAGTGCTGGGAAGCCATGTGGAGCAGGCTGGTTCCTCTGTGAATGAGGATAGATTAAGGTTTGACTTTACGCATTTTTCAGCCATGACGGAAGACGAAATAAGGCGGACTGAGGCGGTCGTTAACGAGAAGATCCAGGAACACCTGACGGTAAAGGCGGAAAATATGCCAATTGAAGAAGCAAGAAAGACGGGCGCGGCCGCTCTGTTCGGGGAGAAATACGGCGATATTGTACGGGTTGTCAGTATGGGGGATTTTTCCAAGGAATTTTGCGGAGGGACCCATGTGGATAATACCGGCGTGATCAGTGCGTTTAAGATCATCTCTGAGACGGGAGTTGCGGCAGGTGTACGCAGGATCGAAGCGCTGACCTCCCAGGGACTCCTGGCATATTATGAGGAGACAGAGAAGAAGCTGGCCGAAGCTTCCAGAACGCTTAAGACAACCCCGGATAAGCTGGCAGAAAAGATCAGCCATCTCCTTGCAGAGAACAAGGCGTTAAAGGGTGAACTGGAGAGTACAAAGAGCAGGATAGCTCAGAACGCAATGGGGAATGTGATGGATCAGGCCGTTGAAGTAAAAGGTGTGAAACTGCTGGCGGCCAGGGTTGAGGATGTGGACATGAACAAGCTTAGGGAGCTTGGCGACCAGTTCCGGGAAAAACTGGAAGATGGGGTGGTTGTGCTTGCGTCTGCAGTAAATGGCAAGGTTAACCTGATCGCGGCGGCAACTGACGGAGCGATGGCCAGGGGCGCTCATGCAGGGAATCTGATCAAAGGGATCGCCAGGCTTGTAGGCGGCGGAGGCGGAGGCCGTCCGAATATGGCTCAGGCCGGGGGGAAGAATCCGGCAGGAATAGACGAAGCCCTGGCGAAAGCAAAAGAGGAACTTGAAAACCAGCTTGATAAATAATGAACGGCGCAATACAGGAGGTAGGTATGGCAAAGGGACAGGCAAGGAAACCGCAGGCGAAAAAGCCGCAGATCCAGCCGGAAAATACGGTGTTTGCCCTGGATATTGGTACCCGGAGCATCATTGGTATGGTGGGCTGTGTGGAGGAAGATAAGGTCAAAGTTATCGCAATTGAAAAAGAAGACCACACGGAACGTGCGATGATCGACGGACAGATCGAGAATATAGATAAAGTATCCATGCTGGCAAAAAGAGTAAAAAAACGGCTGGAGAACAGGCTTAAGCTGCCATTGAACCAGGTTTGCGTGGCGGCTGCAGGACGGGCTTTAAGAACAAAGCGTGCAGATTTTGAGATGGAGCTTCCGCGGACACAGGTCATTGATGATGAAACGATCAGCCGCCTGGAGGCTGGAGCCATCCATAAAGCAGAGGAAGCGTTTGATGCGGAGAATGAAGCAGAGAATGATTCCAGGAATTTTTACCTGGTAGGTTATACCGTGTGCCAGTATTATCTGGACCAGTATATGATGTCCAGCTTAAAGGATCACAGAGGCCGGAAGATAAAGGTAGATCTGATCGCTACTTTTCTGCCGGGAGAGGTGGTAGAGAGCTTATATACGACCATGAATAAGGCCGGCCTGGAGATCGCAAGCATTACACTGGAGCCGATCGCGGCGATCAATGCGGCCATTCCAGAGAATTTAAGGCTGCTGAACCTGGTCATGGTAGATATCGGCGCCGGGACCTCTGATATCGCCGCATGTACGGGAGGAAGCGTTACCGGTTATACGATGGCGACGGTGGCAGGCGACGAGATCACCGAGACGATCATGAGGGAATATCTGGCAGACTTCACAACTGCGGAGGATATGAAGATACAGCTTGGGACAGAGAAGGAGATTTCTTTTACAGATATCCTTGGACTGGAAAGAAAAGTCTCTAAGGAAGAGCTTATGAAAAATATCCAGGAAGCCTCAGAAGTTCTATGCAGGGAGATCGCAGAAAAGATCCTGCAGATCAACGGAGGCGCACCGTCGGCTCTGTTCCTGGCCGGAGGAGGCAGTAAGCTGCTGGGGATCAAGGAAGGGATTACCGCAGCGCTGCAGATGAGCGAGAACCGGGTAGCGATCGCCGGCAGCAATTTCCGCGCAAATGCATATTCAGAGGAATATGACCTGGATAATCCGGAATATGCAACACCGTTAGGCATACTGATCTCCACGGGGCTGAAAATGATCAACGACAGCTTCCGGGTGACATTGAACGGAAAGTCTGCAAAATTGTTCAGGAGCGGCAGTTTTACGGCGTTAAACCTGCTTATGATGAATGGTTATGGATTCAGGGATATTCTGGGACGCCCGGGGCGTGACCTGATCGTAAGTGTGAACGGGAAACGGACAGTATTTTACGGAGTGGCGGCGCAGCCTGCATCTCTGTATATCAATAAAAAAGAAGGAAAGCTGTCGGAAATTATTAATGCGGGAGATGTTATTGATTTTACTCCGGCTGTACACGGCGTTTCTGCAAGAGCATTTCTCGGGGATATAGAGGGAGCGCTGGAGTGTCTGGATATTACGCTGAATGGGGAACACTGTTCTCTGGAGACTCTCCTGAAAAGCGGGGACAAGATCGTTATGAAGCTGTCGGAGGCTCAGATCGCCCAGATGGAGGAGGTGCAGGCAAAGGAGGATCCAGTCCGGGAAGAGGAAGACCCGGCGGAGCCTGGCGGCGCTGAGCCGGAGCAGGAAATGGAATGGCAGCAGGAGGAGCTGGATTTCGGAGATAGATCCAGGGAACCGGAGAGACAAGAGGAAAGGAAAGCCGTTCCGGAGGAGCTTTTGCCGCAGCCGGAGGACGGGGAAACACTGACGCCCGGGGAAGATACGGAACCACCGGAAGCTCTGGAAGATAAACGGGATGAGGAAGAACTCTTAAAAGCAGAGGAGATTTCCGGAGAGAAGACGACAGAGCCTGATGAACAAAAGACGCCAGAACCAGAGCCGGAATCAGAATCGGAACCAGAGCCGGAACCGGAAGCAGTCCGGACAGGAAGGAAGGTTATGTTCTACCTGAACGGCGCGCCTCTCAGATTATCACAGAAGGAGGACGGAAGCCCCTACTATCTGATGGATATGATTGAATATTCAGGGATAGACCTGAAGAATCCAAAGGGAAGGATTAATCTGTCTGTAAACGGCCTCCCGGGATTGTTCCAGCAGGAATTAAAAGAGGGCGATCACATTTCTATTGTTGAAGAATAGCGGATCTCCAGCCTCCCGGGCAGGACAGATATTCTGCATCCGGTAACAATGGAGGGGTGATTTTAACAGAAAAATCAAGAAATATATTGAC
>CAZGVY010000153.1:0-4936 GCA_964529215.1 uncultured Mordavella sp. | reverse complement strand
ATTTGTGCAATATGTACAGTTTTTACCTCTCTGGCATAAATTTTATACATATAATTATAATGATTTCAGTATTTTATTGTGGGTATATTCAATTAAAAAACATGCACATTCGATCAATTATCTCAATTATGCACAAAAACCTTTTGCGGATTCATGCGCTTCATTGCACAAAGCATATCATCAGGAAGATCCAGAAGAAGTTTGATTTTCCTTCCGCCTTCCATGATAATCATCGTATAGTAAGGAATATCCGGCTCATAAGAGGTATAGTCGTACTTGGGAAGCTTCTCTGTTCCGCCGTCCCGCCGGTACTTTGCCACAGCTTCATGCCAGCTTGGGGCGACCACTTCCAGCTGCTTTAGATTCAATACATGTTCCTCCCTGCGCCGGCGCTTGGCATGGATTACCGTAATCGTAAACGTATTATCTTCCATCACATATTCGTAATCCTTGATGCTGTAAGCGTCATAAAAAAGATAAAGCCCCGCCATCAGAAATGACAGAAGCATCATCCCCCTGTCGACCAGGATCCCGCACAGAAGGAATAATACGCACAGTATGATCAATACCTTTGTTAAAATCTTTGTGGAAGTCTTTACTCTCTTGTGTACTTCCTTTGTCATTCGGTAATTCATCCTTCTACCATCCTTTCAACGCACTGATTTTAAAATCTAACATCTGCCCCGCGTAATTATCCGGGGAACGCTTCCATTGGTATGGCGTCACGCCAAGCATTCTTTTAAAATTCCGGTTAAAGGTAGATACATTTCCATACCCTACCCTGTAAGCCACCTCTTCCATTGTGGCATGGCTTTTCAAAAGCAGCTTTCCGGCTTCACGGATCCGGATCACATTTACATAATCCACAGGCGCCATATTCATACACTCCATAAAAACCCTTCGGAAATGGCTTTCACTGATGCTGCATACCTTCGCCAGATCCCGGATCCTGATTTCCTCACTATAATGTTCCTTCACATAGGTAAGAGCCGGCGCAACCTGAAAGCTTCTGGGGTTCTTTCCATGCATATCCTCTGTCACATTATGGATCCTAAGAAGCTCTACCACAAAGGACTGCAAAAGTCCCCGGAGCCTTTCCCGGTACATGTATGCTTTTCTGTCGCATTCCTCTCTGATCTCCAGGATCGTACTGCTGATCCCTATGTGCTCCTCCTTATGGAAAAACAAAGCAGATTCGTACAACTGATTCGCAATACTTTCCGGTTCGATCTTGTTAAAAGATAACTCCTTCATATCCTGAAGCACACTATCCACATCAATGTACATCCATTCCCAAAAGGCTGTTTCCCCTGGCTTTGTCTCATTATTATGCGGATAATTGGGCGGTATGATCGTGATACATCCTTCTTCAAAACAATGTCTTCCATCCCTGAAAATACTTATCCCGCTCCCTTCGTAGCAGATTCCTATTTCCAAATAATTATGAAAATGCATATCCGTAATATCCTGCCCATACGGCCTCCGCCAGGTATCTCCTAAAAGGGCAATGACCTGCTCGTGAGGCCCCATCTCATAATACCTGAACTGCAGCCTTGGTTTCTTCTTCGCCATAACCTCTCTCCTTTTTCCCTCCAAGCAAAGGGTAAGACCGTGTTGGTGTACCGGTGTACTGACACAGTACACCAGCCTCTTACTTTAATCTTCTATATTCTGAAGGTGTACAATGCTTACGCTTTTTAAATACTTTAGAAAAATACAAATGATCTTCAAATCCCACCGAATGTGCAATACTGCCCACCGGAAGGTCTGTCTGGGACAAAAGCTGGCAGGCCTGCCCAATCCGGTATTCCAGAAGATACTCCTTCGGGGACTGTCCAGCCACTTCCCGAAACAGCCGAAACAAATGGCTCCGGCTTACTCCGGTGTAATCCGCCACATCTTCCACCGTAATAGGATAAGAATATTGCTCTGCAATATACTGTCTTGCCCTTTCCACATGATCCGCCTGTAAATTCACCGGCTTTTTTCTGCCCTGGGAATGCTTCATCAAAAAACCCATCAGAGAATACACGGCTCCTGTCATAGACACCGCATCCTGAAACGTATTGCCATTCGTCTCATAAACTGCCTTCAGCTTTTCTGACAGCTCCCCGCTGATCTCTGACTGGTTCCATACTGGATGTTCTCTGGAAAAGTCCGTATTGGCAATCATAGAATAGGCATCGCTGCCTGCAAACCCTACCCAGGCATACTCCCATGGTTCCTTCTCGTCAGCCTGATAGCTGGATTCTACCCGGGGAAATAAAAGAAAGGTATCCCCCGCACCCAGGCAGTATTCCTTTCCCCTCATTCTATAATACCCTCTGCCCCGGATAACATGATGCAGCAGGTAATGATCCCTCACCCCGGGTCCCCACTGATAACCCGGACGGCATTTTTCGTAACCTGCATTATACACAGATAGAGAACTAAGCTGTTTGTCCGACGCAAAATAAGCATACCGGTATGTATCTGGCATAGCAATCCCCTTCCTGCACAGATGAAAAGACTAATGATGTTTTTATAATAGAATAATCTTGATTATACTGATTTCTCTTTTCCCATTGCGTTTATTAACAATCAAAAAACATGCATTTATAATCATTTTTATCTTCTTTGCACAAAACCTTCTTTAGCTTATTATTTGGTTTTTGGATATCATACCCTGCCTTTTACCTATATGCGCCAAACCGTTTTTTCCTGATTCATGCAACATTATTCCATATTTCTGCACATATTTTATATTGCATATTCTGGATAGCTGACACATAATGGGAATAACACAATAAACAAAGCAAAAAGGAATCCGCACTGTAAGAACGGCGGCTTCCCAGGAGGTTACCAATGTTTGACTATTCTAGACTCAAAGACAGCACATTTTACAGGGATCATGTACTTCCGGCGCATTCCGACCACGAATATTTCCCGGATGAAGACAGCTTGCGGAACGGGACAAATCCCTTCCGCTACTCCTTAAACGGTATCTGGAAGTTTTCCTATGGGAGAAATCTGGACGATACGGTAAAAAACTTTGAAAAAACAGACTATAACTGTAAAAACTGGACCGACATCCGCGTCCCGGCACATATCCAGATGGAAGGTTACGATATTCCCGCTTATGTAAATACCCAGTACCCCTGGGATGGGCGGGAGGACATCTGGGACGGAGAGATCCCTGCCGCCTTTAACCCTACTGCATGCTATGTAAAGTACTTCCATATCCCGGAGCATATGAAGGGACAATCCTTATACATTTCCTTTCAGGGAGTGGAGAGCGGAATGGCTCTTTGGCTGAACGGCCAGTACGTGGGATACAGTGAGGACAGTTTTACTCCCTCCGATTTTGATCTCACTCCTTATCTGACAGACGGAGAGAACAAGCTGGCTGTACAGGTATTCAAATGGACCAGCGGAAGCTGGGCGGAGGATCAGGATTTTTACCGGTTTTCCGGCATTTTCCGCGATGTCTTTCTCTACACAAAGCCATCCGTACATATCGGCGATTTGAAGGTACAGACCCTTCTGAATGAAGACTGCACAAGGGGCGATCTGCAGATTGATGTAACAGCACAGGGCGAAGGAAAGGTACGTTTGACGCTTTCCTCTATGCCGCTTTACCGTTTTCCAGGAAGCAGCGTCATAGATCTAGACGAACCTGCCAGCCGGGAAACTGCCACAGCAGAATTTGTTTTGGAAGACGGTGCGGGACACTTCACCCTGCCGTTAGAGCACATGAAGCTCTGGAGCGCAGAGGAACCAAACCTCTATGAACTGCTTCTTACCGTCACCGACTGCAATGGCGCTGTTACGGAAGTAATTGCCGAGGGCGTGGGCTTCCGCCGTTTTGAAATGAAAGACCATATCATGTGCCTGAATGGAAAACGGATCGTATTCAAAGGCGCAAACCGCCACGAATTCAGTTCTTTGACCGGCCGGGTTCCAAGACATGACGAGCTCCTGCAAGACATTGTTACCATGAAACGGCACAATATCAACGCCATCCGTACCTGCCATTATCCAAATGATTCTCCTTTGTACCGTCTCTGCGACGTATATGGCCTGTACATGATCGATGAGACCAATATGGAAACCCACGGCTCCTGGGATGCCGTAATGCGGGGCGGGGACTATAACCTTGCGATCCCAGGTGATAAGCCTCAATGGGAAGGAGCGCTCCTGGACCGCGTCAACTCCATTTACCAGCGTGATAAGAATCATCCTTCCATTCTGATCTGGTCCTGCGGAAATGAATCCTATGGCGGGTCTGTGATCAAGAAAATGTCGGATAAATTCCGGGAACTTGACAATACCAGGCTGGTACACTATGAAGGCATCTTCCATGACCGCCGTTTCAACGGCACCAGCGATATGGAAAGCCAGATGTATACACCTGTCTCTTCCATTAAAGAGTTCCTGGCTAAACACCGGGATAAACCATTTATCTGCTGTGAATACACTCATGCCATGGGGAATTCCTGTGGCGCCATGCACAAATATACAGACCTTACAGATACCGATCCTCTGTACCAGGGCGGTTTCATCTGGGACTATGTAGATCAGACGATCACAAAAAAAGACCGCTACGGCAAGGAATTCCAAGCCTACGGAGGCGACTTCGGCGAACGTCCCACAGACTATAATTTCAGCGCAAACGGAATCGTATATGGCGGCAGCCGGGCTCCTTCCCCAAAGATGCAGGAGGTCAAGTTTAATTATCAGAATATTACGGCCACCGTCAGCAAAGACAGGGTTTTCGTTAAAAACAAGAATCTCTTTGTAAATACCGACTCCTTTCAGTGCATAACCACTCTTGCCAGAAACGGAGTCCTGATCAGGCAGGCAGAGCTTGCAACTTCTGTTATGCCTTTATCCGAGGAGGAATATGCACTTCCAATTCCCGCACCGGAACAGCCCGGCGAATATACCGTGACCGTTT
>CAZGVY010000152.1:4263-4971 GCA_964529215.1 uncultured Mordavella sp. | reverse complement strand
CCTCTTGCAGGAAGGATTATTCTGTCGCTGGTAATATGTATTATTTTCTGTACGTTCTTTACAACGATTGCAGGATTTTTTACGGCGAAGTTTAAGATGCATCCATTTATCTCTACGATGGCGAACATGCTGGTAATCTTCGGACTTGTTACCTACGCAACGAAGGGTGTATCCTTTGGTGCGATCGAGCCTGCGATCCCGAATATGGTGATCCCAAAAGTGAATGGGTTCCCAACGATCATCCTCTGGGCAGTAGCAGCTGTTGCGATCGTATGGTTTATCTGGAATAAGACAACTTTCGGAAAGAATCTGTATGCGGTAGGCGGCAATCCTGAAGCGGCAGCTGTTTCAGGTATTTCCGTATTTGCTGTAACCGTAGGAGCATTCATTCTGGCAGGTATCCTCTATGGATTTGGATCCTGGCTGGAATGTGCGAGAATGGTTGGTTCCGGTTCTGCAGCATACGGGCAGGGCTGGGAGATGGACGCGATCGCAGCCTGCGTAGTAGGCGGCGTATCCTTTACCGGAGGTATTGGTAAGATCTCAGGCGTTGTAGTCGGCGTATTTATTTTTACTGCACTGACATACTCTCTGACAATCCTGGGTATCGATACCAACCTGCAGTTTGTATTCTCAGGAATCATCATATTAGTGGCAGTAACCCTTGACTGTCTGAAATATGTTCAGAAAAAGTAATAAAAAGTGTTT
>CAZGVY010000152.1:0-4253 GCA_964529215.1 uncultured Mordavella sp. | reverse complement strand
AAAAAATAAGATAAAAAGCATTGCTGCAAACGACGGAAACAGTTATTTTGCATACAAAGAGCCAGACATTGTTCTGGCTCTTTGTATTGATTTTTGGTATAATATATAATAATAAAAATGCCAAAAATTATTTTTGGTACCTGAAAGTAAAGACGCGCATATATGGAGATATGAGATGGATAAATATACGCTGCTCCTGGTAGATGATGAGGAAGATATCATACAGGTTATCATGAAAAAAATAGATTGGGAAGCGCTGGGATTCCTGGTGGTAGGATATGCCTGTAACGGGGTGAAGGCTTTCGAGATGGTGGAGGAATATCAGCCGGATGTTGTTATGACGGATATTAAGATGCCATACATGAACGGCATGCAGCTGGCACACCGCATCAAGGCAGAGTTTCCTACCACAAAGATACTGATCTTTACAGGCTTTGATGAGTTTGAATACGCCAGGGAAGCGGTTCATCTGGAGGTGGAGGAATATATACTGAAGCCGCTGAATTCAGTAGAACTGGCGGGTGTATTTGAAAAGCTGAAGATCAAACTGGATCAGGAGATCAGTGAGAAGCGGAACATAAAGACGCTTCAAAAATACTACATGGAATCACTGCCGCTTCTGCAGGCGAACTTTTATACGATGCTGATGGAAGGACGGCTCCGCGAGGAGGAGATCCCCGGATATCTTTCGGACTATCATCTGTTTTTTTCAGGTCCCTTTTTCTGCTGCCTGGTTGTCCACACATCTTCCAGCCAGGTGCCGGAAGGCATGAATCCGCTGCTTTTATCCACCTCTGTGCAGAAACAGGCAGAGGAGCGCCTGGGAGAAAGATGGAAGGCAAGGGCATTTCCATATCTGGAAAATACGGTCCTGATCGCACAGCTGAACCGGGAGAGTGAGATCACAGAATTGACGGATGAGTGCGACAGATTCTGCAAATATGCCCGCCACATCATCGGGGCTGTAGTTACGGTGGGGATCGGGCTGGTCTGTGAGAACATTAAGGATCTGGCCAGTTCCTATAACAGCGCAAGGACTGCCGTATCTTACAGAGTTATTTACGGCGCTTCCAGAGCTATCAACATGAAAGAGAATGTCCCGCAGGAAGTAAGCGGGTTTGGCGTGGCGGATGACGGCGGCCTGTCGAAACTGCTTAAGATGATCCGCCTGGGGTCCGCAGAGGATATTGAGAGGGCAGTGGCAGGATATCTGCACCAGGCGTCTTTCCAGGAAAGAACGCTGCAGCAGTACCATGTTGATATCATGGAGCTGATCAGTACGCTATACCGGTTTGCGGCAAATCATGAGATCGCAGCGGAGGCCTTCCCTGAGAACCTGAAAACACTTTACGCACAGCTTTCGGATATGGATTCCGGGGCATTGCAAAAATGGCTGACGGATATCAGCCTTCATTTCCAGGAGGAATTACTTGACGCCAGGAACCAGTCTACGGGATCCTTTGTATCCAGAGCCAAGGAATATGTGCATAATAACTATGCGGACGAAGCGCTTTCACTGGATGGCGTATGCCAGGTACTGGGGGTGTCTAATTCTTATTTTTCCACGATCTTCAAGAAAAAGACGGGGAATTCTTTTATTGGATATCTGACGGATTACCGGATGAACCAGGCGTCCCGCCTGCTGATCGAGACGAATGATAAAAGCTATATCATAGCAAGGAAAGTCGGATATACAGATCCGAATTATTTCAGTTATGTATTTAAGAGACGGTTCGGGGTATCGCCGTCCAGGTATAGAAAAGAGCATGCAGAAGGTGAAAAGAACCGTGAAGAATAGGAAATTTGCAGAGAAATACCTTGCATATTTGAAGAATTTAAAACCGGCCGGGATACAGTCGGTGATCATGCTGGTCTTTTCGTCCATATCGATCGCCATTATGCTGATATTGGGAACGGTAGTGTATTTACGGGTTTCCGCCGCATCCCGTGAAGAGATCATTGGGAGTACCCAGAAGCTGATGGAACAGTCAGGGGAAAGCATGGAGGACTATCTGGTCAGTATGCGGCAGGTATCAGACGCTGTCTATTATAATGTGATAAAGGAAAATGACTTCTCTGACCAGGACAATGATATCCAGCAGGGGATGAAGCGGATTTATGAGGCAAATAAGAGTAATCTGAGAAGCATAGCTATCTATAATAATTATGGGAGCCTGATGGGAGCCGAGCCGGTTGTGTTGCAGAAAGAAGATCCTGACGTTACCAGGCAGGACTGGTATGAGCAGGCCATGGAGGAGATGGAGAATATGCATTTCTCCACGCCTCATATCCAGAATCTTTTCGATGATGCATTTTGCTATTATTGGGTAATTTCCCTGAGCCGTGCTGTGGAACTGACAGACGGCGGAGTCCCCCAGTCGGGGGTCCTGCTTGTTGACATGGATTATTCGGGGATTTCCCGGATGATGAATCAGATCAATACGCAGAATAACGGACAGTATTATTATCTGTGTGACAGCAAGGGGGAGATTATCTACCATACCCAGCAGACGCAGATCCATAATGGCATTCTGGACGAGAACAGTAAAATGGCCGCATCCTATAAAGATGGAGTGTATGACGAGTTTTTCGGAGGAGAGCACCGAAAGGTCATTGTCAATACGATCAGCTATACGGGATGGAAACTGGTGGGAGTGATCCCCTATTCGGTATTTACGCATGGTATGTTCGATATCCGGTATTTTATCGTATTGGTGATCCTCCTAATGGCGATGATGCTCGGGGTGGTAAACAGAGTGGTTTCTGAGAAGATATCCAGTCCGATTTTAAAGCTCAATGCTTCCGTTCTGGAATATGAAGCCGGGAAACAGCCGGATATCTATATCGGGGGATCCATGGAGATCCGGCATCTGGGAGATTCGATACAGAGATCCTATGAGCAGATTGACCTGCTGATGCATAAGATTGTGCTGGAACAGACAGAGCGGAGGAAAAGTGAACTGGAAGCCCTGCAGAGCCAGATCAATCCGCATTTTTTATACAATGCCCTGGATTCTATTATCTGGATGGTTGAGGGCGGCAGGAACGATGAGGCTGTGTTTATGATCTCGCAGCTGGCGAAGCTATTCCGGATCAGTCTTTCGAAAGGGAGGACGATCATTCCGGTAAAGGACGAGCTGCGGCATGCAGAGAGCTATATGAACATACAGAAAGTCCGGTATAAGAACAGTTTTTCTTATATACAGGAGATCGATCCTGCCGTGCATTCCTATTGTACCGTGAAATTAATCCTGCAGCCTATCCTTGAAAATGCCATCAACTATGGCGTCAGCGAAATGTCAGAAGAGGACGGCGGAGAGATCCGGGTAACCGGATGGGAGCAGGATGGCAAGGTATTCCTGACGGTGTCGGATAACGGGATCGGGATGTCGGAGGAGGAGGCAGCATTTGTCCTGACAGATCAGAACCGGATCCATGCCCATGGCTCCGGAGTCGGGCTTGTGAATGTCAATAACCGGATCCAGCTTCTCTTTGGAAAGGAGTATGGCCTTACCATTGAGAGTGAGCCAGATGAAGGGACGACAGTGTCTGTCTGTATTCCTGCGATTGCTTATACGGAAGAAAACAGAAAGATGCTTGAGGCTGGGCGGCCGTTCAGGGAAGATGGCCCGCCGGATGACGGGATACCGGGTAGAGAAATATAAAGGATGGACAAGATGAAAAGCAGTAAGGAAATGTTTATTCTGACGGAGGTAGTGCTGGCTATCATGATTCTGCTGGTGGCGGCAGGTATGTTCCGGGGAAAAGGCGGAGAAGAACGGGGGAAAGTTTCTGTGATCATTCAGAATTCCGACGGCAGCCAGTGGACGTCCTTCAAATATGGGCTGCGGATGGCAGCGCAGGATCAGAAGATGGAGCTGTTCGTTGTCAGTACGGGAGAAAGCCTGTCAGCAGAGGAAGAACTGGAAGCCATTCAGCAGGAAATCGACAATGGGGCGGATGCGGTGATCGTGCAGCCCGTTTCAGATGGCGGCAGCCTGGAGAAGCTGAGGCGGATAGGGAAAAAGCTTCCGGTCGTGTTTGTGGATGATCCGGCGGCGCAGGAGGATAAGACGCAGGGAATCCCGGTTGTAGAACCAGATAATTATGCCCTGGGCAAGGCGCTGGCGGAAGAACTGCTGAGAGATTATAACGGGAAGATCGGGGGCAAGAAGCTTGGGATCGTCTCGGAGCGCAAAGGCTTAGGAGCGGCACAGGACCGCAGGCGGGGATTTTTATCAGGCCTGGAAGGA
>CAZGVY010000151.1:0-5022 GCA_964529215.1 uncultured Mordavella sp. | reverse complement strand
CAAAATAAACCGGACTATGGGCAAGAAGGATCTGGTAATCCTCCCCGCCCGCACATCCTATTCTTTCCTCTATATCCGAAAGCTTCAGCATCCTGGTATGAAAATGCGCATAGCATCCCAGCGGAAGCTCCAGACCGCTGACCGTTACCGGCAGCCCCTTCATATCGCAATGCATGGATTCATTCACCAGCATATGGACGCCAAGCGCTTCTGCCCTTCTTACATACGAAGCATACCGCCTCCCATACTCTTCCGGGTTAAGCCGCATCTTCTGTTCATGATTGCCGTTAGCCAGATATACCGGGCAATCCTTCACCAGCTCACGGAGAAGTTCCAGCGCTGTCCGATCTGTTTCAGCCTGATTTCTGGTCAGCATATCCCCGCCAATCAAAATATAGTCCGGCCGCTCTTTCCGGACCGCCTCCAGAAGCTCCCTGTTATGACTTCCATAGCGTTTTCCATGCAGGTCAGATAAAAAAACAAGCTTAACGCTTTCCCCGCTGGGCGTTTCTTTTGAAAGCCTGATCCTGCATCTTCTAATCGTAAATTCATGAAGCTCCTTCCATATTTCCAGAGCCAGCGTCAGCGCGCCTGCGCCTGCAATGGCCGCCGCTTCCTCCCGGCGGCGCTTTTTTTTCCTGTCAAATCTCCTGCTCATCCTATCCTCGCTCATTTCACATCAGGCAGTACGCCTGATCCCTGTTTCCTTAAGAGTAACATTCTTTTCCCCAATAAGCAAGGAAGCTATATAAAGAATCTTTCCATGATCTTCTCCACCGCTTGTTTATAATGGATCCTCTCAACATTTTCCGCTGCGGTGACAGCTACGGCGCCGATTTTCTCCCCGTCCAGATAGTATACCATCTCCCCGGCCCGGTCGCCCTCCTTCACCGGAGCCTTTATATTCTTTTTCAGCTCTGGTTTCTTTTCGATCTTACTGATATCCTTCCCCTGTACGTCAACATATTGGAAACTTTCTTCCTGCTGTACCTCCACCTCGTCCTGTACGCCTCTGGTAACTTTTACTCCGGGGAGTTTTTCTGTTCCTTCATCTATGTACTTCGTGCATTTCCCGAAACCATAATTCAGCAATGCCGTAGCATCCCGGAAACGGGCCTTGGAGTCCTTCGCGGCCATGATCACTGCGATCATTTCCATCCCGTCCTTCCTGGCAGTTGCTGAAACACAGAATCCAGCCTTACCTGTCGAGCCCGTCTTTAATCCCGTGGCATACTGGTATTGCCTGATCAGCTTGTTCGTATTGGTAAGCCCGAATTCTGAACTCCCCTTCTTGGTCGTATGTGTAATGTTCTCCATCCAGATTGAAGCGTAATCATGTATCTGCGGATATTTTTCAAGCATTTCCCTGGACATGACCGCGATATCCCTGGCGGTAGTCTCATGTCCGTCCGTATCCAGGCCGTTACAATTTACAAAGCTTGTATTCTCCATACCCAGCTCCTCCGCCCTTGTATTCATCTGTTTTACAAATTCCTCCTCGCTGCCAGCTATAAATTCTGCCATCGCCACACAGGCGTCGTTGGCACTTGCCACAGCAATACACTTGATCATCGTATCCACTGTCTGCGTTTCCCCTGGTTCTAAAAATACCTGCGAACCTCCCATAGAAGCCGCATATTCTGATGTCTGTACCTGGTCTTCCAGGGATATCCGGTTGTCTGCAAGCGCATCAAAGATCAGAAGCAGCGTCATAATTTTGGTTACACTTGCCGGGGGCCTTCTGGTATCTGCATCCTTCTCATAAATAACCGTTCCGGTGGAAGCTTCCATCAGGATCGCAGACGGCGCACTGATTTCTACACCTGCGGCTCCGTCTCCGGTCTGCCCGGCTTCCGCATCTGTCTGATTCTCTTCTGTACTGGTCTCCCCTGTATTCTCTGTCTCCCCTGCCTGTTCCGTGTCCTCCTGCCCCTCTGCTTCCGCCTGTTCTTCTGTCCCACTCTCCAGGCTCCCTGTCTGTTCCTCTGCCTGTACCTGCATATTTCCGGAAATGACTACGATCCCCGGCATTCCCATCAGTATACTCAATATGATTGCCAGAATTTTTCGCATAAGCTCCTCATATATCAGAATCTATTGTTATCATTCTAATCCATATCCCTCCAAATTATGCCTGGCCCTTTTGCAATTCTTCCCTGGATATGCTAAGATATTTGTTAACGCTTATACAGCAGAAGGGAGATTATTATGAATAAAAAAGAAGTATTAGAAATCCGCAGGCAATTTTCACCGGAAAACTGTGCCATCACCCGCATCTGCGGCTGTTATGTAGATGGCGATAAGGAAAAAAGGCTGGAATTCAAAGAGGCATTTCTCTCCCTTCCCGAAGAGGAGACCTTCAAATATTTTGACATATTTAAAAAAGCTCTTTCCGGAACCATCGGAAAGAATCTGATACATATGGAATTCCCGCTGGAACAGGAGCTGTCCGGCGGAACACAGGAATTTATCCGGAACTTGAAAGAAAGCAGGCTTACTGATGATATCCTTCTGGAAGAATTTTATGATAATGTAATTACATACTATGATTTTGGGGAACATTATCTGATCCTGCTTATCCATGCGGTTTATGATATCCCTGGCAGAGCGCTTGACGGAAGTGAGATGTTCGACGCTTCCGATAACGTATATGAACATATCCTCTGCTGTATCTGCCCGGTGGCATTATCAAAAGCCGGTCTCTGCTATAATCCTGCCGCTAACAGCATTCAGGACCGCATTCGCGACTGGGTGGTAGGCGAGCCGGCAAATGGATTCCTGTTCCCGGCATTTAACGACCGCGCCCCTGACCTTCATCATCTCCTGTTCTATTCCAGAAAACCGGAAGAACTGCAGGATTCTTTTGTAACCTCAGTACTTGGATGCAGCGAGGTTATGAGCGCCGGAAGCCAGAAGGAATCTTTTCAGGATATTATCGTAAACACGTTAAAGGAAGACTGCGACTATACCGTGGTCCGTTCGATCCATGAGAATCTGAATGAAATGATCGAGGAATCCAAAGAAGCTCCGGAACCATTAGAGCTTGGCAGGCAGGAGGTAAAGCGGCTTCTTTCTGACAGCGGTATCGCAGAGGACAAGCTGGAGGATTTTGAAAAGGAATACAATGAAACCGTCGGCCATCACAGTACGCTTCTGGCCTCCAATATCGCGGAAACCCGCAAATTCAGTATCAAAACGCCCGAAGTTGTGGTCAATGTCAGTCCCGGGCGTTCAGATCTTGTTGATATTCAAATGATCAACGGACGGAAATGCCTGGTTATTCCCATCGATAACGAAGTAGAAGTAAACGGGATCTCTGTCAACGCAAAATGATCATCCGTGAGCGTGGGTTCTGCCCCGGAAACCCCTGGGCAGCGCCCATCCCACAAAGAAATCTCTCAATATCCAACCGCATCTGCCTTAGTCAGCCAGAAATGAATCCCCGTAGTAGAATCAAACCACCTGTCCTCATTGAAATCCTTCACTTCTACCCACTGGCCTTTGCGGTACACAAAATTCTCATCTACCAGCGACCATGCTTCTTCAAACTCTTTTGTATCATCAAAACTCTTTATCGTTAGCACCTTTGCTTTGTTACATCTGCAGCTTGGCATGGTTGACGATGTCCTTTTTGCGTCAGCCGGGATCAGAAGCTGGACCAGGCGGTCATTCACACACTTCTTATAACCCAGGATCGGTCCTGTCTCCGGGCAGTGCATCCGGAACCATTTCGTCGTTTCATCCGAAATAATATCTGTGAGCACTGCCTTCTCAAGCACCGCAGAAAACAGATTGGCGCCCCTGATATCAGAGCCAGTCATATCACATCCCCGCATGCAGGCTCCCTTCATATAGGCATTCCTAAAGTTCACTCCCCGCAGGGAGCATCCGTCCAGCCTTGCATTTTCAATGCTGGATCCCGATAAGTCGGCGCCGTCAAATCTCACATCTACAAACATACAGACACGGAAATCTATATTATGTAGATCTTTCCCTCTAAAATCCATACTGTTAAATTCCAGATCCGACAGATCCAGGCGTTCTCCGCTCTTCCGCTCTGAAAGCCGCCTCTCCAATTCGTTTTCGTCCATTCTCCGCATAAAAATCCCTCCCCGCCGTCTATAAATCCACGATTCTCGGCCTGTGGTGCGTATATGGCAGGAATTTTTTGATCAGATCCTTCGTTTTGATCTTCAGATGCGTCGTATTGATCCCTGTATTACATACAAAGTATTCTGCTTCCGCAACCTCCTTATCCAGGATCAGCTGCACATAGTCATCTTTATCATTCAGGAGCCCTACCACGCTGGCCGAACCTGGTTTTGTCCCCAGATGCTCCCACATATGCTCCGGCGATGCAAAAGACATATGGGACACACCCAGCTTTTTGCTAAACGAGGATGTATCAAAGGCTTTTTCTTCCGGCATTACCAGAAGGAAAAAGCTGGTCTTTTTCTGATTGCATAAAAACACATCCTTGCGGACCGGCGCGCCGAATACCTTTCCCACATCTGCACATTCTTCCATGGATGCCGCCGGGTCGTTATCCACACGTTCAAACGGAATCCCAAGCTTTTGAAATACCTTATACACTTCCTGCTCCAGAGGCACTCTCTCTGCCACATTTTCCGGGATTGTCGTTACGATCTCACTAATATACATCTTTCTTTCCTCCTTGCATTTTTGCTCCACTTTCGATACAAAATTTCCCCTTATTTACTGTCCCACAGGAACAGACCCACTCCGTTTCCGGCCTTGGCTTTCCACATTTGTATTGTACAAGGCCCATTCGTTTCTCCTTCGCCCGTTTTTTGTGTCTTTCATTTTAAAAATGGAGTATCTTACGATACTCCATCCCAAATTGCACAAATTAATTATACTTACGTTTTCTAGCTGCTTCAGATTTCTTTTTACGTCTTACGCTCGGCTTCTCGTAATGCTCTCTTTTACGAATCTCCTGCTGGATCCCAGCCTTTGCGCAGCTTCTTTTGAATCTGCGTAAAGCACTATCTAACGTCTCGT
>CAZGVY010000150.1:833-5191 GCA_964529215.1 uncultured Mordavella sp. | reverse complement strand
CGCATGGTAACGTTATCCTTCGTGATCACCGGCTGCGGCGCAAAATCCACCACCTGTTCCTTCAGATCAACCCTTCTTGCCACTCTGTCCACGATCGGCATCTTGATGTGCAGGCCTGTTCCCCAGGTTGCCTGATATGCTCCCAGCCGTTCAATAACCAGCGCCTGCGCCTGCCTTACGATCTTAATGCAGGATACAATGATCCCAATAATGATCAGTACTACAATAATACCTAAAATGGTAATAATCCTTCCAAAAATGTACCCCATAGCTATGCCTCCTTCTTTTTTACAATCAGCTTGACTCCCTGTATCCCTTCAATAGAAACTATACTGTCCTTTGGGATAAATCCCCCCGGATCCTCCGTCTTGGCAGACCATTCCTGCCCATTCACCTTCACAAGACCCGAGGCATGAAGGGTATCCACATCTGCCAGCACCAGCGCCTGCTGCCCGATCAGGCTATCTGCATTCGTTTTCTGCCGGCCTGTGTTAAAATACTTTACTGCGATCGGCCGGGTAACCAAAAGCAGTATCACCGATACGAGAATGAATACCGCGATCTGTACTAACAGGCCGAATCCGGCGAAAGCCATCAGAAGCGCAACGAGCGCTCCGCCCGCAAACCAGATCGTGGTAAGCCCCATCGTAAGTATCTCAATGATTATCAATACAATAAATAGTATCAGCCACCCCATCGCATACATACGTCTTCACTCCATTCTGCAAGTATTCCCCAACTGCTGTATGACTATGCTTTACATGTTTTTTTCATTATAATTTTTCCCCGTTAAAATGTCAATGCCTACGCTGCCTGCCCGCTTCAAAACTAAGGACGGACGCGGCGACGGCCACATTCAGCGATTCCACCTGCCCGCACATGGGAATCTTAATACAGCAGTCCGCAAGCCGGACTGTCTCATCTCTTAACCCGTTTCCTTCATTTCCCATAAGAAATGCCGACGGCTTCCGGTAATCCGGTTCGTCATAACAGCGCGCCCCCTTAAGATGCGCTGCATAAACTAAAATTCCCCGGTCTTTTATTTCCCGGATCTTCTGCTCCAAGTCTTCCACGTACAGAAATTTCATGCGGAATACCGACCCCATCGTAGAACGGATCACTTTGGGATTATAAACATCTACACAATCCCTGCTCATAATGATCCCGGTCACGCCGGCTGCCTCTCCGGCCCTGAAAACCGTCCCCAGATTCCCGGGATCCTGCAGATTATCCAAAACCAGCAGAAGCGGGACCCTTCCCTCTGCCTCAGAGCCGCCCAGGATCTGTGTTTCATCCCGGGTTTTCTGGCGGACCACGCACAGAGCTCCCTGGGGATGCTGCGTATCAGAAACATATGCCATAACATTGTCTGAAAATATTTCAAACCGGCAGCCGCTCTGTTCCCTCTTTTCTTTCACCAGTTCATGCTTTCTTTCATAAAAACTCTCCGTTACATATAGCTGCAGAAGATCACCCTCCGGCGCCTCCATAAGCATCCTGGCGCCCTCCGCAAGAAATACCCCTTCACTATCCCTTGCCTTGCGCCTTTTTTTCAGATTTACAAGATTTTTCACCGTTGGATTCGCCGTACTTGTGATCATAGTTTTCCCATCCTCCTAAATATAATTCTCTCTATCGTAAAACACGCCCTCCAGATGCTCTGGCAATTCAAAAAGCAGATCCTTCCACGGGAATCTGCTTTCTGACCTACATTTTAAAGCGGTACCCCACTCCCCAGATCGTCTCAATATACTGCGGATTGGAAGTATCCATCTCTATTTTCTCACGGATTTTCTTAATATGAACTGTTACCGTAGCAATATCTCCGATCGATTCCATATCCCAGATCTCGCTGAACAGTTCATCCTTCGTATACACGTGGTTCGGATGGCTTGCAAGAAACGTCAGCAGATCAAATTCCTTTGTGGTAAATGCCCGTTCTTCCCCATTCACCCATACGCGTCTCGCTGTTGTATCGATTTTCAGCCCGCGGATCTCCACGATCTTATTAGCCGCCACAGCGCTCCCGATCAGTCTCTCATATCTGGCCAGATGCGCCTTCACCCTTGCCACAAGCTCACTGGGGCTGAAAGGTTTTGTCATATAGTCATCGGCTCCAAGCCCCAGCCCCCTGATCTTATCAATATCATCCTTTTTAGCGGACACCATGATGATCGGCGTATTTTTCTCGTCACGGATCTTTCTGCATATCTCAAAGCCATCCATTCCCGGAAGCATCAGATCCAGGATCACCAGGTTATAATCCTCCTCCATCGCCTTCTGCAGGCCGATAAGCCCGTCGTTTGCAACTTCCACATCAAAGCCCGACAATTCCAGATAATCCTTCTCAAGATCTGCAATTGCCACTTCATCTTCCACAATTAATATCTTACTCATGAACCGGTACCTCCTGATATTTTCTCAGCACAAAATACATCGTTGTCCCAGTGCCCTCTTTGCTGGTTGCCCAGATCTTGCCTCCGTGCTCCTCCACGATCTTCTTTACGATCGATAAACCAATACCGCTTCCGCCTTTAGAAGAATTTCTGGAAGCGTCTGTCCGGTAAAACCGGTCAAAAATATTTGTCAGGTCTTTCGCCGCAATCCCTTTTCCGTTATCCTCAAACTCGATCTGGACAAAGTCCCCTACGTCCTTCACCCGGAGATTGATGATCCCTTTTGGTTTATCCATATATTTTAACGAATTATTAACGATATTATGAATCACCCGCTTGATCTGTTCCGCATCTGCAATGATCTTTACTGCGCCTTCTACATAATTAAAATATCCAAAGTCCACATTCTTGGCTTCCAGCTCCATAGAAAGCTCCTCTGCACAATCATCAAAATATCCATTGACCGGAATCGTATTAAAATTATACGGAATGCGGTTCGTATCGATCTTCGAATACAGCGTCAGCTCATTGATCAGCATATTCATCTCATTCGCTTTGTTGTAGATCGTCCGTACATATTTATCAATCTTTTCCGGCGTGTCCGCCACGCCGTCCATAATTCCTTCAGCATATCCCTTGATCGTTGTTACAGGAGTCTTCAGGTCGTGGGAAATATTGCTGATCAGCTCTTTATTCTCCTTGTCAAACCGGAGCTTCTCCTCTGTATTATCCTTTAGTCGCTTCCGCATCTCCTCAAAATCTGCAAACAGCTGTCCAAACTCATCGTCAGACTGATTCGGCACTTCAAAGTCCAGATTCCCGTTCTTGATATTTTTTGCTACTCTCTGCATCCGTCCAAGCGGCTTCATCACGGATCTGTAGATCCACAGGATCAGCAGCGCCGCCGTAACAAACAGCACCAGGATGATGATCACCACTGCATCCATCGCAAGTTCCTGCACCTCCGGCATCACATTGCTCACATCGGTTATAATGAATGCGCTCCCTTTTTCCCTGTCTTCATACTCAAAATCCACCTGTTTCATCAAAGCCTGCGCCTCTCCTCCAAGGTACATTCCATTCTCAAAGGTGGTTTTGTTCTCCTGATAGCTCGGAAGCTGGTCGATCACACAGGCTGCGCTCTCATAATCCGTACCTATATAGGCAATGGTATCCTCCCTCCGGACGATCAGGTACGATTTTTTCTGCTTCAGCTCATTATTAAATCTTTCCAGAAACGCAGCGTCTTCAAACTTCTGCGGATCCCTTCTCACTGTGGCGCTGAGATCCCGGTAGGGCTGCACCGTGATCTGCCCCAGCATCTTCATGGGATTCGCCAGCATCTGCATGGAAGTGCCGCTGATCTCATAAGTCTTTTCAATTGTACTGAACTGATACTTTCCTACCAATAATATAAAAACAGCCGATAAGATTACCGGCAGAATCGTAACGGTTATAAAGGCGACAATCAAACGCGTCTTTAATTTCATAGCAACACCTCCACAGCGCTGTACCGCATACATCCTAGTTTTACGTATATTTTACCACGAAAAAGGGCGCTTCTCACCAAAGCGCCCATAAACATTTATAAAATTTTTCTAAAATTACAAATATTTTTTCAAAGTATCTGCCTTATCAAGCTTTTCCCATGGCAGATCAATATCCGTACGCCCAAAATGACCATACGCCGCAGTCTGCTTATAGATCGGCCTTCTCAGATCTAACATCTTAATGATCCCTGCCGGACGGAGGTCAAAATTCTCACGGACGATCTCTACTAGCTTTTCATCAGGCAGCTGTCCCGTTCCAAACGTATCGATCATAATAGAAGTAGGATGAGCAACTCCGATCGCATAGGAGATCTGGATCTCACACTTCTTAGCCAGCCCTGCCGCCACAATGTTCTTAGCCACATAGCGTGCCGCGTAAGAAGCCGAGCGGTCGACTTTCGTCGGATCCTTT
>CAZGVY010000150.1:0-823 GCA_964529215.1 uncultured Mordavella sp. | reverse complement strand
TGCCGAACGGTCTACCTTGGTACAGTCCTTGCCGGAAAATGCCCCGCCGCCGTGGCGCGCCATGCCTCCGTAAGTATCTACGATGATCTTCCGTCCTGTCAGCCCGCTGTCTCCCTGCGGCCCGCCGATCACAAACCGTCCTGTCGGATTGATGAACAGCTTCGTATTCTCATCGGTCATTCCTTCCGGGATCGTGGTATCAAATACATATTTTTTAATATCCTTATGTATCTGCTCCTGCGTTACATCCGGATCATGCTGGGTAGAAAGTACTACGGCGTCCAGGCGGACAGGAATCCCGTTCTCATCATACTCTACTGTAACCTGCGTTTTACCATCGGGCCTCAGATAGGGAAGTGTCCCGTTCTTTCTCACTTCAGCCAGCTTCATCGCCATTTTCTGCGCAAGCGCGATAGGATACGGCATATATTCCTCTGTTTCATCTGTAGCGTAACCGAACATCATTCCCTGATCTCCGGCACCGATTGCCGCGATCTCTTCCTCAGACATTTTATTTTCTTTTGCCTCAAGAGCCTTGTCCACTCCCATGGCGATATCAGAGGACTGCTCGTCCAGCGCGACCATAACTCCGCAGGTATTTGCGTCAAATCCGTATTTTGCACGGGTATAGCCGATCTCTGCTACGGTATCACGGACAATCTTCTGAATATCTACATATCCTTTTGTGGTAATCTCTCCCATGACCATTACCAGTCCTGTTGTCGTGCAGGTCTCACATGCCACACGGCTCATCGGATCCTGCTCCATCAATGCGTCCAGAATCGCATCCGATATCTGGTCGCACATTTTGTCCGGATGTCCC
>CAZGVY010000149.1:0-5221 GCA_964529215.1 uncultured Mordavella sp. | reverse complement strand
GGAACTAATGTAGGCCGCGGAGGAGACGATACATTATTTGCACTGGTTGACGGTGTTGTACGTTTCGAGAGAAAGGGAAGAGATAAGAAGCAGGTTTCTATCTATCCGGTTGCACAATAGTTTGAATGGAATGCCCTGAAGGTGCTGCGAAATGACTGTATTTCAGTTGTGGAACAGCACTTTCGTTATATATGCATAACGGACTGCTAACGTCCGTTATGATATGCTTAACGGACTACTAATGTCCGTTATGGTGTGCTTAACGGACTACTAACGTCCGTTATGATACGTTTATATGATACAGAGAAAGGAATTATCCGGTATGTTTGCAGACAGAGCAAAAATATTCATAAAATCTGGCAAAGGCGGGGACGGGCATGTAAGCTTCCGCAGGGAACTCTACGTGCCGAACGGCGGGCCTGACGGCGGAGACGGGGGCCGCGGGGGAGACGTGATCTTTGAGGTGGACGAGGGCCTGAATACCTTGCAGGATTTCCGCCACCGGCGCAAATTTGCCGCAAAAGACGGAGAACAGGGCGGGAAACGGCGCTGCCACGGAAAAGACGCCGAAGACATTGTGCTGAAGGTACCGGAAGGGACGGTTATCAAGGAAGCGGAATCGGGCAAAGTGATTGCAGATATGTCTGGAGATAACCGGAAAAAGACCATCCTCAAAGGCGGACGGGGAGGCCTTGGAAATCAGCATTTCGCAACGGCCACGATGCAGATCCCCAAGTACGCCCAGCCTGGGCAGCCGGGACAGGAGCTGTGGGTGAACCTGGAGCTTAAGGTCATTGCGGACGTAGGACTTATCGGATTCCCAAATGTGGGGAAATCCACATTCCTTTCCAGAGTAACCAACGCCCAGCCCAAGATCGCCAATTACCATTTTACCACATTGAATCCAAATCTTGGCGTGGCAGACCTGCCGGACGGGCAGGGATTTGTGATCGCAGATATTCCCGGCCTGATCGAGGGCGCTTCCGAAGGAGTAGGGCTTGGCCATGAATTCCTGCGCCATATCGAGCGCACCAGGCTGCTGATCCATGTGGTAGATGCGGCAGGCTCCGAAGGCAGGGATCCGGTCGAGGATATCCTTAAAATTAATGAAGAACTTAAGGCTTATAATCCTGCGATCGCAAAGCTGCCTCAGGTGATCGCCGCCAATAAGATCGACGTTATTTACAGCCAGGACGGTGCGGATCCGGTCCAAAGGATCCGGGACAGATTTGAACCAGAGGGATATCAGGTGTTTCCTATATCAGGAGTGACAGGAGAGGGACTGAACGCACTGCTTTATTATGTCTCCCGGCGGCTGAAGGAACTGAATGCGTCCCCGGTTATTTTCGAGCAGGAATATTTCCCGGAGAATGAACTTATCTATATCGATCTTCCTTATACGGTAGAGAAGGAAGATGATATCTTTGTCGTGGAAGGTCCTAAGATTGAAAAGATGCTTGGATATACGAATCTGGATACGGAGAAGGGCTTTGCATTTTTCCAGAAATTCCTGAAAGATACAGGTATCCTGGACGAGCTGGAGGAAGCGGGGATCGAAGAAGGCGATACCGTCCGTATGTACGGCCTGCAATTTGACTATTATAAATAAAAGAACGGGGAAACGAAAATGACATCAAAACAAAGAGCTTATTTGAAAAGCCTGGCTATGACGATGGAACCAATTTTCCAGATTGGAAAGAACAGCATGACGCCGGAGATCACAAAAGCAATATCCGAAGCGCTGGAGGCAAGAGAGCTGGTTAAGATCAGCGTTCTTCAGAATTGCTCCGACGACCCGAAGGAGATCGCTTCGGTTCTTGCCGGACGTACACGGTCACAGGTAGTACAGGTTATTGGCAAAAAGATCATATTATATAAAGAAGGAAAAGACAATAAAAAGAGAATCGAGTTACCATAAATAATTTATGTAAATATAAGAGGTTCATATGAAAATTGGAATCATGGGCGGAACCTTCGATCCGGTCCACAACGCACATCTGATGCTGGCGGAATATGCATACCGGGAATATGGATTGAAAGAGGTCTGGTTTCTGCCAAACGGCAATCCGCCTCATAAACAGGATCAAAAGAACAGGACAGATGCTTCTGTAAGAGCAGAGATGGTACGGCTTGCGATTGCAGGATATGAAGGCTTCCGGCTGGAGGAATATGAGTGTAACCGGAGCGGGATCTCTTATTCCTATCAGACGATGGAACATTTCCATGAGCGCTATCCGGATGATCATTTTTATTTTATCATAGGTGCAGATTCGCTTTTTTCCATCGAAGACTGGGTACATCCAGAGCGTCTGCTAAAGGTCTGCACAATTCTTGCAGCCTGCAGGGCGAATATAAGCAGCTGCGGTATGATGGAAGATAAGATCCGGGAATTAAACCAGAAATACGGATCCGATATCCGTTTGCTGTTTACCCCTGTTGTCAGCACAGCGTCCCAGGAACTGAGGCGCCGGTGCAGAAACGGGGATTCTATTACAGGAGATGTGCCAAAAGCAGTGGAAGACTATATCATAAGGCATCATTTATACCAAATTCAGGATGTGTCTGGAGAAAACGAATGAACGAGAAGCTTGCTAAGATGCAGAAAAGAGTAAAAAAACATCTGGATGCCGACAGGTTTCAGCATACCCTTGGCGTCATGTATACCGCCGGAGCGCTTGCCATGTGCCATGGAACAGACCTGGAGAAAGCTTTGCTTGCAGGGCTGCTTCACGACTGTGCCAAATGTGTGCCCCCGGAAGAAAAGATAAAAATATGTCAAATGAACCATATTTTTATCTCGGAGGTGGAATATGAGAATCCGGGACTGCTTCATGCCAAGCTTGGGGCTTATTTTGCAGAACATAAATATGATGTGACGGATCCGGAGATCCTCTGCGCTATCCGGTGCCATACCACGGGAAGGCCCGCTATGAGCATACTGGATAAGATCATCTATATTGCAGACTATATCGAGCCTGGAAGAATGGAGCTGCCTGATATGGCAGACATCCGCAGGCTTGCGTTTCAGGATCTGGATGCATGTATCTGCCGGATCCTGGAGAGTTCACTGGCATATCTGGAATCCAGAAACATCCCATTAGATCCGGTCACAGAAAAAACTTACCGATATTATAAAGATATAGAAGACTGACAGATCAGATATAAGAAACCCATTTTTATGATATGAAAACAGGAGGACAGGAGTGGAGAATATGAATCAGGCGAGTAAAATGGTATGCACTGCGTATGACGCACTGGAAGAAAAAAAGGGAATTGATATCAAGATCATTGATATATCCCAGATTTCGGTTATTGCAGATTATTTTATCATAGCGACGGGAAATAACAGCAATCAGGTCAGTGCATTAGTAGATAATGTGGAAGAACAGATGCACAAGAATGGTTTTTCTATGAAACAGAGAGAAGGCGGCGGGCATAATTCATGGGTATTGTTAGATTACTCAGATATCATTGTACATGTTTTTGAAAAAGAGAGCCGGAGCTTTTATGATCTGGAACATATCTGGCATGATGGAACAGAAACTGCCAGGACGGATTTCCCGGAATAGACGCCTGGATTGAAAAAAAGCTGCTCTAGCGCAGCTTTTTTTATGCTTATTTACAGAGCGCACTCTATATTTGAAATTTTTATACACAGAGTGCGCTCTGTTTATAGTAGAGCACACTCTGTAAAAGGCGAGAATTATGGAATGCTGCACCAATAAGTAATGTTAAAAGAACCGGAAAACGCCGATAACCTTTCCAAGAATCGCGACATCATCTACAATAATAGGATCCATTGAATCGTTCTCTGGCTGAAGCCGGATATATCCGTCTTCTTTATAAAATGTCTTAACGGTAGCGCTGTCTTCGATCAGTGCAACAACCATATCCCCATTGGATGCGGTGGAAGCTTCTTTGACAAGTACCATATCCCCATCCAGGATCCCGGCATTCAACATACTTTCCCCACGTACCTTCAGTATGAACGTAGTAGTATTCGGCAGCATCTCTACAGGAACCGGAAAATAATTCTCAATATTCTGTTCTGCAAAGATCGGTTCACCTGCGGCAACGCGGCCAAGGACAGGTACATTCGTAACCTCGCGGCGAAGAAGATTAAACGTATCATCTAAAATCTCAATTGCCCTGGGTTTCGTGGGATCTCTCCGTATATAACCATTCTTCTCCAATGTCTCCAGATGAGAGTGGACAGAGGAGGTGGATTTCAAATGTACTGCCTCGCAAATATCACGCACTGCCGGCGGGAACCCACGCTCCAAAATCTGTGACTTGATATATTCCAATATTTCTTTCTGCTTTGCTGATATCTTACCCTGTGCCATTTCATAAGCTCCTTTCATTTCAGAATCATACCGGTTCATTATGATATAAAAATTTTAACATATTTTTCTGCAAAAAGCAAACAGATGTTTAGAAAATATGTTCGATTATTTTCGTACAAACTATTGACAAACATCTGTTCTTTTTGTATAATCCATTTAAAAGAACGCGCGTTCGGAACAAATGTTTCAAGAACTTATTTAAAATGTAAAGAATATGATGAAAACCGGGAATGAAATGGGGGGAGAGCATGATGAAAGGAAAGCCATGTGCTGCAGACGGATATAGAACTATGAAGAAAAGAAGAAAAAGAAGATGTATGCTCTTTAAGAAGTGTACATTGTGGATACCCGTATTTCTTTTGATCATGAATCTGAGTATTCTGATCGGAAGCCGCGCAGCAGCACACGGAGGCGGAGAACCGCAGAAGGAAGATCTTAACAGCCATAGATATTATAAATGCATTCAGGTGAATGAAGGCGATACGCTATGGGATATTGCCATACAGTATATGGATGACAGCTATCTGTCTGCTGCAGATTATATTGAAGAATTAAAGACTATCAACAATCTGGATTCAGATGATATTCATGCCGGCTGTTATCTTACGGTCACTTATAATGATCATAATGATTTGTAACTCCTGACGATTACTTTATTTACCATATGTATCCATGAAACGGCGGATGGGATCCGGCTATCATCTCTGGATTCCATCCGCATCCGCTGAGTAATGGCAGGAAATATACGAAAGCGTATGAACGGGTATATGAGACAATAAGATTTCTCTTGACTTTGTTCTGTCGGTAGCATATAATAGCAGAGATAGATCTATACGTAAAATACCGATTTTTCCAAAAGATGTAGACAAACAGAT
>CAZGVY010000148.1:0-5224 GCA_964529215.1 uncultured Mordavella sp. | reverse complement strand
TTAACTTCAGTACGACAAGCGGTGACTGTACACTCTCCCGTGTGTGTCGTGAGAAACCCACACGTTGTTACCACATCTCAGTGGCTGTTATAGTTTCGTACAGTGACTTGTCGCCAGTTTCCTAACTTGACATTCGCTCCACGGAAAACCTGCCCGTTCCACCGGCAGCAACCTCACGCTTCACAGCTATCATGTCACAGCTTTTTCAGTATATAAGAATTTCTCTTTATTTTCAAGATATTTTTCATTTTTTTTGTATTTTTTTATGTACAATCTTGTAATTTTTATTCTTTTCCGATACTATGATGTAAACGTCAGGAAGTCATGTTCCGTCATGCATATATGAAATACATGCCCTTTTGACTCTTGTATCGTACTATAATCTTTAACAATTATAAATATTTTATCAGTTTTATGCATGAGGAGTCGGAATGATGGATATCAAAAGATGGAAAGTCATGCTCGCCGTCGATGAATACGGCAGTTTCACCAGAGTAGGCGAAGAGCTTGATTATACACAATCAGGAATCACACAAATGATGAAGGCTTTGGAAAAGGACGTAGGCTTTTCCTTATTTATAAAGGACAACCACGGCGTCACTCTCACGCACGAAGCCAAATCCCTGATCCCGTACATCCGGGACCTGCTGCATGCCAATGAGGTCCTGAACCAGGAGATTGCTTTCCTGAACGGCGCCCAGAAGGGCACGATCAAGATCGGTACTTACCTGAGCTGTTCCATCCACTGGATCCCCAAGATCATCCGGGAATTCCAGCAGGAACATCCAGATATTATTTTTAAAGTATACGAAGGAACAGAAGCCGAGCTGGTTGACTGGATCCAGGACCGCCGGGTAGATATTGGATTTATCAGCTATCAAAAGGGACAAAATTACCAGTTTCTTCCTGTAATGGATGACGATCTGTATGCTGTGCTTCCCTTGAACCACCCTCTGGCCAGACTCGGAGAGATCCCAATAGAAGCTTTTCAGGACGTTCCTTTCATTACCACAGAATATACAGTCGGCAACGATGTACACCGGGTATTAAAGCAATACAACGTGAAGCCTAATATCCGGTACTTTGCAGTAAATGAATTTACCGTTCTCTCTATGGTAGAGCATGAGCTGGGGCTCAGCATCCTTCCCGGCCTGCTCCTAAGAGGACAGGTTGGCGATTTTGCGGTCCGCCCGATCACACAGAAAGCTTACCGCAGGCTGGGACTCGCATTCTCTTCGCCTGAGGAGTTATCCCCTGCCTCCAAGATCTTCCTGAAATACGCCAGAAATTTCCTTTTAGATGACTGACCCACTGATCCTGCGGTTCACATTTGTACGCCGCAGGAAAATACCGGAGAATATGACATATGAAAAAAACAGGATTTCGTTTATTACTAATTTTTGTATTAACACTGAGCGCCGCCTTTTTTACCGCTTTGACGTTAAAAGCAGCCATTGGGACATATGCCTGCTGGGACGCCCTCAGCGTAAATGTCTCTCAGCTGACAGGCCTGAAAGTGGCCAATTTCAGTATGATCATGAATGTAAGCTGTGTATTCCTTCAGATATTAATGCTGAAGAAGGAATTTCCCATCTCCAAACTGCTGCAGATCCCTTTTGCCATCCTGTTTGGTTCTCTTGTTAATTTTTTCTATTATAATGTACTGGTTTTTCAGGTTTCAGACTATATGTTCCGCCTTTTCTTATGTATTTTATCCGTAACCGGCGTCGCTTTCTTTCTTGGATTCCTTACGTCGCTGAACCTTGTAAATATATCAGTCGAAACCACCTGCAATATCATAAGCGGCAAATATGCCATTGATTACGCATTTCTAAGAGTAGGGATAGACGTTATCTGTATCGTTGCATCCATTACATTGTCACTGATATTTGACCTTCCATTTACGATCCGTGAAGGAACTTTCATTGCCATGCTGCTTTTAGGCCCTCTTGAAAAGCAATTTATGAAACTGTTCCGCCCTGTTTCCCAAAAAATAACCAGCGCTTTTTAACAGCACGACTATTCAGGCCTGTTACTGCATAAGCATTAACAGGTCTTTTTATTATCCGGAGGCGATCGTCATGAATCCTGTATCCCTACTGCACATCCTTCTGTGGGTTTATACCGCTGTTTTTTTCCTGATCCTAATCAAAGATCTCTTCACCCACAGAAAAACACTGAAAAAATGCAAAACATCTCAAAACATATTCACCGGTATGTGTGCATACTTCTTTGATCCCCTCGGGATCGGAAGCTTTCCCACGGCTGCCGTTATAGGGAAATTTACCGGCTCCATTCCTGACGCCCTTATTCCGGGGACTCTGACTGTAGCCTTTGCAGTTCCGGCCTCGGTAGAAGCTTCCATTTTTATCCGGAAGATTGAAATGGATATTCCCACACTGGTTCTCATGATCTGCGCCTCTGTCATCGGGGCTTCCATCAGCGCCAGGATCCTTGCCATGTTAAATATCACGAAAGTCCGCATTGTGACAGGGGCTGTTCTTCTCCTCACATCCGCCGCCACATTATGCAGGCTCAATGCCGCCGGTCCTTTTGGGATCATCAAAACCACAAACGGCTTAGAAGGCGGGGCTCTGGCGGCGGCCGTTCTGGGCAGCCTCCTTCTTGGCGCCCTGATACCTGCCGGAGCCGGGGGATATTCCCCATGTATGGCTCTGGTGCTTCTCCTTGGCATGACCGCGGATACTGCCTTCCCGGTTATTATAAGTTCCTGTGCATTTCTTATACCATCTGCCGGTATTACATTCATCAAAAAAGGCAGTTATCAAAGAGAATCCGTTCTTCCCATGGCTATTGGCGGCACGGCGGGAGTGACGGCCGCAGGCTTCCTTAAAACCACCCTGCCCCTGACTCTGGCGGCCTATCTGATATGTTTCATGATGGCGGCCTGCGCCTGCATATTCTTTCACGATGCGTGGAAATCCAGATGTATCCGGCCTAAAACCTCAGAAAAAAGGGACGGCCATTGTCAAGATTGAGAGAAATACCATGAAAACCTGCTTTTTAATTGTGTATTTTTGCTATAATTGATTGACTTTTAACAAAAGACTTGGTAAAATAGAGAAAGAGCAGATCGATATTATTTCTATAAATATGGACAGATCGGGGTGTTCATATTTTTGCGGATAATACACAGTTATCTGCTGTTACAACTTAATACCTTACCGGGCAGTAATGATACGGTAAGTATACATTTTAAATCTGGAGGGATGAATTTATGTTATTAGCACTACAAATTTTATTTGGTGTACTGGCAGCAGGAACTGGACTTGGACTTATTTTTGACGTTGCCAAGAACCGGATGGAACAGCTTAAAAGTGCAACCGGCAAACAGTGGGCATCTGGTTTTACGGTAGGTATTATCGCAAACTTCCTGGATACACTGGGATGCGGTTCCTATGCTCCATCTACTTTCATGTACAAACTTTTTAACCAGATCGATGACATCGATATTCCTGGTACCCTGAATATCGGAGATACCTTCCCCGTTATTTTTGAGGCATTTATCTTTACGGCTTCTGTAGACTGCGATCCTACATTTATGTGGATCATGTATATCTGCGCAGCTGTTGGTTCATTCGGATTTGCTACCGTCGTAACCAAATGGCCGCGTAACAAGATCCGTTACGCACTTGGTACTGTTATGATCCCGCTTGCACTTATCATGCTTTGCAAGAACCTGGGCGTAGGACCTTTCGGTGCCGTAGGTACTGCAATCGGCCTGTCTGGATGGAAGCTGATCGTAGCTGCTGGACTTAATATTCTGTGGGGCGCTTTGATGGATATCGGATTTGGCCTCTTCTGCTTGGTGTTGATGCCGGCGCTTGCTTCCCAGTATTCATGGGATCCTGTGCAGTTCTGATGCCTGCTTGTTCTATCGAGTTCATTAAGACTCATAGATACGACGTACCGCACACAATCGGTAACGCTCTTGGCGGATGTATCGGTGTATTTATCGCATGGAAGCTGGTTACAAGCCTGCCAATGTTCTGGCTTATCAACCTTGTATGTGTAGTTCTTCTGTGGACTTCATACACCTTGATCAGTGCAGCTAACAAGGATAAGAAGGCTGGAATCGCTTAATAATTAAACTATAATTACTTAATTAAAGTTATATTCAAATACATAAATGGCGGTCCTGACGGGCAGCCATTTATGTATTTATACCAGTATGACATTGCAGTCAGAAACTTTTCTGAAACAACTAAAATGCTATGATAGAAACCGGAGAAAGTAAAATGTTCATAAACGAATATGTAATGACCCGAAGACGTTATGATAAATGGGCAACTCCTAAGTTTTGGAAGTTACCTATTTTTTATGTATATTGCCTGATCTTTATTGCCGGAGTATTCGGCTGGATTTATTTCGAAAAGGTAGATGCTCCTGCAAGGTGGCAGACGATCGGAGCATTTCTGACCTTTGTAGCCGTATACAGAGGCGTATTTTTCAAATGGATGCACGCCGATAAGACCTTCCGTGTTACCCGCGCAAATTACTTTGACGGCAAGGATTGGACGTGCAGAGTCATTGTAGGCGACAAAAATATCTCCCTTTATATCAACGGGAAGATCAATAATAAAGTGGAATGGGATGATATCCAGAAATTTGAAGAAGCGAAATCCTATTTCAAGCTTTCAACTGCCGAAGGCGTTGAAGGGGTTATGCTTGATAAAGCATGCTTCACCGAAGGCGATGCCGACAGTTTCAAACAATGGATGCTCGAACATCATCCAGAGATCAGCCATAGTCCTATCGCTCCAATGTTTGATAAATAGAGCATTAGCGGTCCGTTATGGCATACTTAACGGACTTCTAACGTCCGTTATGGTACGCATTTAACGGACGCAGAATAAAAAAGGAATATATAGCAATCAGACAGAGCAGCATTACGATGAACTACCGGTCAACAGAGACTAAGCCACCTCAGGAACGCCTTCGTGCCTAAGTCTCTGTAGGCCGTTATTTCATCTCCATTAAGAGCGCTCCTAAATTGTCTGATCCGCTATATATTCCTTTTTTATTCCGCTGTCTTCTAACTGCATTATAAATGCATGTTCCTCAGCCAGGCTATTAAACAGCTAGCGGTATGATAGAGATACCAGTTCGCAGGGCAGACGGTAAACAGCGGATGGAAATAGAATACATCCTCTGAGCAGACAATTTAGAAGCGTTTTTAATGAAGATAAAATAGCAATCTACG
>CAZGVY010000147.1:0-5350 GCA_964529215.1 uncultured Mordavella sp. | reverse complement strand
TAGGCTCTGCCTTAAATGCAAAGGAAGATGTTTCCTTTAACCTTATGGAAATGGCGGATAAATTGTCAAACGGCATCCGGATGGAATTTGAAGTGGAGCGCCTAGAGCCTCTCTTTGCTTCAGATGAGGAATATGAAGCCTTTACCTCCCGCCATAATAACAGCAAAGTTACCACCGGAAATCTGGAAGAATATAAGGGAAATTGTTACCTGGGAATCGACGCCGGCTCCACCACCACAAAGGTGGCTTTGATCGGCGAGGACGGCAGGCTCCTTTATTCCTTTTACAGCAACAACAACGGAAGTCCTTTAAAAACGGCGATTTCCGCCATTTGCGATATTTATGAAAAACTGCCCGAAGGAGCGAAGATCGTGCACTCCTGCTCCACCGGATACGGAGAAGCATTGATGAAAGCCGCCTTCCTTTTGGACGAAGGGGAAGTGGAAACCGTCGCCCATTACTATGCGGCAGCCTTTTTCTCCCCCGATGTGGACTGTATCTTAGACATCGGCGGCCAGGACATGAAATGCATCAAGATCAAGAACCAGACCGTGGACAGCGTGCAGCTCAACGAGGCATGCTCCTCCGGCTGCGGTTCCTTCATCGAGACCTTTGCAAAGTCCCTGAATTACTCTGTAGAGGATTTTGCCCACGAGGCATTGTATGCCAAAAACCCTATTGATCTGGGAACACGCTGCACTGTTTTTATGAATTCCAAGGTAAAACAGGCGCAGAAGGAAGGCGCGGAGGTCTCCGACATTTCTGCCGGCCTGGCCTATTCCGTGATCAAAAATGCACTCTTTAAAGTAATCAAGGTTTCCAGTGCTTCCGAGCTTGGAAACCACATCGTGGTGCAGGGCGGAACCTTCTATAACAATGCCGTCCTGCGGAGCTTTGAGACGATCGCGGGCTGTGAGGCGATCCGTCCCGACATAGCCGGTATCATGGGCGCCTTTGGCGCCGCTCTGATCGCAAGGGAGCGCTATAACGGCTGCGAGGGTACTACGATGTTATCCATCGAAGACATCAAAAACCTGGAATACAAAACAACTATGACCAAATGTAAGGGCTGCACGAATACCTGCAGGCTGACCATTAACCATTTCAGCGGAGGAAGACGGTTTATTAGCGGCAACCGCTGCGAAAAGGGACTTGGCAGAGAAAAAAATGCAAACAAGCTGCCGAATCTATTCGATTATAAGCTTCAGAGATATTTCGGCTATGAGGCTCTTTCCGAATCCCAGGCTTACAGAGGATCCATCGGTATTCCGAGAGTCCTGAATATCTATGAGAACTATCCTTTCTGGTTTACTTTTTTTACTGCTTTAGGATTCCGGGTAGTGCTGTCTCCTGCTTCCACCAGAAAGATCTACGAGATGGGAATTGAATCCATCCCCAGCGAATCCGAATGTTATCCGGCAAAACTTGCCCACGGGCATGTACAGTGGCTGATCAGCCAGCATGTCCCCCATATCTTCTACCCCAGCATTCCATATGAACGCCGTGAATTTGAAGATGCCAGCAATAACTACAACTGTCCGATCGTAACCTCCTACCCGGAAAACATCAAAAACAACATGGATGTTATCGTAAATGGAGAGGCTGACTTCATCCACCCTTTCCTGTCCTTCGCAGATGAAGAAACACTGTTTAAAGGGCTGAATGAACAGCTGGGTGGCAAATTCTCCATTTCCCCGTCAGAAATGAAGGCTGCCGTACATAAAGGATGGCTGGAATTAGAAGCCTGCCGGCGGGATATGATGAAAAAAGGTGAGGAAACGATCGAATACTTAAACAGCACCGGTAACAGGGGTATCGTCCTTGCAGGACGTCCTTACCATCTGGATCCGGAGGTCAACCACGGCCTGCCGGAGCTGATCAATTCCTACAATATCGCAGTTCTGACCGAAGACAGTATTTCACACCTTAACCGGGTAGAACGGCCTATCAACGTGATGGATCAGTGGATGTACCACTCCCGGCTCTACGCTGCGGCAAACTATGTAAAGACAACGGAAAACCTGGATCTGATCCAGCTCAATTCCTTTGGCTGCGGACTGGATGCGGTTACCACAGATCAGGTCGCCGATATCCTGACCGGCTCCGGTAAAATATATACCACCCTGAAAATAGATGAGGTGAACAATCTCGGCGCTGCCAGGATCCGCGTCCGCTCTCTGCTTGCCGCACTCCGCGTAAGAGACCAGCGCCAGGCAAAAAGAGAGATCCGTCCAGCCAGCATTGAAAAAATACCATTTACCAAAGAAATGAAGAAGGATTATACCATCCTCTGCCCTCAGATGTCGCCCATCCACTTCTCACTCCTGGAACCGGCTTTCCGTGCTTCAGGTTATAAGATCGAAGTGCTTCCAAACGACAATAAGCAGGCCGTTGACATGGGGCTGAAGTATGTAAATAACGACGCCTGCTATCCATCTCTGATGGTAGTGGGACAGATTATGGATGCGATCCTGTCCGGAAGGTATGATACCAGTAAACTTGCAGTTATCATCAGCCAGACCGGCGGCGGCTGCCGGGCCTCCAACTATATCGGCTTTATCCGCCGTGCACTAAAAAAGGCAGGTTACGGGCACATTCCAGTTATTTCCCTTAACTTAAGCGGGCTGGAGGGTAATCCGGGCTTTAAGCTCAGTATTCCTCTGGTACTCCGGGGGATTTATGGCGTGGTATTTGGAGATATCTTCATGAAATGTACCTACCGGCTCCGTCCATACGAAGCCGTTCCCGGTTCCGTGAACGCTATGCACGAGAAATGGCAGAAAGAATGTATCCATTTCCTGTCTAACGGCTATCCTTCCAGGAAAAAATTCAAAGCATTATGCCGGGAGATTATTAAAGATTTCGATACCAATATCGAACTATTAGATATCAAGAAGCCCCGGGTAGGCGTGGTAGGAGAGATCCTGGTCAAATTCCTGCCCGCCGCCAACAACCATCTGGTTGATCTTCTTGAAAGTGAAGGCGCCGAGGCCGTGGTTCCAGACCTGTTAGATTTCCTGAACTACTGTTTCTATAACCAGAACTTCAAGGCAGAAAAACTTGGTTTTGCAAAAAAGAAAGCCCTTATTGCAAATCTGGGGATCAGGGCTCTGGAATGGTTCCGCGCACCGGCTTCAGAAGCCTTTGCCAGAAGCAGGCGCTTCACTCCTCCGGTACGCATCGAAAAGCTTGGGGAAATGGCATCGGATATCGTCTCCCTGGGCAATCAGACCGGGGAAGGATGGTTCCTCACCGGGGAGATGCTGGAACTGATCCACAGCGGGACATCCAACATCGTGTGTACCCAGCCCTTCGCCTGCCTGCCAAACCATGTGGTTGGAAAGGGTGTCATCAAAGAGCTGCGCCGCAGATATCCGAAAGCAAATATCGTAGCTATTGATTATGACCCGGGCGCCAGTGAGGTAAACCAGTTAAACCGCCTGAAACTGATGCTTTCTACAGCAAATAAAAACATGTGATACATAGATAGATAAAAAGCACAAAATGGTACGCCTAAGGAGCCGGAAACCGGCGCCTTTGGCGTACCATTTATAGAACATAAATATATCCTTCACATGACAGGCCGTAGAAATTCTGGCTTAACTGAAATTATAATTTCTCAGCATTATCAGCCATAAAACGGTACTCCGCAACAGAACGGTCAAATCCCTGGATATGGCGTACCAGCCAGTCCACTACATGAACCTCAACCTGCTTAACAAAAGCCTCCGAGGGACCCTCTTCTTCCTCCAGCATCGTATAGAGCTCCTTTACCGTATCCTGCAGTTCTTTATGCTTCTCCTTATGCTCTTTGATTCCTGGATAGCCAATCTCTTCCTGCAATTTCTCTTCCTCACCAAAATGAAACTTCACATACTCGTCCAGATAATCCAGCATCTTAATGGCGTCTACACGTCCTACATTCTCTTCCAGTTTCGCCAGGAACTGGTTCGTACGGCTGATCAGCTCCTTGTGCTGTGTATCGATCATCTCATTTCCCGTGATCAGATTATCATCAAATTCTATCCTCATCTTAATACCTCCTGTTGAAATCATTTCTTTCTATACAAAACGGGCTGCCATCACTGCTGTCTGTTATAAAATTCCTTATGTGCCGGCAGCCATTCACCCGGTCATACTTTTTACAGCGGATTAAAATCCGAAGCGGGATGCTTACACCAGGGACAGATAAAGTCCTCCGGCAGCGTATCGCCCTCGTAAATGTATCCGCATACACTGCAGATGAAGCCTTTCTTTTTCTCCGCATCCTTCGGCGCCGTCTTTATATGTTTCTGGTAATAACTGTACGTAACCGACTCTGCGTCTGACAGAACCTCTCCTCCGGTTACATCCGCCAGAAACAGGGTATGCGTTCCAAGATCCGTCGTTGAAACCACCTTTGCTGAAAGATAAGCATTCGTTTCTCCGGAAATATAGACCACACCATTCTCTGCCCGCGGGCAATCCATCCCTTCCAGCTTATTTACCTGGGCGCCGCTCTGGAATCCCCAGTGCTTATAGGTATCAAATTGCGACTCCTCAGTGAGCATGGAGACATTGAATACACCTGTGCGCATGATCATATCATGCGTATAGTTCTTTTTATTTACCGCGATCGTAATACGGTTCGGCTCTGTAGTAACTTGTACTGCAGTATTAATAATACATCCGTTATCCTTTTCGCCTTCTCTGGCTGTCAGGACAAATAGTCCATAGGTTAATTTATACATTGCTTTTTTATCCATTTTCCACCCTCCTGTTTTCTTATTATTTTACAAGCAATGATGTTCCTGTCATCTCTTTTGGCTGTTCCATACCCATCAGCTCGATCAGTGTCGGAACGATATCCGCAAGGCAGCCGCCCTCCCTAAGCTTATAAGCCGGATCTGCGTTTACCAGGATAAATGGAACCGGATTTGTTGTATGGGCGGTAAAAGGCTCTCCGGTCTCCTCGTCGATCAGCTGCTCTGCATTGCCATGATCCGCACAGATAAACATCTGCCCGTCTACTTCTTTAATCGCATCAACTGCCCTTCCTACACACTTATCCACCGCCTCGATCGCCTGAATCGCAGCAGCCTCCACCCCAGTATGTCCAACCATATCCGGATTTGCAAAATTAATGATGATCACGTCATACTTACCGGACTTAATTGCTTCCACCAGCTTATCGCACACCTCATAAGCGCTCATCTCTGGTTTCAGGTCATAGGTGGCAACCTTCGGCGACTTTACAAGGATACGGTCCTCTCCTTTATTTGGTTCTTCTACGCCGCCGTTAAAGAAAAATGTTACATGTGCATACTTCTCTGTCTCCGCGATCCGGGCCTGCTTTAATCCCTTTGCCGCC
>CAZGVY010000146.1:0-5392 GCA_964529215.1 uncultured Mordavella sp. | reverse complement strand
CAAGCTGGAGCCCTTACCACGGCGCGGCTTATGCGGTGACGGAATCCATCGCGAAGATCGTGGCGGCCGGCGGCGATTACCGGAAGATCCGTTTTACCTTCCAGGAATATTTCCGCCGTATGACGGAGGATCCCCGCAGATGGAGCCAGCCCTTTAGCGCCCTGCTGGGGGCTTATAGTGCGCAGCTTGGTTTTGGCCTGCCGTCTATTGGCGGAAAGGACAGTATGTCAGGAACCTTTGAGGATATTGACGTGCCGCCTACACTGGTATCCTTTGCTGTGGACGTGGCAAAAGAGAAGGACATCATTACGCCGGAGCTTAAGCGGGCAGGCAGTAAACTGGTATGGCTCAGGATTGATACGGATGAGAACGACCTCCCGGTATATGAGAAGGTGATGGAGCAGTATGGGAAATTCGCTGATGATATTCACAGTGGAAAGATCATTTCGGCTTATGCAGCTGACCGGCATGGGGTGATCGCGGCGGTCAGCAAGATGGCCTTTGGAAATGGCATGGGAGTGAAGATCGAGCACCATATGGATCCCAGGGAACTGTTTGCGCCTGCGTTTGGCGATCTGGTTGCTGAGGTTCCGGAAGAACGTGTGGGAGAGCTTGGTATTTCCTATACAGTGATTGGTGAAGTGACGGATGACGGAATATTTACATTTGGAAATACGAGAATTGGACTGAGAGAAGCAGTGGAGGCGTGGAAAGAGACGCTGGAGAAAGTCTTTAAGACGGATTCCGGCAGCCAGGACGGATCCTGCGCGTTTTCTGCCGCTGGAAAATCCGGGGATGGAACGCTTGGGGAGGACGGATGCTTCCATGCGTCGAAGGTGTACATCTGTGAACATAAGATTGCACAGCCTACGGTATTTATCCCTGTATTTCCGGGAACGAACTGCGAGTATGACAGTGCCAGAGCTTTTGAACGTGCCGGCGCGAAGGTGGTCACAAAGGTATTCCGGAACAGGAATGCAGAAGACATCCGGGATTCGGTGGAGATATTTGAAAAGGGTATCGGAGAGTCCCAGATTATTATGTTCCCAGGAGGTTTCAGCGCTGGTGATGAGCCGGATGGTTCTGCCAAATTCTTTGCAACGGCGTTCCGGAATGCGAAACTGAAGGAAGCGGTAGAAAAGCTGCTGAATGAACGGGACGGGCTGGCGCTTGGAATATGCAACGGCTTCCAGGCGCTGATCAAGCTCGGGCTGGTACCAGGCGGCAGAGTGACCGGGCAGGATGAGGATTCCCCGACGCTGACCTATAATACCATTGGACGTCACATATCTAAGATGATATATACAAAGGTGGTGACCGATAAATCCCCGTGGCTTAGAAAGGCGGTTCTCGGCGGCGTATATACCAATCCGGCTTCTCATGGAGAGGGGCGCTTTGTGGCTAATGAGAAGTGGCTTGCAGAACTGATGGCCAATGGACAGGTGGCTACCCGGTATTGTGACCCGGATGGGAATATCAGTATGGACGAGGAGTGGAATATCAACGGATCCTACTGTGCTATTGAAGGAATTACAAGCCCGGACGGACGTGTACTTGGCAAGATGGCTCATTCAGAGAGACGGGGACGTTCCGTGGCAGTCAATATTTACGGAGAACAGGATCTGAAGCTCTTTGAATCCGGTGTAGAATATTTTCAGTAAACAAAAGACTGAGGGACATGTGGTGTTACACCTGCAGTGTAAACTAAATAAAAAAGTAACAAAGTCTCTGGCCAGAAAACGGCCGGAGGCTTTATTTATTGAAAACGTGCATGAATATGCGGTGAAAGTTCTATAGGATATAAGCGCTGAAAGCGGCTAAAAATATTGAAAGTTACAGATTTATAAGGTAAAATAATAGGGTGTGAAATTATTAACGGAAAGATTTAAGGAGGAAAAGGGATGAAGGTTATCAAGTGGCTTAACAATTACTTTGAAGAAACAGTCCTTGCAGTGCTTTTGTTTGTCATGATGATGATTATGGGAATCCAGGTAACTGCACGGTATGCCCTTGGAAATTCATTGTCATGGTCAGAGGAGATCACGCGGTTCTGTTTTATCTGGACAGGTTTCTTAAGTATCAGCCTCTGCATCAAAAACAGTGCGGATATTAAAATTGAGCAGTTTATTGACCTGTTTGAGAGGATGGCGGACGGAAAGATCAAAATTCTATTTAAGACCTTTGTGAATGTTGCTGAATTTATTTTATTTGCCTATCTGCTTCCCTTTGCATATCATTATGTACATTCTTCATATCTAGGCCAGGCAACCAGTCCGGCTTGCGGGATCCCCATGTGGGCGGTACAGAGTATTACATTGATAAGCTTTGTCATGTGTGAATTCCGTATTATCCAGAAGTTCTTAAAACATGTGAGACAGTTTATGGGAAAGGAACCGGTGCCGTGGAGAGATGCGCTGAAACAGGCAGATGGAAAGGAAGGTGAGGATTAAATGTCAGCAGCTGTTGTAATGTTTATGTTTTGTTTGTGCCTGCTGCTTGCGATACCGATTTCTATGTCGTTAGGGATTGCCTGTGTGCTTCCCAGCGCATTTGACGAATCCTTTACAGCAAGCGCTACATATATTGTCCGGGCGATGTTTAACGCACTGAACAGCTTTCCAATGCTTGCAGTTCCGATGTTTATATTGTCAGGGATCCTGATGGCAAAGGGAGGTATCTCTAAGCGGTTATTTGATCTATTCGCATTTCTGATCGGTAAGAGGACTGCGGGGCTTCCCTGTGCGGTGGTGGTTACCTGCCTGTTTTACGGGGCGATTTCCGGTTCCGGTATCGCGACGGTAGCGGCGGTAGGAAGTATGACCCTGCCGATCCTTTTAGGGCTTGGTTATGATAAGAAGTTCTGTGTATCGCTGATTGCCGTGGCGGGAAGCCTGGGAGTGATCATTCCTCCGAGTATTCCCTTTATTATGTACGGACTTGCTTCTGGCGAATCGGTGAGCAACTTATTTACGGCGGGTATCGTACCAGGTATTCTGGTTGCCCTGCTTTTGATGGCTTATGCGGTATATTACTGCAAGGTGAACGGAGAGGATAAAGAAAAGATTGGGAATTTTATTGACGAGCTTCACGGGAAAGGCTTTATATCTGTATTTAAGGAGAGTTTTTTCGCGGTGCTGTCGCCAGTGATTATCCTGGGAAGTATTTACAGCGGAATCGCTTCTCCTACAGAGGCGGCGGTTATTTCCGTATTTTATGCACTGATCGTCGGACTGTTTGTTTACAAGGAGATTAAGCTTAAGGACTGTCACAAATTCTTCGTAGAGGCAGTAGGGAGCTATGCGCCGATCCTGTTTATCATGGCGGCGGCAATCGCATTTTCAAGGGTGCTGACGCTTATGCAGGTTCCACAGAATGTCAGCGGATGGATACTTGCTAATTTCAGCAATAAGATCCTGGTGCTGCTCGTGATCAATGTCTTCCTTTTGATCGTCGGAATGTTCATGGACACAACGCCTGCGATCCTGATTTTGACGCCGATCCTTCTGCCGATCGTCAAAGGATTCGGTATGACGGGCATCCATTTTGGCGTTATGATGGTGGTAAATCTGGCCATTGGCTATGTGACGCCGCCGATCGGAGTGAACCTGTTTGCAGCAAGTTCAATGACGGGAATACCGGTGATGCAGATAGCAAAGAAGGCGATGCCTTTGATCGTGATGTTCTTGATCGCACTGCTTTTGATTACGTTTATCCCGGCAATCAGCCTAGTATTGATCTAATGATAGGAGGAAGGGCATCATGAGAATGAAGAAAAGAATCAGGGGGTTAAGCTTTATCGCAGCGCTGATGAGCGTGTGTATCTTTGGAACTGCCTGCGGTAATAAGGACGGAGGGCAGACTTACGCATGGCCGCTTGCCACCTGCAGTTCCGGTGAGACGGTTACGAATACTTTCGCCCAGAAATTTGCGGATTATGTGTCTGAGATGAGTGACGGCGAGATGCGGATACAGGTTTATACGGACAGTACGCTGGGAACGGATACGGAACTGATGGAAACCTGTAAGGATGGGGATATTCCTTTTGTAGTGCAGTCTCCGTCGCCTCAGGTAAGCTATATGCCGGAGCTGTGTGTGTTTGATACGCCTTGCTGCTATACAGATATTGAGACGGTTCGTGAGAATCTGAATGAGGAAGGCCTGATACAGGATTTCCGTGATATTTACAAGGAAGCAGGATACCAGCTTCTTGGAATTACGGATCAGGGTTTCCGTGTTATGACGATGAACGGTAACTATACAGGCATTGAGTCTATTAAAGGCCAGAAGATCCGGGTTATGGAAAATAAGTACCATATCCAGTACTGGAAAGGGCTTGGCGCAAATCCAACGCCTATGACTTTTTCCGAGGTATATATCGGGCTCCAGCAGGGAACCATCGACGCCCAGGAGAATGCTTATACGCTGATCGTTACGGCAAAGCTCTATGAACAGCAGGAGAATCTGATCGAGACCAATGCGGTTCCGGATCTGGTTACTTTGATCGTGAGCGATGTGTTTATGGATAAGCTTACCGATGAAGAGCAGGAGATCATAAGGGAGGCGGCTGCAAAAGCCCAGCAGGACTCTTATCAGATCTCTGACCAGAAGAAGGAAGAAGCACAGGAATTTCTTAAGAAAGAGGGCATGAAGATCATTACGCCTTCGGAGGAAGAATTTGAAAGGATGAAGGAGTTATCCCAGCCAGTATGGGACAGCGTAAAAAAACAGTGCGGGAATGAACTGTTTGAGGATTATACGGCGATCGCGGAAGAAAAATAGAAGATAGATTAAATGGATTTATCCATAAAAGGAACCAGTATATGCAGATCTGCATTAGCGGACGTACAGTAGAGAAGAGCATATAGCGATCAGACGGAGCAGTAGTCCTGAGTTGTCTGATCCACTATATGCTCCTTCTTTTATTCTGCTGTCTTCTGGCTGTGCTGCGGATTACTGTCCCTTTGCCGGGCGGCCAGACAGGCAGCCGTATGATGACGGCCCGAAGATCAGTAACTGTCACAATTCACAAAGATTTCTATATGGATAACACAGGATTCGTTAATGTGTGCAATGGGGAAGCAATAAGAATCAAATATATTGATTTATATATACTTTTATGCAGGATATATTTTATCAAGTTGCAAAAAAATTAAAAAGGGGCGAAATTAGCACTTGTTTTTTGATTGTTTTTAATATAATATGATAAAGAACAAATAAATCGGGTGGGGCAGATGTATTCGCACCTGTCTTTCTGATATTTCAGGATATGGAAGGGACTGCTGCCGGCAGGCTGGTCCTATGCTGGAAGAAAGAATAATTTATTTAGGAGGATATGAGCATGTCATATGTTGATGAGGTAATTGCAAAGGTTATTGAGAAGAACCCGGCACAG
>CAZGVY010000145.1:0-5492 GCA_964529215.1 uncultured Mordavella sp. | reverse complement strand
GGATGATTATATCACAAAGCCTTTTAAGCTTGCGGTATTCCTGTCAAGAGTCAACGCATTGCTCCGCAGAAGCAGTAATTTCAGCCAGGAGTCCCCGGAATTGAAGTCCAATGATATCAGAGTGGAATTGGTAAAAGGTGAGGTCTATAAAAAAGGGGAACCGGTTGAACTGACGGCAAGCGAATATAAGCTTTTGTGCTTTTTTATGGAGAATCCTGATATTGTGCTCTCACCGGAGCAAATTTTAAACAGGCTGTGGGACCAGGATGAGAATTATGTAGATAATAATACTTTGACCGTCTATATACGGAGGCTCCGTACAAAGATTGAGGATGACCCGGGGAATCCCGAGAGGATCGTAACCGTCCGCCGTATGGGATATAAATGGAATACGGCGGATAAATGCAGGGGAGGAAAGCAAAGGTAAGCGGAACATATATTGAGGTGCATGATGAAGATACTGGAAAATCAAAAAATCAGGGCGCTGTTTTATAAAATTTTGCTGTATATTTTATTTTTTCTATTGATCTCAGCAGCTGCCATGATTTTTTTGAAAGAGCATACGGCGTTTTATATCTGGATCAGCGCTCTGGCCATGAGTATATTGATCCTGGCAGCCTGCTATGGATATTTTAAAGAACAGAATGAGATTATGGAGAATGCCGTGTGGCAGATCAGGGAATATGTATCCGGTAATAAAGACGCACGCATCGAATGTTATGAAGAGGGTGAACTGTACAGGCTGTTCCACGAGGTGAATTCGCTGGCGGCTATTCTGAATGCCCATATTGAGAACGAGGGGAAGGAGAAGGATTTCTTAAGGAATACGATATCCGATATTTCCCATCAGTTAAAAACTCCTCTGGCAGCCTTAAATATTTATAATGGGATCCTGCAGGGAGAGGCGGAAAATCTGCCTGCCGTTAAGGAATTTGCCCGGCTTTCCGAGCAGGAATTAGAAAGGATCGAAACACTGGTACAGAATCTGTTGAAGATTTCGAAATTTGACGCGGGTACAATTGTGATCGAGAAGACACAGGAAAATATGTCTGAGATGATGGAGCGTATCAGGAAGCGCTTCGCCTTCCGTGCCGGGCGGGAGGGAAAAGAGATTATTTTATCAGGAGATGAAGGAATTGATTTTGTCTGTGACCGTAACTGGATGACGGAGGCGATAGATAATATTGTAAAAAATGCTTTTGATCATACGGAAAAGGGAGATTCTGTGCGGATTGAATGGAAACTGTCAGGATATTCGCTTCAGATTGCTGTGAAGGATAACGGAAGTGGAATCCATCCTGAGGATTTATACTATATCTTCAAGAGATTCTACCGGAGCCGGTATTCTAAGGACACACAGGGAATCGGACTTGGCCTGTCTCTTGCAAAATCTATTATTGAAGCGCATGGAGGAAGTATTTCGGTGGACAGTGAATGGGGAAATGGAACGGCGTTTTATATCAGTGTTCCGGCTTATTCATCAGTTTCATGTAATCCTACAAAATTGTAGGATTATTGTAATATGACAGTAGGGTTGGAGTGATATGCTTTTCGTACATTGAAGATGAAAGTCCGGAGTCATCTTTGATGTACGAATTTTTGTCCGTTAAAAAATTGAAAGAGGTGTTGAAGTTATGAATTTGTTGGAAGTAAAATCAATCTCCAAAACCTACGGAGAGGGAGACACAGCCGTAAATGCCCTGAAAAAAGTAAGCTTTTCGGTGCCGAAAGGAGAATTTGTGGCGATCGTAGGGGAATCGGGCTCCGGAAAGAGTACGCTTCTTAATATCATCGGCGCACTGGATATGCCTTCCTTTGGTAAGGTTTATATTGACAGCAGAGATATCTTTGCAATGAAGGAAAAAAGACTTACCGTCTTCCGGCGCCGGAATATTGGATTTATTTTCCAGAGTTTTAATTTGATCCCTGAGCTGACGGTGGAACAGAATATGATCTTTCCGGTTCTGCTTGACTATCAAAAGCCTAACTGGGGATACCTGGAAGAACTGCTGGAGGTACTGAACCTTAAGGAACGTCGGCATCACCTGCCGAGCCAGCTCTCAGGCGGCCAGCAGCAGAGAGTGGCGATTGGGAGGGCGCTGATCACCCGTCCTGCCCTTATTTTGGCAGATGAGCCTACGGGCAATCTGGACACGCAGAACAGCAGAGAGGTGATCGCCCTTTTAAAAGAAGCCTCCGGGAAGTATGAGCAGACGATTATTATGATCACCCACAGCCAGGGAGTCGCGCGGACGGCGGACCGCATTCTCCGTGTGTCGGATGGGGAACTGACAGATTTTGGGAGGTGTGGGGAATGAAAAGTTATCTTAGCCTGATTCCAATTTCTGCCCGGGTTCACAGGCGTCAGAACCGTATGACGCTTCTTTGTATTGTCACCTCCGTGTTCCTTGTGACGAGTATTTTCAGTGTTATAGATATGTCGATCTGCGCTGAAAGCAGCTATATGATGGAGAGACATGGATACTGGCATATCCGGCTGGATGGGCTCTCTCAGGATGCGGCGGAAGAAATTAGCAGCCGCAGCGACGTAAAGGCCGTTGGCTGGTCGGATTCTTTCAATCAGGATGGGGATCAGCCCTATTATATCGGTGAGAAAAAAGCTGCGTTGTATGGCGTGGACGACACCTATATAGCTAAGCTTGTAAACAGTCTTGAGGAGGGAGGCATCCCGCAGAAGGACAATGAGGTGATGCTTAGCAGCAATGCGGAGCTTGCTCTGGACGTACAGCCCGGCGACCATGTGACGATCCGTACGCCTGCGGGGGATACGGAGGTCATTGTATCCGGCTTTGGCTCGGACGATAAGGAATATTATTATGGGCAGACCTACATGGTTGCCGTGTATATGACAAGAGATGCATTCCATGCGATCATGGCTGCAAATGAGATTGCAGAACATCCGTCCTGTTATGTGCAGTTTGGCAATGTGGCCCATGCGTCGGATTCTGTTGCGGACCTGAAGAAACAATATGGCCTGTCAGACGAGGCAGTATCTGAAAACACTGCCGCTATGGGATTTTCGGGGCAAAGCAGCAATCAGTCGATTCAATGGATGTATGGGATAGCGGCGGCGCTGTTTTTCATGGTACTGCTGGCCGGAGTGCTGATGATCTCCGGAAGTATGAACAGTAATATTGCCCAGCGGACAAGGTTCTTTGGCATGATGCGGTGTATCGGCGCAAGCCAGCGGCAGATCATTCGGTTTGTACGGCTGGAAGCATTGAATTGGTGTAAAATGGCAGTACCCGCCGGTCTGATCCTGGGTATACTGGCCAGCAGTGGAATAAGCACATATATGCGTTATGGTATTGGGGGTGAATTTGCTGCCATGCCGGTCTTGGCTTTAAGTCCCGTGGGATTAGCCAGCGGCGTGCTGGTTGGCGTTGTAACCGTTTTGTTAGCGGCGCAGGCTCCCGCAAAGCGTGCCGCCAAGGTTTCTCCTGTGTCTGCAGTCTCCGGCAATGCAGAGGCGGCGTCAGGAAAAGGCCATGCGATCAAAGGGAGGGTGAGAAATATAGAAAGGACGCTGGGCGTCCATCATGCGACGGGTTCCGGAAAGAACTGGTTCCTGATGACGAGTTCCTTTGCGCTTGCGATCATACTGACCTTATGCTTCTCCGTCGGCATAGATTTCGCAAAAGGATTGATGCCTACTTTAAAATCCTATCAGCCGGATATTACGCTTAACGGCTATGCCAATGCACTGGTGATTAAACAGAGCGTAAAAGATGAAATCGAAGGAATCCATGGCGTAAAAAGTGTATTTGGAACTGCATACCTGGATGGTGTTGAGGCATCTTCTTCAAGGGAAGGGATTGACCATGTCAATCTGGAATCTTATGACGAGGTTCTGATGGAAAGTGTAAAGGATGATGTGGTTGAGGGAGAATTATCGGATATTTATGGAGACAGCGGGAAGGTTATGACGGTTTATAATCAAGATAACCCGCTGAAAGTTGGGGATACCGTGCAGATTGGAGGAAAAGAGGTTGAGATCACCTGTTCCGTGTCGGGCGGCTTGTTTCCCGGTGAATTTCTTGTAATCTGTTCCCAGGAGACCTTTGAGCAATTAACGGGAGAGCAGGGGCTTACTATGATCGGCGTACAGCTTAATGAAGAGGCGGATGAGGAGACAGTAAGCCAGATCAGTAAATTTGCCGGGAGCGATGTGATCTTTTCGGACGGAAGGGAATTTATACAGTCAAACAATACCACATATTTGGCGATACGGATCGGGGTATACGGTTTTTTGGCAATCATCGGGCTGGTTACCATGTTCTATATTATTAACAGTATTTCTATCAGTGTGGCGGCCCGGACGAAGCAGTACGGAGCTATGCGGGCAGTGGGTATGGACGGCGGACAGCTTACCCGGATGATAAGGGCGGAAGCATTTACCTATGCCGCATCTGGCCTTGCAGCAGGCTGCATCATTGGGATCCCGCTAAGCCATTTCCTGTATGTACGGCTGATTACGCGGTACATGGGAATGATATGGCATCTGCCGGTAGTTCTGCTGTGCGTGATCATCGTATTTGTGATGGCCTGCGTTGCCATTGCAGTACATGCCCCGGCAAAACGGATGAGGAATATGCCGGTTGCGGATACGATTAATGAATTGTAAAAATATTTAAATTCTTTTAAGATTTTCTTTCGGTTTTTATTTATTTTATCTGTTATAGTAATTTTCAGAAGCTGGAAGGGATTTGAAAATGCATTGGCATATGGTAACATATATCCGGCGCGGAAGAAGAAAGACATTAGCTACAGTTATGAGGAGAAGGAACCATTATGAAAACCATTTATATACTTTTAACTAAATCAGATACGATATTGTCCAGGATCATTCACCTCATTACGATGGATTCCTATACGCATGTTTCTATTTCATTTGAGGAGAGCCTGCAGCCTTTATACAGTTCATCCAGGAAAAATGGGCGTACACTATTTCCGGCGGGACCGTGTATAGAACAGCTGTACTGTGGATATTACAGGAAGCATGGGGCAGAGATCCCCTGTGTGCTTTATGAGCTTCAGGTTGATGAGGAAACCTATCTGCAGGCAAAGCGGGAGGCACAGCGGATCATCAGGAATGCGGAGGAGTATCATTATAATATATTTGGTTTACTTTTATGCCAGTTTCATATTCCATATCACCGGAAACGGCATTATTTCTGCTCCCAGTTTGTCAGTGATGTTTTGGATAAGAGCAGCGCTTTAAAGCTTCCAAAGGATGTGACACTTATGAAGCCCAGTGATTATATGGAGCTGCCGGAGCTGAACTACCGGTATCATGGGAAGCTTAGGGAGCTTGCCATGAGGCGGTCGTCCATGGCTTCCGTATAAGAGTATAAATGATATCCTGGCGGGCTGCGTTAAGTACATCTTGGCGGACGCAGTTGGAGCAGAATACACTCTCTGGCAGACGAAGCAACATTCCGATAAACTACCAATTTACGGAAACTAAGGCG
>CAZGVY010000144.1:0-5525 GCA_964529215.1 uncultured Mordavella sp. | reverse complement strand
TGTGGTAATCCAGCATGATCTCATAATCCATCTTGTAGATGTGGTCGCCGGAGAGGATCAGTACATAGTCCGGATGATAATTTTCCATATATTCTAAATTCTGATAAATGGCGTTGGCCGTTCCGGTATACCATTCGCTGTTAGTCATCTTCTCATAGGGGGGAAGAATCGAAACCCCGCCGATATTGCGGTCCAGGTCCCACGGAATGCCGATCCCGATGTGGGTATTCAGCCTGAGCGGCTGATACTGGGTCAGGACGCCGACCGTGTCAATGCCGGAATTGATGCAGTTGCTGAGAGGGAAATCGATAATCCGGTATTTGCCGCCGAAGGCAACAGCGGGCTTGGCTACTTTGGCTGTCAGTACGCCCAGACGGCTGCCCTGCCCTCCGGCCAGCAGCATGGCTATCATTTTTTTCTTGATCATGATGTCACTCCTTTCCCTGGTATCCGTACACATTTTATATGTAAAGTATATCACACCTTTTTTTTGATGTGAATAAAATTAATAAAAAAATTCATTATTTTTCAAAATTTTTGTAGAAATTAAACAAATAGGAAGACAAATTATTTTTGTAAATATAAAAATAAATACAGCTTGGCTTTTTTTAGATATCTGTTTATAATGATATTAAAAGGCAATATACTTAGAAAACCATAATTTTAGCTGTGGTATGGAATATTTAAGAAAGGTATTATTTTATGTATAAAATTAATTTTAACGAACCAAGCCATGTACATTTTATTGGGATCGGCGGGATCAGTATGAGCGGTCTGGCGGAGATCCTCCTGAAAGAAGGATTTACCGTATCCGGTTCGGATTCCAGGGAATCCGGCCTGACGAAGCACCTTGAGGAGCTGGGCGCCGTAATTTTTTACGGGCAGAAGGCCTCTAACATTACAGAGGGGATCAGAGTGGCTGTTTATACGGCGGCGATCCATGAAGACAACGAAGAACTTGCGGAGGTGAAGCGGCGGGGGATCCCGCTTATGAGCCGTGCAGAATTCCTGGGGCAGATGATGACGAATTATAAGCTGCCGGTCGCGGTGTCGGGCACCCATGGAAAGACCACTTCCACTTCGATGCTTTCGCATATCCTTCTTGCTGACGGACAGGATCCGACGATTTCGGTGGGAGGGATCTTAAAGGCCATCGGAGGCAATATCCGGGTTGGAAATTCAGAGATATTCCTGACGGAAGCCTGTGAATATACCAACAGCTTCCTTCATTTCTTCCCCAGGATGTCGGTCATCCTGAACATTGATGCGGATCATCTGGACTTTTTTAAAGATATTCAGGATATCCGCCGGTCTTTCCGCCGGTTTGCAGAACTTCTGCCGTCAGACGGCATTCTGATCATAAACGGTGAAATACCGGATCTTCCGGAGATTACCGGCGGGCTGGAGTGCCGGGTGGTGACCTTCGGTATGGACGCCTCCAATGATTACTGTGCGGAGGCTATTACGCATAATCATCTGGGCGATGCCTCCTTTGACGTGGTACGTAACGGGACTGTATGGGGGCACGTGGATCTGCAGGTTGCCGGGGATCATAATGTATTGAATGCCCTTTCGGCTATCGCGGCGGCAGACCTGATCGGGATCCCTCTGGAATCCGTGCAGAAGGGGCTGAATGCTTTCCATGGGACGGACCGGAGATTTGAATATAAAGGGGTAAAAGATGGCATTACCATTATCGATGATTATGCGCATCATCCGACGGAGATCAGGGCAACACTGGCTGCGGCGGAGAACTATCCGCACCGGGAGCTCTGGTGTGTGTTCCAGCCGCATACCTATTCAAGGACCAGGGCGCTGTTTGATGAATTTACAGAGGCTCTGTCCGGCGCGGATCATATCATACTTGCAGATATCTATGCCGCCCGCGAGACGGATACACTGGGGGTTTCTTCAGAACAGCTCATGGAGGCGCTGAGAGAAAAAGGATGCGACGCATATTATCTTCCGTCCTTCGGTGAAATTGAAAAATTCGTCCTGGCGAACTGCAAAAAAGGCGACGTGTTGATAACTATGGGAGCAGGAGATGTTGTAAATATTGGAGAAAATCTTTTAAAAGAATAGTTATCCACACTTTCAACACTACTTTATCCACAAAAAAGATGGATTTTGAGAAAAAAAGTTCTTTGTTGCGTCTTGTCTCAATGCTATAATGTTTATGCTATTAAGATGACAGGCAAGGATGGGACAGGTATGACGAAACTCACTTTGACAAATTGCGTTCAGGGGAACGCAACTCTGCTTGAAAATGAATTTATAGACCGCTATATGGTAGAGGCGAACGGGGAATATGTAAAGGTATATCTCCTGCTTCTCCGTTGTCTGGGGGATCCGTCTGCAGCGCTCACGATTCCCAGGCTTGCAGATACGCTGGAATGTACGGAGAAGGATGTGATCCGGGCTCTGAATTATTGGAAGAAAAAGGGACTTTTAGATTACGAGGCGAAGACGCAGGAGATCCGCCGGGAGCCGCTGGGCGCAGGGGAAGAATTTGTGCCGGCGGTCCGGAACGGCAAAGTAAAGAGGGCGTCTGAAGAGGAAGCGCTCAGCCAGGTGAACCGCAGGGAATTCCGGGAGATCGTCCACGTGACGGAGCAGTATCTTGGAAAGACGCTGACAAAGACGGAATCTGAGATGATCGTATACTTTTATGATGAATTGAAGCTGTCGGCGGATCTGATCGAATACCTGATCGAATCCTGCGTGGAGCATGGGCATAAGAGTTTTCATTATATTAAGAAGGTTGCACATTCCTGGGCGGACAGGCAGATAACGACGGTTGAGGAGGCGAAGGCGGTTTCAGGGCAGTACAGTAAGAACAGCTATGCAGTCCTGAACGCATTTGGCATCCGGGGCCGGTCGCCGGCTGCGGCAGAGCTTGCATATATCCAGCGCTGGAGCGAGGAATATGGCTTTTCCTCAGAGCTGATCGTAGAAGCCTGCAGCCGTACGATGAAAACGATCCATCAGCCGAGCTTTGATTATACGGAATCTATCCTGCGGAACTGGATGGACAAGGGTGCGAAAACCATGTCAGAGGTTAAGGAACTGGATCTGGCACATGAGAAAGAGAAGAACAGGAAGAAGCCGGAAGCTCTTTCCGGACAGGCGAAAAAGCCCCGGAACAAATTTAATAATTTCGAGGGACGCAAGTATCAGGATATGGATGAACTGACGCGGAAACTGATCAAGACATAAGAGAAAGGGAGAGATTCGTGGCGCTAACCAATTCTCAGTATGAGTATTTCATGCGGATTTATGAAAAAAGACAATTGAACAACGAGAACCGCCTGCGCGAACGGTATAGAGCAGCCTATGAGAAGATTCCAAGGCTTCAGGTTCTGGACCGTACGATTTCAGAACTGAGCGTCCGCCAGGCACATAAATTACTGGATGGAGACGATGCGGCCTTAACGGGATTAAAAAACGACCTCCATCTTCTTTTTGAGGAAAAGCAGATGCTGCTTGAGCAGGCGGGCCTGCCCGCAGATTATCTGAAACCGGCATATGTGTGCGGGGACTGCCATGATACGGGTTATATTGGGAACAAGAAATGCCACTGCTTTGAAAAAGCAATTATAGACTTTCTTTACACACAATCTAATTTACAGGATGTACTGGAAAAAGAGAACTTTGCCACATTGTCCATGGAGTATTATTCCAGGGGGCATATTGATCCCCTGACGGGGCGGAATGCGAAGGACGCGATGAAGACGGCGGTATGTGCATGCAGGGAATTTGTGGATCATTTTTCAGAGGGAGGGGACAACCTGCTGCTTTGGGGAGATACCGGAGTGGGAAAGACCTTCCTGACCCATTGCGTGGCGAAGGAGATCCTTGACCGGACGTTTTCCGTCATTTATTTTACGGCCGCCGGATTATTTGATATTTTTGCAAAAAAGCAATTTGATAAGGATGAAAACGCTGCGTTGGATTATGAACATATTTATGAGTGCGACCTGCTGATCATCGACGATCTGGGAACTGAATTTTCCAATACGTTTACAACGTCCCAGCTTTTTGTATGTCTGAACGAAAGACTGCTTCGCCGGAAATCAACGATCATATCGACGAATCTTTCGCCGGACGATTTGAATACGCTGTACTCGGAGCGGGTGTTTTCCCGTATTTCCAGTGCATATACCGTACTCCGGATGACGGGAGATGACATCCGGATACAGAAGAAACTTATGGGTAGACAGTAATTTTTAGGAGGAAAAATAAGTATGCTGCGCCGTAATGAACGAAGATTAGACAATATCCCAGTAGGGCCTTTGGGAATTATTGCCCTTGACGGATGCCAGGAAATGGGAAACAAGGTAAACCAATTTCTTGTCAAGTGGCGCCGGGAAGACGGACATGAATTTAAAGACCATATTGCTTTTGGCGGATATGAGAAGGACTCATATCTGATCAAAACGAATGTTCCCCGTTTTGGTTCAGGGGAAGCAAAGGGTATTATCAATGAATCTGTAAGGGGAATGGATATTTATCTGCTGGTTGACGTATGCAATTACAGCCTGACTTATTCGCTGACAGGCCATATCAACCATATGTCCCCGGATGACCATTATCAGAATCTGAAAAGGATTATTGCGGCAATCGGAGGAAAAGCCAGACGTATTAACGTGATCATGCCGTTTTTGTATGAGAGCCGGCAGCACCGGAGGAATGGAAGGGAATCCATGGACTGCGCGCTTGCGCTGCAGGAACTGGCCCGGATGGGTGTGGAGAACATCATTACCTTTGACGCGCATGATCCCCGCGTGCAGAATGCAATCCCGCTGAATGGATTTGAGACGGTGCGCCCTACGTACCAGTTTGTGAAGGGGCTTCTGGGCACGGTGAAGGATCTGAAAGTTGACAGTGACCATATGATGGCGATCAGCCCGGATGAGGGAGCCACCGAACGGGCGGTCTATCTGGCGAATGTGCTGAACCTTGATATGGGTATGTTTTATAAAAGGAGAGATTACAGCAGGGTCGTGAACGGGCGTAATCCGATCATTGCACATGAATTTTTAGGCTCCGATGTGGAAGGCAAGGATGTGATCATCCTGGACGATATGATCTCCTCCGGAGACAGTATCCTGGATGTTGCCAGCCAGCTGAAGCAGCGCAAGGCAAACCGCATTTATGCGGCGGCAACTTTCGGCTTGTTTACCAATGGCATGGCGAAATTCGACCAAGCGTATGAGGAGGGGATCCTTAATGGGATCCTTACGACTAACTTGATCTATCAGACGCCGGAGCTTTTATCAAGACCATATTATATCAATTGCGATATGAGCAAGTATCTGGCGCTGATGATCGATACGCTGAATCATGACAGTTCGATCAACAGTATTCTGAATCCGGCCGACCGTATCCAGAATATCGTGGAAATGTACCGGCGGGGGGAAGAGGTACAGCCGTAGGTATGTCTTGGCGGACTGCGTTAAGTGCATCTTAGCGGACGCGGAATAAAGAAGGAGTATATAGCAATCAGACGGAGCAGCATTACGATG
>CAZGVY010000143.1:0-5594 GCA_964529215.1 uncultured Mordavella sp. | reverse complement strand
ATGGCTTTACGGTCTTTCTTAAGCGCGCAGATACTCACTCTTTGCATCTGCAGTACTGCCATAACCGCATCCCTCCTTTGCTCAGTGAATATATACCGGACTAAGCAATATCCGCTATAACGGCCGCTATAGCTTCTTCTGCTTTCCGTCCTGCATCTTTCTTAAGAGAGGCAATCTGTTCATCCACATCCTGCAATGCCTTTTTCACAGATTCATCACCCTCTGCTCTGGCTTCCGCGAGTCTGGCCTCCGCCTCTGCTTTCGCCTGTTTAACAGCCTGCTCTTTCATCTCTCCGGCTTTTACAGATGCACTCTCCAAGATCTCAGAGCATCTGTCCTCAGCCTGCTTCACCAGCTCCTCTGCCTGACGCTCCGCTTCTTTAATCGTACGAATAGTCTCCTCTACCATCTATTCACCACCTCTCTTTTTATATACGAAATATAAAACATTCTTCCTTATTATACTTCCCCTTGGGATAAAAATCCATTTATTTTCCCAAAATCCCTGCAATATTTTTAAGAATTTTATATTTTTTCCCATTTTTTTACATTTACAGGATCTGCCCTGTTACTCCCACTCCAGCCGGTGCAGCCGTCCCTCCAGGTTCATCCCGTCAAATCCATTCTGCCGCAGCGCTTCATACAACACGATCGCAGCCGAATTTCCAAGGTTCAGAGACCTGGTATCCCCCGCCATAGGGATCCGGACGCAGTTTTCTTTATTCTTTACTAATAGCTCCTCCGGTATACCCCCGCTTTCCTTTCCAAACATAATAAAGCAGTCCGGTTCATACTTCACCTGTGTATAGATCTTCTGCGCCTTGGTCGTCGCCATATAGATCTTTGCACCAGGATTCTTCTCCAGAAAATCCTGATAATCGATATACGTTGTCACATCCAGCTCTTTCCAGTAATCCATTCCCGCCCTCTTAAGGCTCTTTTCATCCAGCCGGAAGCCAAGAGGCCCGATCAAATGCAGCCTGGCATTTGCCGCCACGCAGGTACGGCCGATATTTCCCGTATTTGCCGGGATCTCCGGCTCATGCAATACAATATTGATCATCGCTTTTCCTTCCTGAATACCTTCATCAGTTCATCCGCCGCCGGCCGGTCAATATACCTTACATCTTCCCCGTTATAAATGATCTTGTCGTTGCCTTCTGTGAGCCGGCCGATCACTGCAGCCTGTATCCCTTTGCGCTTCAGCGAAGCCGCAGCAGTTTCCCCGCAGTCTGAAAGCATGAGGAAGCTCCCGTTAGAAGTAAGCTGATAAGGATTCAGGCGGTACAGCTCACATACTTCAATGGTTTCCTGAAGGACAGCAAATTTCTTCAGATCCGACTCGATGCCCAGCCCTGTTTCCTCAGCCAGCTTCCACAAAGCCGCAAAAATCCCGCCGTCAGATATCTGCCGGACGACGCATATGCCGTCCTCCTCCGCTGCCGCTGCCTTGTCAAGCCCGCAGATCTCCTGTTCATATGCTTTGATCTGGCGGATAAATGCGGGCGTAAAGCGCTCCCGCAATTCCGGCTCTCTCTCCCCCATAACACGGAGCATGCCTTCTAACCCGGCCCAGCCTGCAAGCAGGATATCCTGCCCCGCATGCGCGCCTGTAAGCTCATTGCGGATCCGTTTCCCAGGCCCGTGCTCCCCTATCATCGTCACAGTTACACATGGCACGGCAAGCGCGCTGCTTTTCTGTCCTTCCATACGAAGGTTCCCGACGGTAAATCCTTTCTCTTCCAGTACCGCCCTGCCTCTTTTCATATGATTTCTGATGGAATTGATCCGGGACTTATCCATATGATCCGGAATCCCGATCTGTACCTCTGCATTTCCCTGAAAAATCCCTCTGGACGCAAAATGATTTGCTTCGGCATAAAGCGCCCACGCCCCAATGTCTCTCGTACTTCCATAATAGATCCCGGTTCTGCATAAAAAGAAATCTTTGTATATCATTTCCATATCTCCACTTTTATTTTCCCTGGCGGCTTAGTCCTCCTCTTCTGCGTCTCCGTATCCCCCGCTGATCACACGGTCGATCTCATCCCAGTCCTGATTCGCGATCGCTGTCTCCAGATCGCTGACCGCCTGAGCGCCCGCCCCGGCAGTACCGATCTCCACGACCTGATCCGACTTCGTATATGTACTCGTATTGAAGACCTCTCGGCTGACCTCCGCCCCGTTCTCATAGACGGTCTTCCAGAGCCTGGCTTCCTTCCCTGTATGCGGGCTTCCCGTATACTCGATATCGCCGAAATACAGTTCCGGATTCGCCTTATATTTTACAGAATAATCCTCTGTGCTGAGCGTTTCACTTTCAAACTCTACCTTCCTGCTTTCCGGCCGCGTTTCCTTTCCATAGATTACCACCCTCAGCCTGTTCGAAGCATCGATCTCTCCAAAGATATAGATCGGTGAATCATAGGAATTTTTAAACCGGAAATCCATAAAATCCCCCGCTATCGCCGCGTCTCTGGAAGGCTCCACATAATCTACCGTCATGGAGTGAGGATGGCGTTCCACGATCTCAAGCTCTGCATAGATTGCTGCATTATACAGGGTCGTTGACACCTGGCAGATCCCTCCGCCATAGGCTGGGACCACCTCTCCGTTTTCATAGGCTGTCCCTTCTGCATATCCATGTTCTTCGTCGTAGGGCGCCGTAGCCTGATACACCGAAAATTCCTCGCCAGGCATCAGGACCGTCCCATTGATCTTTCCCACGCCGGTCTTTAGATTCGTCCAGCGGTCCCCGCCTCCGGCATCTGTATCATACGATCCCAGTTCGTCGGTGATCCCTTCCAGGTCTGCCCGCGTGATCTCCGGCTTCTCTGTGATAACCGCCAGTTCCAGGGAAAAACTGTCATGTTTCCACCCATCGTTCAGATGGCTGGTAATCTTTTGGACCGTACTGTCGATATCAATGGTTTCCCCCTCTTTTTCATCCACCAGATTCATAGTACCGTCTTCATTTCTGGAAATATATGCATTCTCCGGCACCTGCAGCAAAGGATTGATCTTGGTACCGCACACTTCCTTTAGCTCCTCAGTGCCTATTTTGTATGTTTCCTCCAGAATATACGCCTCGTCCTCCAGCTTTTTTATCTGCAGATAACGTTTCCACATACTGCCGGTTTTCCCATAGCTGACAGCTTTTTCAGCCAGCTTGCCAGTATCCGGGCTTCCATACCCTAAGTCTTTCAGTAAAACCCCGATCGTTTCATCTCTCAATTGAAAAGTAACGGTACGTCCTCCGTCCCTCTCCACCTGCTCCTTCAGCGCGTCCTCAGCTTCCTTTTTTGTCATGCCGGACACATCCATGGCTCCGATAAAAACATTATTACAGATAATGTCTTCACCCGTTTTTTCCACATAGCTTTTCAAAGCAAAATAAAGTACGCCAAACACAAGCACCAGTGTCCCCATTCCGGCAATTATCACTGTCCGCTGCGTTCTTTTGCGGTGTTTACCTGCATATCTGCGTCTGTTTTTATTTTTCCTGCCTGATGCCATCTTCTTCCACCTTACCTCATGTTACTATATACTGTGCTGCCTGCGCACTACATGATCATTGCCGGAATAACCGCCGTCGCCACCATTGCCACAACCACAAGTATAATGATGACCGCCATGATCCTTTTCGTTTTTTTATTGTTAAAATTCATTTCCAGTACCTCTTTTCTTTTTCCAATCTGCATTCTACCTTATCATACCCGTTTTCATATCATTTTTCAATATCAACTATCCGCGCCTGTCCGGTCAGCGGATCCTTCGTGCTGTAATCAAACAAAACCATTCTTTTCAGTCTTTCAAAATATTCCAGATGTGTCATTCTCCGCAGCTGGTTTTTATCATACCCCTCATATCCCGGAAGGAATCTTGCACATTTTGATTCCTGCTCATAGAAATCTCTCAGCTTCTCTTTGGAGATCCGGTATTCCCCGGCAAATGCCGGCCGGCTTTTTGCATTTTCCCTGAGATAATAGTCCATCGTCAGCAGTTCTTGTATCTGCTGCACTTTTCCAGGCGCTTTCTCTGCTGCAAACGCCATGAGGTACTCATACCTTGCCGGCCTGGAATGCTTCAGTCCCTTCAGGCCATGGTCTCTGTAATATCCGGCAAGCTGCCCGTACATATCAAACGCATCCGGGAATTCTTCTTCCAGCGCCGGGAGCGTCTCTGTAAACTGCATACTGTTATAATACACTTCAACCATCTCTTCTATGTCCTTTAAACGGATCACATCCTCATAGGACAGCCACCTGGTATACAGCACCTCGTAGGGCGGAGCGCTTTGATATACCAGTCCATAGTTCTTACTGTTTTCATATAAAAAGGAACCTTTTAGGACTTTCAGAAATCCCAGCTGCAGCTGCTGTGGCCGCAGCCTATAAACATCATCAAAGCTTTTCCTGAAACTTTCTATTCCTTCATAAGGAAGTCCTGCGATCAGATCCAGATGCTGATGGACATTTCCTCCCGCCGCCACCGCCCGCGTATTCTCCGCAACCTTATCAAACTGCATCCTCCTGCGTATTTCCCTGACCGTATCCGGATTCGTGGACTGTACGCCGGTTTCCAGCTGGATCAGCCCTGGACGCATACGTCCGATCAGCCTGATCTCCTCCTCAGTCAGCAGATCCGCCGCGATCTCAAAATGAAAATTTGTCTTCCCCCTGTCATGCTCCAGCAGGTACTGCCAGACCGCCACCGCATGTTCATGGCAGCAGTTAAATGTCCGGTCTACAAATTTTACCAGCGGCACTTCCCGGTCAATAAAAAACTGCAGTTCTTCTTTCACCCTGTTTATATCCCGGAACCTTACTTTCTTCTCCACGGATGACAGGCAATAGCTGCAGTGAAACGGGCAGCCTCTGCTGCTTTCATAATATATGATTTTATGTTCGAAGTCTGTCATATCCTGATAAACAAAGGGCACTTTATTCAGATCCATGACTTCTCTCCATGGATTTGACCTGATCTTCCCGTCTGCGGCCCGGAAGGTAATTCCTTCCGTATCCTCCGGACTGTTTTTCCGCACAAGTTCGGCAAAGGTTTCCTCCCCTTCACCCTTCATGACTCCATCCGCTTCCGGCAGCCGCCTCAGCACTTCCACGGCGTCATAAGACACCTCTGGCCCTCCAAGCCAGATCTTTGTATCCGGAAGTATCTTACGGCATTCCTTCACAAGCAGCTCCACGTAAGAGATATTCCAGATATAACAGGAAAAGCACAGCATATCCGGCTTTCTTTTATAGATATCGGCCAGTATATCATCCGGCCGCTGATTGACCGTATACTCTGCAATGGAAATGCCGGCGTCAAGAAAAGACTGTGCATAAGCTCTCAGACTATACACAGCCAGGTTTGAATGTATAAACTTTGCATTAATTGCCGTAAGTAAGATCCTCATAATTCTTCTGCGATAACCCCTTCCATCTTTACTGTTCACGGGAATACTGCCCTGCACAGTATCCGGCAGGCGGATATTCACCGTACTATTGACTTTTCGCCCAAAACACGCTACAATATGACTCGTGCAGCCGGGGTGGTAGCGGTACCTTGAACCTGCAATCCGCTATAGCAGGGGT
>CAZGVY010000142.1:1502-5665 GCA_964529215.1 uncultured Mordavella sp. | reverse complement strand
AATCCCCAGCAGCCGGAGGACCGCCGGATCACGTGGAAGGAATATGAACTGATAGAACCGACGCCCTTCGTACATTACCGCAGGGAGATTACCTGGAATGTGTTCAATGAGAAAGCGAACCGTTTTGCGAACCTGCTGTTAAGCCGGGGCGTGAAAAAAGGAGATAAGGTGGCGATCCTTTTGATGAACTGCCTGGAGTGGCTGCCAATCTATTTTGGGATCTTAAAGACCGGTGCGCTGGCTGTGCCGCTGAATTTCCGGTACTCGGCGGAAGAGATCGAGTATTGTGTGAATTTGTCCGATACGGATGTGCTGGTATTTGGGCCGGAGTTTATCGGGCGTGTAGAGGAGATCGCGGATTCTATTGCAAAGAACCGTTTGTTATTTTTCGTGGGGGACGGCTGTCCTTCTTTTGCGGAGAGCTATGTGCATCAGGCCGCTAACTGTTCCGGCTCATCGCCGGATATTGTGCTGACGGATCAGGATGATGCGGCTATTTATTTTTCATCCGGAACCACAGGATTTCCGAAGGCGATCCTGCACAACCATGAGAGCCTGATGCATTCCTGTAAAGTGGAGCAGAAACATCACGGACAGACAAAGGATGATATTTTCTTATGCATCCCGCCGCTCTATCATACGGGCGCAAAGATGCACTGGTTCGGAAGCCTCCTTACCGGCTCGAAAGCAGTTCTTTTAAAAGGAACGAAGCCGGAATATATTATGGATGCGATTTCCAAGGAAAAGTGTACGATCGTATGGCTGCTGGTCCCGTGGGCACAGGATATCCTGGATGCGCTGGACAGGGGGGACCTGAAACTGGAGGATTATGAGCTTGACCAGTTAAGGCTGATGCACATTGGCGCACAGCCGGTTCCGCCCAGCCTGATCAAGCGGTGGAAAGAGTATTTCCCGCGTCATGAGTATGACACCAATTACGGCTTAAGCGAGTCCATCGGGCCTGGCGCGGTACATCTTGGCGTGGAGAACATCCATAAGGTGGGCGCCATCGGCAAGGCAGGATATGGCTGGAAGACGAGGATCGTAGATGAGAACGGTGTGGATGTGAAGCAGGGCGGTGTGGGAGAACTGATCCTGCAGGGGCCTGGCGTTATGACCTGTTATTACCACGACGAAAAAGCTACGAATGAGTCGCTAAAGGACGGATGGCTTTATACCGGAGACATGGCGCAGGAGGATGAGGACGGTTTCATCTTTCTGGTAGACCGTAAGAAGGATGTGATCATCAGCGGCGGAGAGAACCTGTATCCGGTGCAGATTGAAGACTTTTTACGGGCACATCAGGCGATCAAAGATGTTGCGGTCATCGGCCTTCCGGATAAACGCCTGGGCGAGATCGCGGCGGCAATCGTGGAGGTGAAAAAGGGCGCGGAGTGTACACAGGAGGATCTGGAGCTGTTCTGTAAGAAGCTTCCCCGGTACAAGCGTCCGCACAAGTATATTTTTGCAGAGGTGCCGAGGAATGCGACAGGGAAGATCGAGAAACCGAAACTCCGGGAGATTTACTGTGGCAAGAGACTGGTAGAGATGCAGAATAAGGGATAGATAAAGCAATCCTGTGGAATCCGGGACTTTGAAAAAGCCTGGATCCTATGGGATTGTTTCTTTATGAATTTATGGCGGTTGAATTAAGTTGGATTACGTAGTAAAATACAAAACAGCAGATATTTGCGTGACCTGGAAGAATAAACCAGAGTGGAGGAGGAGAAACTGGAATGGCATATACACATATTGACTGCTTTAGTGGCCCTGGCGGAATTTGTACGGGTATGCATGCCGCAGGATTTGAAACCAAGATTGCAATAGAATTGATCCAGAGCTGTTGTGATACATATGCGGCGAACCATCCGGAAGTCCATGTGATCCACGCGAATATCAGAGAGGTAACGGAAAAAGATATTCTCCCCTATATCCCGGAAGAGGGAGTTGATCTGGTTACATCAGGAATGCCCTGCGAAACTTTTTCTACTGCAGGGAATACGTCCAGGTCTTTTTATGACGATAGGCAGTTTTTGTTCCGCGAAGGGATCCGTATTGCCAAGATAGCGAATGCAAAGATGATTCTCTTTGAGAATGTTCCGGCCATTAAAACAAAGACAATTGAAAAAAGATCTAAAACACTGGTGGTGGATGTGCTGAAAAAAGAATTAGAAGAAGCGGGATATATCAATTATGAAGAATTTATTTTAAATTCAGAGGAATTTGGAGTGCCGCAAAAGCGTAAGCGCTATTTTGTGCTGGCATGTAAAAAGGAGGCATGGAAGCTCAAAGACCCGCAGCCAGACGGGAAACCGCCGGTTACGGTAGAGGAAGCTCTTGCAGGCCTCCCTAATGTTATTCCCAACAGCAATGAAGAAGCGTCCGCTTACGATGGAGAAGATTCCTCATATTCAAAAAGGATGAAGGACTTAAAATTCTGGAGAAGAGAAAACTTTGACAGCCGGCTCACTTATCAGATGCCAATGCGGCACAGGAACTGTACATTGGAAAGATTTAGCCTCCTTCATCAAGGCGAAAGCCTGAAAGATTTATTTGAACGGTATGAAGGGGAAGAACGCAGAGAACTCCAAAAGAGGCATGTATTGCCGAAAAAAATGTTTATTAAGAGAAACTACCGCCTGATCCTTAATCAGCCGTCCCCGACAGTAACCAGTCACTGCCTGGATGAGTTCGTCCATCCGGTTTATAACCGTGCATTGACAGTCAGAGAGTGTGCCAGATTACAGTCGTTCCCTGATTCGTATGATTTTTGCGGGGGTCCCTATCTGACGCCGCATCTTCACAATGATATTCAGGACAAATACGAACAGATCGGCGATGCTGTTCCCCCGCTTCTGGCATATGCGTGGGGGGAATGCATCAATAAAATACTGCAGCAGTATTCAGAAGGACAGGAGGATTAAAATGGCTCTTTCCGTAAAAGAATTGGTTGCCCAATATAAAGAGGAATATGAATATTGTGAAAAAGAATATATGAAGGCATGGAATTCCATTATCATAGATATTGACAAAACGGCTTCGGAAAGTAAGAAAACGGCCGCCCGGCGGGACGCGCAGAAAAATGCGATTGATCGTGCTTTTATCCAGTCAATGACAAAATTCCCGGATGTAGATGAAGAGATTCTCTGGGCGCTTATAAGCCTGGCACATAAGCTTAATCTTGCACATTTAGAAGAGTTCCATCTTGACCGGATGCAGCGGGTTGAAGTGTATACCCGGTGTATCTCTGCGCATCAAAGCTGGAATAAGGCGTCGGGGCACTCTTTTGAGAGGTATATCGCAAGGATACATAAGCCGGTTATGGCGGATAATGAAGTGCAGTTTATTTTAAAAAGCGATGCGGTTAAGATGATCAGAGAGGGGAAAATGTATAACCATCCGGACGACCTGCATCTTATTGAGGAATGGAACGATAACTTTGATTTGTATGCTATCCAGACAAATCATGGGAAAGCACATATTTTTGGATGTATACAGGTTAAGACAAGTATTAGGGACAGGGTCGGGAGAGACGACCAGTTTTCAACAAATGCGATGGAGAAAAATTTCTGGGTTGCGGAAGCTGTTTTGAACGGTGATTTTTTCCGTATTCCTAAATATTATGCAATGGTAAACGGAGGCTCTCTGACCTATCCGGAGAATAACTGGCATGGGGTATATGTGATGGCAGGTATCGAATCGGATGGAAGGATTTATCATGATGTTTCTTTTGAAATAATGGCCAGGCATGCGGTGGCCGCGGCAGATTGCTTTGGCGTAAACCGGGCACAATTAACAAAAAACTGGAAGGCGGAATAATGGACGTTCTTACACCTGAACAGAGACGGAAAAATATGCAGCATATAAAGTCGAAAGACACGGCGATAGAGATCGCGCTCCGTAAGGCTTTGTGGAAAAAGGGTTACAGGTACCGCAAAAATTACAAGAAACTTCCGGGAAAGCCAGATATAGTGCTTACAAAATATAAAATTGCAGTGTTTTGCGACAGTGAATTTTTCCACGGAAAAGACTGGGAAATAAAACGGCCAAAACTGCTGAACAGTAAAAATCCGGAATATTGGATTGCGAAAATAGAGAGAAATATGGAAAGAGACCGTGAAAAGGAACAGCAGCTGCTATTTCTTGGATGGACGGTGATCCGG
>CAZGVY010000142.1:0-1492 GCA_964529215.1 uncultured Mordavella sp. | reverse complement strand
AGATTTTAAAAAATACGGATGAATGTGTGAGGGTTATTGAAGAAGTTATTTTTGAAAATCAGCTGGAGGAAGCTGCATCGGATGAAAATGAATCATAGTAGTGAAATGCTGGCAGATATGGATGGAACCGGAAAAGGATGTTTGCGGATTCCATCCATATCTGCCAGTGGCTCTAAAGAATCGGAAATCATGTATTTTTATCCAGGTTTACTGGTTGGCGAAAATGGTCATATATTTCTGAACAACTTCCGCCACGTACTGCATCTGGTTCAGTGCAACAACCGACAAATGCGGGTTTTCTTTTTCCAGGAGCGCTCTGGTATGCTGTACGGTATGATCAGAGATTTCCGTGTTTACATTGATCTTTGCGATGCCATTCGAGATACATTCTTTTACTTTTTCTTCCGGCGTTCCGCTTCCCCCGTGAAGTACCAGCGGCATATGCAGCTTTTCATTGATTGCCTTCAGGATATCCACACGGATATTTGGCGTGCCTTTATATAATCCATGGACGGTCCCGATAGAAACAGCCAGCACATCTACGCCGGTTTTTTCTGCGAATTCTGCGGCGGCATCAGGACTGGTATATACTTCCACATCGTCTGCCGAACCTTCGTGGGACGAAACGCCGGCGGCCAGGCTTCCAAGCTCGGCCTCCACGCTGACGCCGCATGCGTGGGCGGTTTCGCAGATCCGTTTGGTATTGGATACGTTTTCCTCAAAGGGAAGGGCGGAGCCGTCATACATTACAGAAGTAAATCCGGCGCGGATTGCCTGATAAATGAGACTCATATCATTACAGTGATCCAGGTGCAGGCACACATCCGTTTTGCAAAGATCCGCAGCGGCAGCCGTAATGGCCTTTACCTCATCAAAAGACATATTGGACAGATATTTCCTGCCAAAGGATACAATGACCGGCGTATCCATCCGTTCAGCAGCCTGCAGGATGCCTTTCAGGGTCTCGTAATTATAGAAATTAAATGAACCGACCGCCCTTTTCTGTTCATAGGCAGATTTCAGCATAGAATTAAAATTTGTAAGCATTTTGTTTCCTCCCGTTATTTTATAGAATCCTTTTTTAGAAATGAAATGATGCACGGATTGCCCTGCATTTCATACGCAGAGGCATGACCTTTTGACGCTTGTATCATATAATAAAAATATTAGAATTTCAATAAAAAACTTGTAATCTGAAAATCTTATGATATAATAATAGTAATTATTATTAATTTAAGACATGAAGGAGGAACTAAAGTTATGGAATTAAAGGGAAGCAAAACAGAGGCAAATCTGCAGGCGGCATTTGCAGGAGAATCACAGGCACGTAATAAATATACATATTATGCATCCAAGGCAAAGAAAGATGGGTATGTGCAGATCGCTAATATTTTTGAGGAGACGGCAGCAAATGAAAAGGAGCATGCAAAGATCTGGTTTAAGCTGCTCCATGGAGGCGCCGTACCGTCAACAATTGAGAATCTGAAGGACG
>CAZGVY010000141.1:0-5683 GCA_964529215.1 uncultured Mordavella sp. | reverse complement strand
CGGATTATATCATGGAAGCCAGGGCGGCATATGCGGCAGCAGGCGGTCAGGCGCTGGCTGATCTGCTGGCTAAAAAGCAGGGAGACTATACGGCAGAGGATTATTATGCACTGCCAGAGGACTGCCGGGTGGAGCTGATAGACGGCGTGATCTATAATATGGCTGCGCCGACGTTGGAACATCAGACGGTTGTTTTCCGGATAGCGGTCCAGTTAGATGAGTGGATACGAAGAAGAAAGGGACGGTGCATGGTTATGATATCTCCGGCAGACGTACAGCTTGACAGGGATGAGAGAACGATGGTACAGCCGGATGTATTTGTCGTATGCGCGAAGAAGACGGGTGCAGAAAGAGGAGATGGCAGAACGGAGGCAGAAGAAGAACCAGGAACAAAAGTGGGGACAGCTCCGGGGAAAAGGACGAAAGCAGACAGGAATCCAAAGGCACACCATGCGTTTCATGGAGCGCCGGATTTTGTGGCAGAGGTGCTGTCGCCGTCCAGTGAAGGGAGGGACCGGGGGATTAAGTATAGGAAATATAAGAACGCCGGAGTGAAGGAATACTGGACAGTAGATCCGGAGGCAGAGACAGTGACGGTTCATAAGCTGGATCATGGGGAAACTGCAGTTTATACATACCAGGATGAGATTCCGGTGCATATATTTGACGGAGGCTGCCGGATAACATTAGAGAATATCCGGGAGAGCGGGCGGATTCTTGACGAGCTGGGAGGATTGTGATCAGTATAGTCCTGTGTAAGCTAATGTCAGCCAGCAGCCCTCCGGGCAGATTACAATGCTTTTGACCGTTCTGTAGCTGCCTTGATGCATTCCATTACTGCGCCTCTCATGCCGCCGGTTTCCAGCTTTTCGCAGCCTTCAATGGTAGTTCCTGCGGGAGAGGTTACCATATCCTTGATCTGTCCCGGATGCATACCGGTTTCCAGAATCATCTTTGCGGTTCCCAGACAGGTCTGTGCCGCGAGGCGGTAAGCGGTCGCTCTTGGAAGCCCCTGTTTTACGCCTCCGTCTGCCATGGCCTCAATGAACATAGCAGCGTAAGCAGGGCCGCCGCCGCTGAGCCCGCAGACGGCGTCGATGAGGTGCTCCGGTATCATTTCTACGATACCGATGGTTTCGTAGAGGGCTTTCGCAGATGCAAGTTCATCTTTGGCAAAATCATTGTCCGAGCAGAGCGCAAATGCGCCTTCATATACCATGGCCGGGGTGTTCGGCATAATGCGGAGGATACGGGGAGTGCCGGAAATCATTGCCCGCAGGCGTTCTACAGTGACGCCTGCAACAATAGACATCATGGCTTTTTGATCCAGGGCATCTTCGCACATGGTTAATGCGTCTTTGGCTTGCTGAGGTTTTACTGCAAGCAGGATGATATCTGCGTTCCGGCATACCTCGGCGTCGCTGGCGGATACGGTTACGCCCCAGCCGGCAGCCTTATCCCTCATGGCCGGGCTGATATCATAGACGAATACATTCTCTCTGGCGATTACATTGCTTTCCAGCGCTCCGTATAAAATGGCTCCGCCCATATTGCCGCAGCCGATAATTCCAAGTTTCTTTGTGATCATAATTGGTACCTGTCCTTTCTTACTAATTCATTTATGGGTGCGGTGGAAGTCCCATACCTTTTCCAGCGCTCCCGGAGTTTCTATCAGCAGTTTCGTTCCTTCTGCCATACATCTTGCCGCATAGAGCATTCCCTTGTGCCCGATGCTCATTCCTGCCTGCTTCGCAGCAGCCCAGTGATGAAGGGGGGTGCCTCTGCACATGGTGGCGGCGCTCAGGGTGATCAGGGGAACCCTATGGCTGACTTCGGAGGCATCTGTCCCAATGGAAATAGGAACAGGTTCGTCCTCCAGCGGTTCCAGTCCGGCAAAATAGGTTCCGTGGTTAATGAGCCCGGCTTCTCTGGTGATCCGTTCGGCAAATGCAAGCTCCTCCTGGGTATATCCGGGTACGGGAACTTTTTCCATTGCCTGGTAATAGATCTCTGCCAGCGGCCGGTTTATCTTCATTTCTTTGCAGCTTCCAGCCAGCTCGATGTCTACGGTGGTTCCGGTCATGAGAGCGGCGCCTTTCGCACAGTCGTCTACCCGCCGGCTGGCGTCGTCTGTGCGTGAGCGTTTGGAGGAACGGATAAAATAATTGGTCCTGGCGGTGTCCGGTACGACATTGGCGGGAATGCCATTATCCATATATGCATAATGCATCCGTACATCGCCGGGGACATGCTCCCGCAGGTAATTGACGCCGATATTCATAAGCTCTGCCGCATCCAATGCGCTTCTCCCGTTTTCCGGGGATTTAGAGGCGTGTGCGCTGATACCGTGGAAGGTATAGTTTTTAATATCCTGGGACTGCCAGATATCGTTGCTGATCCGGTTGCGGTCAAAGGGATGCCACATGACGGCAGCATCCAGACTGTCAAAGACTCCGGCCTGATTCATAACGATCTTGCCGGACATGATTTCTTCTGCCGGGCAGCCGTAGACAAAAATGGTACCGGAGCCTTTACGGGCCGCTATATCTTCCTTCAGGGAACAGGCGGCGGCGCAGACTCCAGCGCCAAGCAGATTGTGGCCGCAGGCATGCCCCAGCTCCGGCAGGGCATCATATTCTGCCAGAAAACCGAGCCGGGGCAGTCCGCTTCCCCAGACGGCGGTAAAGGCAGTGCTGATCCCCGCGGTATTCCAGGATAATTTAAAGCCCTGTTTTTCCAAAAATCCGGCAAGGCATTTGGAGGAATGGAACTCCTGGTAAGCAGTTTCCGGATGACAGAAAATGTCATCGGCAATATGGATGATTTCCTCTTTGTGGGAGAAAATCCAATTTGATATTATGTTCATAGTAACGTCCTTTTCTGGCTGTGCCGGGTTCCGGAAAATATTTGAAAAATATATATGTAACGCCGGGCCCCGGAATTTTGTTGCGGTCCATACCCTGTACTAGAAGGGATAGATTTCATTCAGGGGAATCTGATCCAGTATATCCAGATATTCCTGTCCGAAGGTATCCGCAAATTCTGCGAGGGCAAGCTCTACGGCTTTTTTACCGTCGCCGCCTAAGGTTTCGGTCAGAATTCTGCTGATGGTGTGTTTTAGGTGGGCGGTATGGAAATTAAAGTCCTTCATGCAGGAGGAGCCAAGCTCTTTCTTTTTCTGGGAGAGCTGTGTATTTTCCTCCTCTGAAAGAGGATGCCCCCAGTCAAATTCACAGCGTTCGCCGCCCCAGCTTAACGAGGTTGTAGTAGGCGTGCAGACGAAGTCCGGGCGGAATCCCTGATAGACGGCGTTGTCTACATTGACACAGTAATATTTCCCATATTCGAGAATGTCATGCTTTTTCCAGGCATCGCACCAGGCGCATTTGGCGATGTAGGTCTGGAGCGTAGGTTCTGTGCGGAGCTGCCCGAATTCCATCTGCCCGGCATAATCGGGTTTCCATTCACCGTAGGCCTGATTGGTCATGGTGGTGAGCTCATCACCGTTGGCGAGCGCATTAAGCGCCATACGTTTTCCACGTTCCTTTCCATAGGCGGTCATACCTGCCAGGATGGCTTCCCTGCCTTTACTGCCGCACAGTTCGATTGCATGTTTGGCAAAATAGGCAAACAGCATAGCATGGTGTTCGATCAGGCAGGTGGGTTTGGCGTCTGTCATAAGATCTTCTCCTTTCAATTGTGTTTTTCACTAAGAAAAGTATACTACAGAGAATGGGTAATGGGAAGGAAGAATGTTACGATTGTCCGGCGGATATTAGAAGCAGGCAGTCATTGAACTACAACTTGCCAAGACTGGCCAAACATGGTATATTATAACTAACTTTTTTGTCAATTTGTACAAAAATATGAAAGGAAAAATGGTAGGAGTGGTTAAAATGTATCAGGAAGAGTATAAGCGCTGGATGGCGGCAGATTTAGAAGATGCGGATCTTATGCCGGAATTATCCAGGATTGAAGGCAATGACGATGAGATCAAAGAGCGTTTCGCGGTATCCCTGAAGTTTGGTACGGCCGGACTTAGAGGAGTGCTTGGGGCGGGAACGAACCGTATGAATATTTATGTTGTGCGTCAGGCAACGCAGGGGCTTGCGAACTGGGTTAAGACCCAGGGCGGTAATCAGACGGTGGCGATCAGCTATGACAGCCGCTTGAAGAGCGATGTATTTGCCAAGACGGCGGCGGGTGTTCTGGCGGCGAACGGGATCCATGTAAGGATTTACGATGCGCTGATGCCGGTGCCGGCACTTTCCTTTGCGACACGTTACTATAAGTGTAATGCGGGTATTATGGTTACGGCTTCCCATAATCCGGCAAAATATAACGGGTATAAGGCATATGGGCCGGACGGATGCCAGATGACGGACGATGCAGCCGCAATTGTATATGATGAGATCCAGAAGACAGACGTACTGAACGGGGCGGGCTATATTTCCTTTGCAGAAGGTGTTGAGAATGGTATGATCCGGTTTGTGGGCGACGACTGTAAGAAGGCGCTTTATGAAGCGATCGAATCCCGCCAGGTCCGCCCGGGTCTTTGCAGGACGGCAGGGCTGAAGCTGGTCTACAGCCCGTTAAACGGCGCGGGGCTTGTGCCGGTTACCCAGGTTCTGAAGGATATCGGTATTACCAATATTACGATCGTGCCGGATCAGGAATATCCGAACGGATATTTTACAACCTGCAGCTATCCGAATCCGGAGATCTTCGAGGCGCTGGAGCAGGGGCTGAAGCTGGCGGAAGAAACAGGCGCAGACCTGATGCTGGCCACAGATCCGGACGCAGACCGTGTGGGAATTGCCATGAAGTGCCCGGATGGCTCTTATGAGCTGGTAAGCGGCAATGAAGTGGGCGTGCTGCTGCTTGATTATATCTGCGCGGGACGTATGGAGAAGGGAACCATGCCGGAGAATCCGGTTGCCGTGAAGTCCATCGTATCTACACCGCTTGCGGATGCGGTTGCAGAACATTACGGTGTGGAGCTAAGAAGTGTACTGACCGGATTTAAGTGGATCGGCGACCAGATCGCCCGCCTGGAGGCAGACGGAGAGGTAGACCGTTTTATCTTTGGGTTTGAGGAGAGCTACGGATATCTGGCAGGACCTTATGTACGTGATAAGGATGCGGTGATCGGATCGATGCTGATCTGCGAGATGGCAGCATATTACAGAAGCATCGGAAGTTCCTTGAAGCAGAGGATGGAAGAGATTTATACAGAATACGGGCGGTATCTGAACAAGGTGGACAGCTTTGAATTCCCAGGCCTTACCGGAATGGATAAGATGTCCGGCATCATGCAGGGCCTCCGTGACAACCCTCCGGCAGAGATCGCGGGATATAAGGTTGAGAAGGCTCTGGATTATAAGAAGCCTGAAGAGACCGGGCTTCCGGCTGCCAATGTACTTATTTACACACTGGAAGGAGGGGCAAGCGTGATCGTCCGCCCGTCCGGAACAGAGCCGAAGATCAAGACATATTTTACGACCCTTGGAAAGGATCTGAAAGAGGCACAGGCGCAGAAGGATAAGCTGGCTGAGGCGCTGAAGCCGGTATTCGCATAGCATCAGGAGATACCTGACAATAGAGAGTTACGTTAAAATTACATTAAAAGGGACTGTCGGTTAATACCGATTTTTAGACCCTGAACCTTAAAATACGAATCCCC
>CAZGVY010000140.1:0-5740 GCA_964529215.1 uncultured Mordavella sp. | reverse complement strand
ATTGTACATGATTTTTCTAAACGTATGGTGTGTTAAATATATCACCAAGTCTTTTTCTATTTTCTCATAGTTTTAGAAATTCGTCAATCTATTTTATGACGATACAAATGCCAGAGGCCATGCATTCTACTTTATTAAATCCCAGAATGGGCTCTCTGTCCGGTATTTCTTTAAAACCTGTTCTTTCACCGGCGCAGTTACCCATCCATACCCCACATCATTTTCGTCTCCTTTTTCATAATGAAAGGAAAAGCCGATTTCAATGCCTTCCTTATCTGCAAAAAAGACGGGAAGATATGTGCCTTCCTGCGTATTATCCCCGGAAAGGGCTTCCTTCAATTCCTTTGTATCCAGTTCGGAAAGCAGTTCAGACGACTCTGCCTCGTTTCTCATAGCTTCAAGCCATTCTTTGACAAACCGTTCGTCCAGATCTACGATATCCTTCACTTCAAAGACCGTTCCACTCTTCAGGTCAATATTTTTCGTGCGTATACCTACATAATAGCTGTCTCTGCTTCCCTCATAGCTATAATCCTCATAAGCAACACAGATATATTCTTCCGTGAGATAGGTGATCTTATATTTTACATAATCTGCGATCACCGGATTCTGTTCTCCGAGCACGCGTTCCTTGATCTTTGTATCAGGATTTTCATAAATACGGTCCACGGTCTCCATTGCACAGTTTTTCAGTTCCTGATTGATCTTCTCCTGTATTGCTGCATCCTCCAGGCCGTCAAGCTGCGGATAATTTATTTCAAAATCCACATATGTAGTCTTTGTATCTTCTGGGGAATACAGATAATTTTCCTCTTTTACCTCAAATCCAGGCGTTTCGTCTCTGTATTCAGGGATCGCGTCCACCCCTGACAGCGTTTCATTATCATCCTGGTAGATACCGTCTCCGAACCAGTCGTCAAATTCCCCGTACATGTCATGATCGTATTGTGTATCCGGCGCGCGGAATACATTCCTGGCCTCCCGGTAGATCATCGCGGCAAGCAGCACGATCAGCGCAATTACAGCAATTACCACCGCACCGATCACTGCTTTGTTTTTCCTTTTTCCCGGCTTCATTGCTCCCGGTGCGATCATGATCTCCATAGGAATAAATGTTTCAGGCCCTTCTGTCTGCACAGGCGCCACATCTCTCATACCCAGATGATTCATGGCCACCGCCCCAGAGGGAACTACCTTCATCGTGATCCGCGTTACCACAAGCACCTGGGCGCAGAACTGATACATTGCCTGCATCAGCTGTCTTCCCACACCTTTTCTCTGCCAGGGTTTCCTCACATAAAGCAGAAGGATACTTCCTTTCCTGTCAATTCCGCTGATCCCGCACAGCTCCTGGCCTTCCCACGCGCCAAATAATGTGATCTCCCCGCTTTGAATACGCGGAGCGATCATTTCATAACGGATCAGGTTCTGAAAGCCGGCCACCGCTTCCGGCTTCTGCAGCGGCGCCACATCAGATGCATATACCTCCCACGCCAGCTTAAGAGCCATGAGGATCTCATTTCCTCCCAACGTCCTTACAAACATAGCAATTCCTCTCTCAATACGGTCAGCGCCCTTACTACCGCATAATCTCTGTTCTTCTCCCTGTTTCCGTTAAACCGGAACTCCTCCGTACGGACTTTTCCCTTTACAAAACAGCCCACATATACCAGTCCCACAGGCTTTTCTTCGCTTCCGCCGTCCGGTCCTGCGATCCCGGTAACCGATAATGCCGCCTCTGTGCCCGCCGCCTGTGCAGCGCCTCTGGCCATCTCGGCAGCGGTCTCTGCACTGACTGCGCCATACTTCTTCAGCGTCTCTTCTGACACTCCCAGTATTTTTTTCTTGGCATCATCCGAATACGTAATATACCCTTCGTTATATACGGAAGATGCCCCGGCCACATTTATGATCCTTCCGGCCAGAAGCCCGCCTGTACAGGATTCCGCCGTAGTCACAGTCATCTTTTTCTGTTTTAAAAGCTCTGTCACTGCTTCTTCCAGGGTGACTTCCTCTTCCGTAGTAAATATCTTATCGCCGAAACGCCGGTATAATTCATGGAGCACCGGCTGCATCAGTTTATCTGCTGTTTCCTCATCCTTTGCCTTCGCCGTAACACGGAAATGTACTTCTCCTGTTTTGGCATAAGGCGCCAGTGTCGGATTCGTCTGCGCATCCATAATATCAGAAACCATCATCTCAGCACGGCTCTCTCCGATAGAACAGATCTTAACCATCTTTGAATAAATCCCTTCCGGCTGCAGCCGGTTCAGATACGGAGCGATATCCCGTTCAAACATAGGCCTGATCTCGTTTGGAGGTCCCGGAAGAAGGATCAGCTTTTTCCCTTCCCCATCTTCCATGACCAGCCCCGGTGCAGTTCCGTTATGATTATCCACAACAACCGCCCCTTCCGGGACCAGCGCCTGTTTCCAGTTATTGCTGGCGATCCCGTCCTTATTCCGGGCACGGTCAAAATATGCCTGCAGCCTCTCTCTGGTATGTGGATCCTCTACAAGCTTCCTGCCAAGTACCTTTGCCGCAGTTTCTTTTGTCAGGTCGTCCTTGGTAGGGCCTAACCCCCCGCTCAGAATTACGATATCGGATCTGGAAAGTGCAAGCCGGATAGAATCCTCCAGCCTTTCCCCGTTATCCCCCACGGCGCTCTGATGATAGCAGGACAATCCAAGAAGCGCTATCTTTTCTGCCAGATAAGCCGCATTTGTATTTACAATATTGCCAAGAAGTATTTCGGTGCCTACTGATATCAGTTCAACAACCATCTTACATTCCTCCCTTTGTCAATACCTCAATATTTTTCCCCACATAATCTGCCAGTGAGACAACCGTAAGTATTAAAGATACCCAGATAAGAACCGTTCCGATCACGTCAAATATTCCTCCAAGCTCTGCGATCAGAAGAATGATCATCGCCATCTGGGATACTGTCTTGAATTTCCCCCAGTAGCTTGCCGCAATAACGACCCGGTTGTCGGAAGCGACCAGCCGGAACCCGCTGATAATAAACTCACGGGCTATCACAATGATCACATACCATGCCGTCAGTTTTCCCATTGGAATAAAGCAGATCATCGCAGAACAGACCAGCATCTTATCTGCCAGCGGATCCATAAACTTTCCAAAATTTGTCACCAGATTCCGGGAACGTGCGATCTTGCCATCCAGCATATCGGTAAGGCTCGCCACGCAGAAGATCGCCAATGTGATCCACTTGTTAGCGTCCCCTCCAATATCTGTCAGCATAAACAATACAAAAAACGGAACCATAATCATTCTTAAAACTGTTAGTTTGTTTGGCAAATTCATTTTATCAACTCTCCTATCAAATCATATTCTGATGCTCCGGTCACCTTCACTTTTACGAAGTCACCGGACATCATTTCCTCATCTGTATGGATAAAGATCAGTCCGTCCACGTCCGGCGCATCCTTATAGGTTCTCCCCACATAAGCATTTTCACCCGCTACGCGTCCCTCGATCATCACTGTTACCGTCCTGCCGGTCATATCTTCCGCCAGGTCAAACGCCACTTCCTGCTGAAGCTCCATAAGCTCCGCCTGGCGCTGTTCCTTGACTTCCTCCGGAATCTGCCCCTCAAATCCTGCCGCAGGCGTATCCTCTTCCTGGGAATAGGTAAACACCCCCAGCCGGTCAAATTCCATCTGGTCCACAAATTCCAGCAGCTCTTCATGCTGTCCGTCTGTTTCGCCGGGAAATCCCGTGATCAGGGTCGTCCGGATCGCAATATCGGGAATCTCCCTGCGGAGCCTGCTGATCACCTCCGTCAGCTGCTCCTTTGTCGTTAGTCTTCCCATTCTTTTCAATATCTCGTTATTCGCATGCTGGATGGGGAGATCCAGATAATGGCAGATCTTCGGTTCCTCTTTTATAACACGGATCAGCTCCTCATCCAGTTCTTCCGGATAGCAGTACAGAAGCCGGATCCAGCGGATCCCGCTGATCTTGCACAATTCCCTGAGCAGCCGGTGCAGCGACTTCTCTCCGTAAAGATCCTTCCCGTACAGCGTTGTTTCCTGCGCAACCAGGATCAGTTCCCTGACTCCCGATCCTGCCAGTTCTTCTGCCTCCTTAAGCAGCTGCTCCATGGGAACGCTCCGGTAACTTCCACGGATACGGGGAATTATGCAGTAAGTACAGCATTTATCGCACCCTTCTGCGATCTTAAGGTATGCATAATGTCCTCCGGTTGTCAGTATCCGCCTGTTTTCTGTTACGGGCATGGAATCTGTCTGATCCAGATAAAGCCCTCCCCTGCCTTCCAGAGCCTGGCTGACTGCCTCTGCAATCTTATCATAAGAAGCCGTTCCGATCACTGCATCTACCTCTGGGATCTCCTCAAAAATCTCCTTCTGGTAACGCTGCGCCAGGCATCCTGTCACGATCAATGCCTTCAGGTTCCCTGTCTTCTTATAATCAGCCATCTCCAGGATCGTCTGGATGCTTTCCTCCTTAGCGTCATGGATAAAACAGCAGGTATTCACCACGATCACCTCCGCAATGGCCTCATCATCCACCATACGGTATCCGCGGCTGACCAGAATACCCAGCATAACCTCCGAATCAACCAGGTTCTTATCACATCCAAGAGAAACAAATAGTATATTCATTCTTTTTCTCCCTGTTTTCTTCCTTGGCAAAAGGCAGATACCTGGATCAAGCATCTGCCTTCTGTTTTATTATGCTTATTCGCCGTCTTCGGCTATTATTTTGATTTTCTCCTGATTCAGTTCTGCAATCGCAGTAGACAGCGGTTTATCTCCATCCTTCGCATGAACCAGCGGAAGATCGCCGTCAATCAGCTGCCTTGCCCTTTTAGAGGTTGCCATAACGATAGAATAACGGCTATTGACCACCTTTGTCTCGCCCTCCTCAATATCTTTGTTTACAACCTTCATCAAATCCGTATAAGATGGATGCAGCATCTTCTATTCTCCTTTCAGTTCTCTTTTAATCTGTTCTGCAAATTCCTGGTTCCGTATCCCTTTCGCATGCTCTGCGCGGATAATCCCATGTACGTCCTCCACGCAGGTTTCCAGTACGTCGTTCACGACATAATAGTCGTAAGATCCCATACCTTCCGCTTCTTCCGCCGCCCGTTTCATGCGTTCCCCGATCACCTCGGCAGTTTCCGTCCCGCGGCTGACGAGCCTCCGCCTCAGCTCCTCTACTGAGGGAGGCGTTATAAACAGAAGCAATGCGTCTGGGAATTTCTCCTTCACCTTACGGGCTCCCTGGATCTCAATCTCTAAAATCACATCTTTGCCCGCGGCAAGCTGTTCCTCTACATATGCCTTCGGCGTCCCATAGAAATTATTTACGTACCTAGCATACTCTATCAATTCTTCTTTCGCAATCATTTTTTCAAATTCTTCCCTGGTTTTGAAAAAATATTCTCTTCCGTCCTTTTCTCCTTCTCTGGGCTGTCTGGTGGTTGCCGATACAGAAAGCGCATAATTATCATATCTTTCAAGAAGCTCTTTCATAACTGTTCCCTTGCCGGAACCGGAAAATCCCGACACTACGATCAATATTCCCTGTGAATCCATAACTGCACTCCTATTCAATATTCTGAATCTGTTCCCGCACCTTCTCGATCTCCGTCTTTAGATCGATCGCATAATTTGAAACCTCGATATCATTTGCCTTTGAGAGGATCGTATTCGCCTCCCGGTTCATATCCTGTGAAATAAAAACAAGC
>CAZGVY010000139.1:4437-5840 GCA_964529215.1 uncultured Mordavella sp. | reverse complement strand
CGTAGCCACCGCTACGCCTGCGTTTGTGAAGCAGCACTCTCAGAAAAATATTCTACGTCAAACTATCCAAAACTTAAATTTCGTTGTACTAGTTTCGTGTGTCCCGTGCAAAATGGAGGGATGCATTGCTGGCCTGTTTTCGGGCGGGCATTCATTCATGAAAAAGAGGCGCAGCAGCTGCTACGCCTCTTTTTCTTCTGCCGGTTCCGGCAGATATATGTGTACTCGTTCAACGCGGTTTTTGTCTAATTTTTCTACTACCATCCGAATACCGTCCTCTGTGGTGATTTCATCGCCTGCCTCTGGAAGACGGTCTAAATATTCGATGATCAGGCCGCCTACGGAGTCATAATCATCGGAGGAAAGGTTCAGATCCAATTTGTCGTTTAATTCTTCCAGATTGACAGAACCTTCCACATCATATTCTCTTCCGCCAAGTTCTATGATAAATTCTTCATCATTTTCATCGTATTCGTCATGGATCTCGCCCACGATTTCTTCCAGCAGGTCTTCTAAAGTGATGAGACCGGAAGTCTCGCCGTATTCATCCAGTACGATGGCGATATTGAAGGAAGCCTGCCTCATCTCGATCAGCAGCTCGGCAGTGTTTTTATATTCATAAGTGAAATAAGCTTCCCGCAGGATATCCCGTACATGAAAATCATTTTTATTTGTGTCATACAGCAGAAGATCCTTCATATTGATCGTGCCGATCACATGGTCTGTGGTTTCTTCAAATACAGGAAGACGGGTGAACTTGTCTTCCCGGAAAATGGCAATCAGTTCATCGTAGGTACTGTCCACGTCGGCGAAGGTCACGTGGACACGGGGGACCATGACGTCCTTTGCTTTGGCGTCTCCCAGGTCAAACACGTTGTAGATCATTTCCTTTTCTTCGGATTCGATCACACCGTCTTCATGGCTGACGTCCACGATGGTACGGAGCTCATTCTCTGTCATAAGCGTGTGCTTGGCGTTCGGGTCTACTCTGAGCAGTGTCAGGATTCCTGTGGCCATGCCGTTTACGATAAAGATCAGCGGAGTCATCAGTTTCATAAAAAGAGCGATAACTGGCGCATAGGCAAGTGACATCTTCTCTGCATGGATCGCAGCCATGGTCTTCGGAGTGATCTCTCCAAACAACAGGATCGCAAGTGTTAATATACCGCTGGCAACAGCTACAAAAGAACCGCCCAGGCTATACGCCAGGGTAGTGGTCAGTGAAGCGGCAGACAGATTAACGATATTATTGCCGATCAGGATGGCGCTCAGTAGTTTGCCTGAATTATCTGTAATATCCAGAAGCATTTTCGCACGTTTGTTTCCCTCCTCGGCTAAAGTTCGGATTCGAATTTTATTTACAGTAGTCATGGCTGTTTCCGCGGATGAGAAAAATGCGGAAA
>CAZGVY010000139.1:1735-4427 GCA_964529215.1 uncultured Mordavella sp. | reverse complement strand
ATAATACCAATAGTACAATGAATTGTATGACGTCACCCGGGTCCAATGATAAGTTCACTCCTCTTTTCCTAAATTTATTACAGGTATCTGCTATACCGGACTGTTGGAATTAATATACCTTATTTTGGGAAATAATGCAAGAGCGGAAGACACAGAATGTTGCCGGAATGGGATGCTTTACATTAAGAGTTAATTGGTGTATGATTTGGATAAAATATAATGGAAGATAGCCTTTGGATTCAGGGGTTTTAACGTAGAAATGAGGTAAAGTCATGGATCAGAAAGTAGTTGAAAAATTAAGGGCTGTTCTGGCAGGGGACAGAGTGCTCTCTTCAGAACCGATGAAACAGCATACGACCTTCCGGATCGGAGGGCCAGCCGATTGTTTTGTAATGCCGGGCTCTTATGAGGAAGTGAGGGAAGCGGTAGCCATCTGTAAAGAGGAGAAGACACCATATACGATTGTGGGAAATGGGAGTAATCTTCTGGTATCTGATGCAGGGTACCGGGGAGTCGTGATTCAGATCTTTAAGGAAATGAGTGAGGTTCATGTGGAAGGAACCTGCATTCATGCTCAGGCGGGCGCCTCTCTTGCCAGGATTGCAGCTGCTGCATTGGAAGCCGGACTTGCCGGATTTGAATTTGCTGCCGGTATTCCCGGGACATTAGGCGGAGCCTGCGTGATGAATGCCGGAGCATATGGAGGGGAGATGAAGGATGTGCTGGCAGAGGTCACGGTGCTGGATGAGCAGGGGGATATTCAGACGATCGGGAGCCAGGATCTGGAGATGGGATACCGGAGCAGTATCATTGCGAGGAAGGGATATATTGTTCTGGGAGCCAGGATTTGTCTCCGGGAAGGGGACAGGAAAGCTATCCGGTCCCTTATGAATGAGCTGAAGGATAAGCGGGTTTCTAAACAGCCGCTGGAATATCCGAGCGCAGGCAGTACATTTAAGCGCCCGGAGGGGTATTTTGCCGGGAAACTGATCCAGGATGCGGGACTTCGCGGATTCAGAATAGGCGGGGCAATGGTATCAGAAAAACACTGCGGATTTGTGATCAATGCCGGGGAGGCGACGGCGGCAGAAGTTGACTTGCTGATGAAGCAGGTATCGGAACGGGTGCGGGAGCGGTTTGGCGTTACACTGGAGCCGGAGGTAAAACGGCTGGGAGAATTCTGAGATGAAATTTGTGATTGTGACCGGCATGTCGGGAGCAGGCAAAAGGTCGGCCCTGAAAATGCTGGAAGATATAGGATATTTTTGCGTGGATAATCTGCCGGTTTTACTGGTATCGAAGCTGGCGGAGCTATTGGTAGTGCCCAGTGCTGAGATCAATAAAATAGCATTGGGAATGGATGTCCGGAGTATCTGCGGACAGGCAGAACCAGGGGAAGTACCGGTCCGGTCGCGGGAGGCTTCCGCCCGGCTGGCGGCTGCGCTTGACGAGCTGGAAAAGACCGGGCTTTCTTATGAGCTGTTGTATATGGATGCATCCGATGAAGTGCTGATGAAGCGCTATAAGGAAACCAGAAGAAGTCATCCTATTTCTAAAAATGAACGGGTGGCTCAGGGGATCGCAGAGGAACGGGTGATCCTTGCGCCTTTGCGTGACCGTGCAGATTACATCCTGGATACCAGCAGGCTCCTGATCCGCGATCTGAAGCGGGAAATAAACCGCATATTTGTAGAAAATAAAGCATATAAGAATTTATATGTTACGGTGTTGTCCTTTGGATATAAATATGGGATTCCCGGTGACGCGGATCTGGTATTTGACGTCCGTTTTCTTCCAAATCCATATTATATCGAGGAGCTCCGCCCATTGAGCGGCAATGATAAGGCTGTGCAGGATTATGTGATGAATCATGAAAAAGCAGGGGAATTTCTTGACAAGCTGAAGGATATGCTTGATTTCCTGCTTCCGGCATATATCGCGGAAGGGAAGACTCAGCTGGTGATAGGAATCGGATGTACCGGCGGCAAACACCGGTCGGTGACGCTGGCCAATGCATTGTATGAAGCGCTGGCTGGCGCGGAGGGAGATTATGGCGTTAAGATAGAACACAGGGACATTGAGAAAGATACCATTACAAAAGCAAGGCAGGGATAATATGTCATTTTCTGGAAAGGTAAAGGAAGAACTGGCCGGGCATATCCCGCCGGGAAGACATTGTCTTCTGGCGGAACTTTCGGCAATATGCTCTTTGTGCGGGAGCTTTGATCTGGATGAAACGGGAGAAGATATCCTTAGTATTCATACCGAAAATGAGTCTGTTGCAAGAAAATGCTTTACATTATTGGAAAAAACATTTAATATAGGGGATGAAGTTTCTGCGTACAGATCTGTCCGGAGTAATCCGGAAAAGGGAAGCAGTATGTATTATCTTCTCGCACAGGGATCTGGACTGAAGGCAGTCCGGAATGCATCTGTACAGGCAGTATGCTGTAAAAGGGCATATTTAAGGGGCGCTTTTCTGGCTGCCGGTTCTGTCAGCGATCCAAGCAAATCTTATCATTTTGAGATCGTGTGCGGAAATGAGGAGATGGCTGAGTATCTGCAGCATTTGATGACTGGTTTCGGCATGGAAGCCAGAATCGTCAGACGTAAGAGGAGCTACGTGGTATACCTCAAAGAAGGAGCCGGGATCGTAGATATGCTGAATGTTATGGAGGCACATATTGCGCTG
>CAZGVY010000139.1:0-1725 GCA_964529215.1 uncultured Mordavella sp. | reverse complement strand
GAATGTAAGGATTCTTAAGGAGATTCGCAACACGGTGAACCGCAAGGTGAATTGTGAGATGGCTAACATTAACAAAACTGTATCTGCGGCAGTAAAACAGATTGAAGATATTACTTATATTCAGGAAAGCGCTGGTTTTGACAAATTGCCAGAAGGATTAAGGGATATGGCGCTTACGCGTCTGGAATATCCGGAGGCAACGCTGAAAGAATTAGGAGGTCTTCTGGAAATACCGGTTGGAAAATCTGGAGTCAACCATAGACTCAGAAAGTTAAGTGAAATAGCGGAAAAGCTAAGAAGCAATCAGGGAGGACAGCATGATTAAAAAACCTATTACATTTAAATTGAGTGAAGGCCTGGACGCCAGACCGATTGCCTTGCTGGTGCAGGAAGCGAATCAATATTCAAGCACAGTTTACATTGAAATTGAAAACAAGAGGATCAATGCGAAAAGCATTATGGGAATGATGAGCCTGCAGCTTGGTAATGGTGAAGCGCTTACTGTAGTCGCCGATGGGGAAGACGAGGCAGATGCAATTAAAGGTGTAGAGAATTTTTTAATATCTAAGAACTAAATACATAAAAGGGCATGTTTCATGCCCTTTTTTCTACCACTCAGAAAGGAGGAGCAGGATGAAAAAGCTGTTGTTCATATATAACCCACGTGCAGGACGGGAGTTATTAAGAGCTAATTTGTCGGATATTGTAGATATTTTTGTAAAGGTAGGCTACGATGTGGTCGTTTATCCTACGCAGTCTTATAAGGATGCATACCGGAAGGTTACGGAATTTACAGAAGACTATGATCTTGTGGTATGCAGCGGCGGAGACGGAACGATCGACGAAGTGGTCACAGGGATGATGGGACGTGAGAACCGGATACCGGTGGGATATATTCCGACGGGAACTACGAATGATTTTGCAAACAGCCTGCGGATTCCGAAAGAGCTGCTGGCAGCGGCGGACAATGCGGTGAATGGAACGGCGTTTCCCTGTGATATCGGGCAATTTAATGACGATGTATTTGTATATATTGCAGCCTTTGGGTTATTTACGGACGTATCCTATGAGACCAGGCAGGAACTGAAAAATGTCCTGGGACATCTGGCATATATTCTGGAGGGGGCAAAAAGGTTGTTTAATGTTCCGTCATACAAGATCAAAGTGACCCATGATGATGAAGTGATAGCGGATGAGTTCATCTACGGTATGGTTACGAACTCCAGGTCTGTAGGTGGATTCCGGAATATGATAGGCAAAAATGTCAAGTTTGACGACGGTGAATTTGAGGTGACGCTGATACGCAGGCCATCGAATGCGATGGAGCTTCAGGAAATTATAGCGGCTCTTTTGATCAAACAGGTGGATACAAAGCACATGTATACCTTTAAGGCAAAGCAGATATCTTTTGAATCGGAGATGGAGATCCCCTGGACCCTGGATGGGGAATACGGCGGGTATCACGATTATGTGGAGATCATCAATCAGAAGCGCGCGTTAAAACTGATGGTTCCGAAAAAATATATAGAAGAATTATCAGCGGAAGAACCGGAAAAAGGTTTATTGAAGGAGCAGAACCCGTGAAAAAGAAAATATAAGAAATAGAAAAATGTACTTGCTTATTATGTCTTTTTTTGCTATAATCGAAAAGAACGAGATAAATAAGCGATATGGCTCCGTGGTCAAGCGGTCAAGACGCTAGCCTCTCACGCTGGAATCCGGGGT
>CAZGVY010000138.1:0-5873 GCA_964529215.1 uncultured Mordavella sp. | reverse complement strand
GTCTGCCAAGTCATGCTTCAAAGCACCCCTTCATGTTTCAGGAGCATGATCTTACGGTCAATTCCTCCGGCGTATCCGGTGAGGCTCCCGTCTGCGCCGATAACTCTATGGCAGGGGATAATGATCGAAATAGGATTACGGCCAACCGCCCCGCCTGCTGCCTGGGCAGACATACTGCTTCTTCCCATCTGAGCCGCCGTCTGCCTGGCGATCTCCCCATAGGTAACCGTTTTTCCATAGGGGATCTGGCATAGAAGCTCCCAAACTATTTTCTGAAAACTGCTGCCTGTCATTGCGACCGGAATCTCTGAAATCTCCGGCCTGTCTCCGGCAAAATACCGCTCGAGCCAGTTCCTTGCTTTATCAAAAACAGGAACCTCCGCCTGCACGGTTTCCTTTCCCTTCAGAAGATTACGGTCATATTTCTGACCGTCCATCCACAAACCAATCAACGCTTCCCCGTCGCTTGCAAGCGTCAGGACTCCCAGCGGCGAATCACAATCTGTAATATAATACATCCTTAATCCATCCCTTTCTACCGAATACAGATATATACCATATAGGCTGCATACACACCCAGTAACAGTATGCCCTCTTTACGGTTCAGGCTGCTTCTGGTCCAGTTCAGCCTCCAGGCCAGCAGGCTCATCGCCAGCAGACAGGCAATATCGATCATATTTTCTGCAACAAAGTCGATCGGGCTGATCACTGAGGCGATTCCCAATATCAGTAGAATATTGAAAATATTGGAGCCAAGCACATTGCCGATCGCCATGTCTACTTCATTCTTCCTTGCCGCAACAAGAGAGGTAACCAATTCCGGCAGGCTGGTTCCCATTGCCACAATGGTAAGACCGATCAGATTCTGGCTCAGGCCAAGCATTTCCGCTATCGTAACCGCTCCGTCTATAACAAAATCCCCTCCAAATTTGATTGCCGCCATTCCGCCTAAAATAAACAATATACATTTGGCTACAGGAAGAACCGCATAGTCTTCTTCCGCATCCATGTTCCCGGCTCTTGACTGCATCGCCGAGCGGATCATCTGCAGCAGGTAAACCGTAAAGATCACCAGCAGTATCACACCGTCCGCACGTCCTATCCGCATACCCAGATAACCGAATAACAGCAGAAGAACGGCACAAAACATGGAAAAGGGATATTCCTTTTTTAAAGTATCTGCCTGTACTTTCAGCGGCACAAATAATGCACAGGCTCCGCATACCACGATCAGATTAAATATATTAGACCCTATTACATTGCTGACTGCCAGTCCATTATTTCCGCTGATGGATGCTGTCACGCTGACCGCACATTCCGGCAGGCTGGTTCCCATCGCCACAATCGTAAGGCCGATAATCATTGACGGAACTTTCAGCCGCTTGGCAACAGAAGAACTTCCCTCTACAAAAAAGTCTGCTCCCTTGATCAGCAGAACAAATCCCACTGCTAATATTAACACGCCATAAACCATCGTATTCATACCCAAATCTGTATTTGCCCCTTTCTTTTTATTCAGATTATTTCTGCACATTATAGCTTATATTTTACCAGATACCAAGCCCTTCCAGCAAGATTTTACCTCCCAGAAGGATCAGGATCATGCCCCCGCATAGTTCTGCCTTAGACTTATATTTTGCCCCAAACAGACTGCCGGCCTTTACTCCCACGGCAGAGAATATAAAAGTAACACAGCCAATAAACGCTGAAGCAGGAACTGCTTTCACTTCCAGGAATGCAAAGGTCACTCCTACTGTCAGTGCGTCTATGCTGGTCGCCACCGCCAGTGTGAACATACTCTTTACATCCATCTCCCCGCTGACAGCGGAGCTATCCTCTGCCCACGCATCCTTTATCATCTTCACGCCCATCCACAGAAGCAGGAAAAAAGCGATCCAGTGAGAATACCTGGTAATCCGGGAAGTAAAAAAGGCGCCGAAAAAATAGTAACCTACCAGGGGCATCAGCGCCTGAAACCCTCCGAACCATGCTCCGGCGATGCACATATGCTTAACTCTGGCTTTGCCCAGGGACAGGCCTTTACAGACAGAAACTGCAAAAGCATCCATTGATACGCCTACCGCCAGTACAAATAATTCCGTAAATCCCATATTTTCTCCTTTCGTACAATTAAAAGACCCGGAGGACAGCCAGAAAGGCTATCCCCGAGTCTCATCACTTAAAGTAATACCGGGCGTTTCACGCCATGATGTCGATATTACCACATATCTATCTATCTGCGATATGCCGATTACTCCCCCGCGGAAATATTTTCTTTATTCTAACATCAGCAAACGGATTTATCAACCATTTTTTCAATCCTCTGACCATCCATTGACCAGATACGTTTTTCCGAATATAATAAAAAAAACGGTTTGTACATCTAACAAGGAGGATTACTATGGAACATGTCATTGAACTGACTCACCCTCTGATCCAGCATAAGATTTCCCGGCTCAGAGACAGGAATACCGGAACCAATGAATTTCGCAAGCTGGTAGAAGAGATTGCCATGCTTATGGGATATGAAGCGCTGAAAGACCTGCCCCTGCACAACATTGAAGTAGAAACACCCATTGAAACCTGCCAGACTCCGGTCATCGAGGGGAAAACTCTGGCAATCGTCCCTATCCTGCGCGCCGGCCTTGGTATGGTAAACGGGATGTTAGCGCTGGTTCCTTCGGCAAAAGTCGGCCATATCGGGCTTTACCGGGATGAGGAAACCCACGAACCCCATGAATATTACTGTAAACTGCCGGATCCTATCCGTGAACGGCTGATCATCATTACCGACCCGATGCTTGCCACCGGAGGGTCTGCCGTCGCTGCCGTAGATTTTATCAAGCAGCATGGGGGAAGGAAGATCAAATTTATGTCCATTATCGCCGCGCCGGAGGGCATAAAAAGACTTCAGGAGGCCCACCCGGACGTACAGCTCTATGTGGGGCATATCGACCGGGAATTGAATGAAGCCGCTTATATCTGTCCGGGACTCGGCGATGCCGGAGACAGGATCTTTGGAACAAAATAACAGATAACTGTGAAGCATAAGGAGGAATTATGAAGCTTGTATTTTTAGACGCAAAAACAATAGGCGAGGATATGGATCTATCCGGCTTTGACGCTTTAGGGGAGGTCGTAAAATATCCTTTTTCTACCTCGGAGGAAGTGCCGGAACGGGCAGCGGATGCTGACGTCCTGATCGTAAATAAGGTACAGGTAAACGAGCAGACTATCGGACAGGCGCACAACCTGAAACTGGTGTGTGTTGCCGCTACGGGAACCAACAACCTTGACAAGGCTTATCTGGAAAAACGGGGGATCGCATGGCGTAATGTTGCCGGTTATTCTACGGAATCCGTAGCACAGCATACGTTTGCCATGCTGTTTTATCTATTTGAGAAACTGCGTTATTATGACGACTATGTCAAAGAAGGCCATTATACGAATGACACTGTTTTTACGCATTTTGCTGAGCATTTCTATGAATTGAAGAATAAGACCTGGGGCATTATCGGACTTGGGAATATCGGACGCCGCGTCGCCGGGATTGCAGAAGCCTTCGGCGCCAGGGTCATCTATACTTCTCCCTCCGGCAGCGCTCCTCAGGAAGGCTATCATCAGGTCAGCATGGATGATCTGCTTGCTCAGTCGGACATTATCTCTGTCCATGCACCGTTAAATCAGTATACGGAAAATTTAATCGGCCTGGAATGCCTGAAAAAGATGAAAAAGAGCTGCATTTTCCTGAATCTTGGCCGTGGCCCGATCGTTGTGGAAGCAGATCTTGCCACTGCACTGGAGGAGGGGATCATCGCCGCCGCAGGCCTGGACGTGCTCTGCGCAGAACCCATGAGCGAAGACAATCCTCTGCGCAGGATCAAAGACAGCAAAAAACTTCTGATCACACCGCATATTGCCTGGGCAAGCGTAGAAGCCCGTACAAGGCTGATGTCCATTATCCTGGATCAGATCAGGGAGTTCTTTGCTTAAAATGACATATACAGGCCACAGACAGGAACTGGGAATCTGAGCTTGCATGGGGCGTGCGGATGTGAAATAATGGGAAATGGCTTAAGAATAACTGGAGAGAGGTTTGTGATAGAATGAGATCAGAATTTTACATAGGAAATCGTGCAGGACTATATGAGAAGCTTCCGGCAGGCGCATTATGCGTGCTGTTTTCCGGTGAGGAGATCCGCAAGACGAATGATGAATATTATCCGTTCTTTGCAGACAGGAATTTCGTGTATCTGACTGGATTAGAATGCAAGGATGCTGTTTTTCTTGCGGCAAAAGATGGAGACGGAACCGTCCGTGAACGTGTTTACATACTGCCGCCGGATCTTATGAAGGAACGCTGGACGGGGATCAGAGTGAAGCCGCAGGAAGCAGAGGCTGTTTCCGGAATATCAGATATTCGTTTTTGTGCGGAATTTGAGAAAGATATCCTGCAGCTGGCGGAAAGTGGGAATTATGGATATCTGTATCTGGATCTGTACCGCGTGAGCCCGGCGGATATTGACCGGCCGGCTCATAAGCTGCTCGGGTTTGCGAGGGAGCATATGCCATATCTGCAGATTGGGAATGCAAATGTGCTTGTACGGGAGCTGAGACTTATAAAGCAGCCCTGTGAGATCGAGGCTTTACGGAAAGCGGAGGAGATTACGAAGGCGGGGATCCTTGCTATGATGAAGAGTTCGGAGGCAGGGATGTATGAGTACCAGTATAAGGCAGAGTTTGATCATGCGCTGGGGCAGTTCCATGGGAAAGGCCCGGGCTTCCCGTCGATCATTTCCGCAGGAAAGAATAACTTCTGCATTCATTATTATGGATCTCAGGGACAGGCACAGGACGGCGATATGATCCTGAATGACGTGGGGGCACAGTATGATAATCTGATTGTCGATGTATCAAGAGGGTGGCCATGTAACGGGCATTACAGCGGCAGACAGAGGCTTCTGTATGAATGTGCGCTGGCGACCTCTGACCATATGTTCCGCAATGTGAAGCCGGGAATGAGGATGGATGAAGTGGATGCTACTATACGCCGGTATAATGGCGGGCAGCTGATCGAAGCAGGTGTGATGAAGTCTATGGATGAGGTGGGAACCTACATGTGGCACGGCGGAGCGCATCATATCGGATATGACGTGCATGATATGGTAAAAAGACCGGAGGTGATCGCGCCGGGAATGGTGTTCTGCATTGACGTGGGGATCTATCATGAAGAATGGGGGATTGGGTTCCGCCTGGAGGACAATTGCCTGGTGACAGAGGACGGATGCGAGAATCTGTCTGGAATGATTCCAAGAAAAATAGAAGATATCGAGGCAGTGATGAAAGGATAGAGGGATTTTATGGATTCGTACATGTTGGAAAAAGTGCAGGAGCGTTTTGCACAGGACCGTTATGCAACTGAGAACGGAGCTGTGATAGAGGAAGTGGGAGACGGTTATGCAAGAATATCGATGGAGCTTGACGGGCATCATTACAATGCAGTGGGCGGCGTGATGGGCGGAGCAATCTTTACTATTGCAGATTTTGCGTTTGCCGTTGCATCCAACTGGCAGGGCAGGACCGTGGTATCACAGACCGCGCAGATCACTTATCTTGGGAGAACAAAGGGAAAGAAGCTGATTGCAGAGGCAAAGCAGATAAAGGACGGAAGATCGGTCTGTTATTATATCATAGAGGTGGCCGACGAGCTGGGAAACCAGGTGGCGCACGTGACCTCCAGCGGATTTCATGTAGGATAGTGGACCGTTGAAAGCGTTAAAAAGAGCAGGAATGGCAGGGGAATGCCAGTCCTGCTCTTAGTATGGGCTTTAGCCTGTTGAGAGCATTGGAGTTTTTCGTGTTCCGAAAAATGG
>CAZGVY010000137.1:0-5894 GCA_964529215.1 uncultured Mordavella sp. | reverse complement strand
GGAACCATCACAATCCTCTAGCTTCAGAGGGAAACAGCTAAACCAGAACACATCGCTTCCACACAGTCCCAGGTTCTTCAGATTCTCGATATTTACGATATCACAAGCTTCAAAAAGTTTTTTATGCCTGGTCAGATTATGATCCGCAATAGGGTCAAGACCAATCACATCAAATCCTATTCCCTTATACTCCCCATTTATGATATACTCCAATACTTCATCATCAATGCAAGGATAATCGCCGAAATAGCTTTCGGTTCCCCAGCGTTTGTCCCAGCCCAGATTAAACAGGAGAAAATCTGCCTCATCAGCATTTTTTCCATATTTATCAATCTGAGCCATTGTTATCTTTCCGCCCTCATCCAGATCTCTGCAATCAATTACCAATGCTTTTCCAATAAACTGGCTTACCGGAAATTGATCAAGTGTTTTCCTTCCCGCAAACAGATGCGCTGGCGGATCCATATGTGTACCCGTATGAGTATACATTTGAAGCAGCGTCTCCTTAAACCCGTCTTTTTCATAGCTGTTCGCCGGAGAAAATTTAGGCGTATCCGTTCCAGGATACACTGGCATTTTTTCCCTGATTGTATGTGTCAAATCTAGCACTCTCATAATTATATAATTTCCCTTCTCAGATCCGTATGCCTGATCCGCCCGTATATCCCGGCAGCTTTCTCCGGATACTGTGGCATCTAAAGCATCCTCTGCCTTACCACCTCATAGGCAAGCACTCCCGCCGCCACCGATGCGTTCAGCGAATCGATCTCCCCCTTCATCGGAATGCTGGCAGTAAAATCACAGGTTTCCTTCACCAGCCGGCTGACTCCTTCCCCTTCATTTCCAATAACAAGGCCGACCGGCCCTTTGAAATCTATCTTATACATCTCCGGCCCGCCCAAGTCCGCACAGACAAACCACAATCCCTTCTGCTTCAGTTCTTCCATCGTCTTCTTAAGATTCGTCACCTTGGCAACCGGCGTATAGTTCAACGCCCCCGCCGAAGTCTTAGCCACCACCGCGGTAAGCCCTGCTGCCCGGCGTTTTGGAATGATAACCCCATGAGCCCCGGCAAGATTGGCAGTACGGATGACTGCCCCCAGATTATGCGGGTCTTCAATACCGTCCAGCAGGATCAGGAAAGGCGGTTCCTGCCGTTTCACGGCAAGTTCCAGCATATCCTCTACGCTGGCATACTCATAAGCCGCTGCATAAGCGATCACACCCTGATGCTTTCCGGTTTCCGAAAGCTGGGACAGCCGTTTTCTGCTTACAAACTGCAGGACCGTATCATGTTTCTTCGCCTCCCTGACGATCGTGCGCACCGGGCCGTCCTGGCAGTTCTCCAGCACATACAGTTTATCAACCGGCCGGCCAGAGCGGAATGCTTCCAGAACTGCATTTCTGCCTTCAATGACAAGACTTTTTACTTCCACGCTATTTTCACTCATGCAAACTCCTTTTTTATCCACATATCTTGTTATACTTCTTCCGATTATTACACATCCTTATCCAGGCTGTCAATTCCCAGCTTCATCAGTTCCAGCATACGCCTGTACTCCCGGTTCAGATACAGATATCCCATCAGCGCCTCAAACCCGGTAGCCCTGCGGTAATCCGTTACAGACTGGTTCTTTGCCGGGGTAACCGTCTTAGAATTCCTTCCCCGTTTATATACCCGGTGTTCTTCCTCTGTCAGCACTTCCTGGATCCCCCGCATCATCTCCGACTGGCTGGAGGCCCGGACATACATACTGGTTTCCCTGTGAAGTTTCTGCACCGGCTTATTGCCTCCGTTCAGCACCAGGCTCTTGATCACAAGGTCAAACACACAGTCTCCGATATACGCCAAAGCAAGAGGTGAATACTCTTTCACATCCACCTCCCGCATCTGGAACAGCTCCCGCATAAAAAAATCAAATTCCCATTCTATGCTTTTTTCCATTTTACTCCTTCTCTGGTATCCAGGAGAATGATCCCCTTTGCTGCCAGCTCATCACGGATCTCATCTGCCTTTTTAAAATCCTTTGCCTTTCTTGCCGCCTGACGCTCCGCGATCAGCGCTTCAATCTCTTCATCCAGGATCTCTTCCTTCTTCTCCACAATCAGTCCCAGTACGTCTGCCAGCTTCACAAGCAGGGCATAGAGAGCCGCCGCATATTCCCTTGATCCTTCTGCATCCGCCGTCGTATTGGCAAATTTTACCAGATCAAATAAAGCAGCAATGGCATCCGCCGTATTAAAGTCATCCTCCATAGCGGTTTCAAAAGCGGTTACAAACTGCGCCGTATCAGCAAAATGCTCCTTTTCTCCTGCCGTCATCTTCTCTTCCCTGGCATTGCCGGAAAGGTATTTCAGATTATCCGCCGCATTCCGGATGCGATCCAGGCCATTCTTCGACGCCTCCATCAGTTCTGCGCTGAAATTTAGCGGGCTCCTGTAGTGAGCGCTCAGCATAAAGAAGCGTAAGACCTGCAGGTCATACTGTTCGCTGATTTCCCGGACCGTACGGAAATTACCGAGAGATTTGCTCATTTTATGGTTATCAATATTTAAAAACGCATTGTGCATCCAGTATTTGGAAAATTCCTTTCCGTTTGCCGCCTCGCTCTGGGCAATTTCATTCTCATGGTGTGGGAATACCAGATCCTCCCCGCCTGCATGGATATCGATCTGATCGCCAAGGTATTTCTTCGACATCACAGAACACTCAATATGCCAGCCGGGACGTCCTTCACTCCACGGAGACTCCCATGCCGGCTCTCCTTCCTTCTTCGGCTTCCACAGCACGAAATCCAGCGGATCCTCCTTCTCATCCTCCCCGCTTACAAGCAGCGAACGGTTACCTGACCGGAGGTCATCCAGGTTCTTATGGGACAGCTTCCCGTAATCAGGAAAGCTCCTCGTCCTGAAATACACCGTGCCATTCTTCTCATATGCATATCCCTTTTCGATCAGCGTATTGATCATAGTAAGCATTCCGCCGATCTCCTGGGTAGCAAGGGGATGGGTAGTGGCAGGCTTAATATTCATGCCTTCCATATCCTTCTTACATTCCGCAATATATCTTGCAGAGATCTCGTCAGCCGTTACCCCTTCCTCATTGGCTTTCTTGATGATCTTATCGTCCACGTCGGTAAAATTCGATACGTAATTGACGTCATAGCCCTTGTATTCAAAATATCTGCGGACCGTATCGAATACGATCATCGGCCTCGCGTTCCCAATGTGGATAAAATTATAGACCGTAGGCCCGCAGACATACATCCTGACCTTCCCGTCCTCCACCGGGACAAATTCTTCTTTTCTCTTTGACATTGTATTATACAGCTTCATTTTTCCTCTCCTTTTCACTGCCTGTTAATTCTGAATATTATCATCCGTCTTCCCCAGCTCCCCAAGCTTTTCCTCCAGCCGTCCGATCCTCTCCTTCAGGAGGAGGTTCTCCTTCTGTAACTGGGTAATATCACTGGTAACCGGATCGGGAAGATTTACCTGATCCATATCATAACGCGGGATTTTAAGATTCCCCATCCTCACGATACGTCCCGGAACGCCCACCACCGTACAATTAGGCGGCACTTCATTTAATACCACGGAACCTGCGCCGATCTTGGAATTTTCTCCTATGGTAAAAGAGCCAAGAACCTTTGCCCCCGCACTTACCATAACATTATCCTTAAGCGTCGGATGGCGCTTCCCCTGTTCCTTACCAGTTCCTCCAAGTGTTACGCCCTGATACAGCGTCACATTATCTCCCAGTTCCGCAGTTTCCCCAATGATCACGCCGCTCCCATGGTCAATAAACAATCCTTTTCCTATGGCTGCCCCCGGATGGATCTCTATACCCGTTTTCCTCGCTGCTCTCTGGGAAATCCACCTGGCCATAAAATAATGCTTCTTCAGAAACAGCCTGTGTGCCAGCCTGTAGCTTAATATCACCTTAAAGCTTGGGTATAAGAATACTTCCATATTCGACTTGATCGCCGGGTCCCTCTCTCGGATCACATCAATTTCTTCCCTGATGTAGGACATAAATCCCATAAAAATCTCTCCCGTCTATACGATTTCCTATGCCATTTTTACTATCCCTTCACACTTAAGCGTGACATGACCTTTCCAGCAGAATAAAAAAACTCCGTCTCTTTATAACTCAAGAGACGAAGCATTCCTCCGCGGTTCCACTCTCATAGAGGGTTTCATCCGGCGCGCCGCGCCAGGGAAACCTCTCCACTCTATGCGCGTAACGTGCGCCATCCGTATCCGGCTAATCAGGATATCCCTCCCTTTCACCGGACCAACTCCCGAATGCACTTTGGAAACACATCCCCGGAGACTGCTTCCAGCCTGCGGCAGTCCTTCTCTGGCGGTTCTGCTGTATCCTACTCTTTTCGTTCCAAGTCTTTTTTATATAGGATATCTTATGCGAATTTCTGAAATTTGTCAACTATTTCTATTCCGTATTCATTCAGCATTCTTTACAGCAAACCGTACCTCCGCCTTAAACAGATCCCCTTCGATCCCGATCTGAAAGCTGCCCTTCTGAAGCTCTGTAAAACTCTTTGCAATGGCAAGCCCCAAGCCCGATCCTTCTGTATTTCTGGAAGCGTCGCCTCTGACAAACCGCTCGGTAAGATCTGAGGCCTTTACTGTGATCTCTTCCGCAGACACATTCAGTACCTGGATCACCGCCGTCCGCCCTTTATCTTCCGCAAAAATCCTCACATACACCCTGGTTCCCCCAAGAGCATATTTCGACACATTGATCAGCAGGTTTTCAAAAATCCGGTAGGTTTTCTGGCTGTCCAGGGCACAGATCAGCTTCCCTTCAGGATAAGTACAGCGGAAATCCAGTCTTGCATTTTCAAACTTATCCTCCAGTTCCAGCTTTACCTGCTTGAACAGATCGACCACATCCACGTCTACGATCTGAAGCGTCACATTCTGGCTGCTTGCCCTGCTGATCTCAAACAGATCCTCGATCAGCCCCTTCAGGCGGAGGGACTTTCTATCTAAGATGTCTACATATTCCTTTCTTTTTTCCTCATCCTTCTCCTCTTTGAGCAGATCCACGTAGGTGATAATTGCCGTCAGGGGCGTTTTCAGATCGTGGGACACATTGGTGACAAGCTCCGTCCGCATCCTCTGGCTCTGCACTTCCCTTTCCACCGCTTTCTGATAGCCATCCTGGATCTTACGTAATTCTTCCTTAAACGGATTAAAAATTCCAAGATCATCCGTGATCTCTATATCCAGCTCTCCCTCTGCCATCCGGTTGGTTATTCTTAAGAGGCTGGCATATTTCCCACGGATATCATCAAAATACTTCCTAAGGATAACAAACAGGATTACCGAATACACCAGCAGCGCAAAGATTCCGTAAAACCACAGGATACATACTACCGCCAGTATCAGGAAATTCACGGTTACGATTTTCAGGATGATCTTGTTATCCCGCTCGCTGAAATCGATTTCCTCAAAGGAATGATACAGCCTTCCGATCCCGCCCCTGGCCTTTGCCGCGCCCGTCTTGCAGGCGCTAAGGATACTCCTTCCGTACCGGACAAGCGCCGACCGTTCTCTCATATATTTCCTGAATCCAAGGGTATACATCTGCCGCAGGCAGCCCGACACCCAATAACTTCCGGCAATGCATACAATTGCAATACATATGCTGATCCCATCTACACATTCGGCGTAAAGCGCCCAGGGCAGATCCCCATACTGGCTGTAGCAGACCAGGATCACTCCAAGTATTACCACCACCTCAAAGGGCGCTTTAAATATAGTCTCATCTCCGGTTTCAAAGGCTTTTACGAGCGGGAATATCCATGCGCCTGCCGCCGATATGGCAAACGCGATGAGGATCCTATTTCCTGCCATTCCTATGGTGG
>CAZGVY010000136.1:0-5898 GCA_964529215.1 uncultured Mordavella sp. | reverse complement strand
TGTCAAAGGAAGCTCCAGTGGAGGTTTCTTTGACTTAGCTGTAGCTAATGAAATATTCTATTGTTTCAGCTAACCAAAATTAGCAGAGTATTTATTCCATATAGGATTTTACCCCTTTTTACACTGTTTTACATCCCCAATCTGAGGTTGTAACAAGACCGGACCCCGATGTTAGCAGGAATCGTATTTTTTCCTGTTTGCAAAACAGTATTTTTGATTAGCTGCCAGCTAACGAAAATCACTTCAAATTAGCTGGAAATTCATTCCCGACCTGCTTTTTTTCATCTCATTGAAAACAAAAAAGCGGTTCATGACATAGCATTTTCTGCTAATCATTACCGCTTTGTTTGCAACCGTCCCCTGCGGGAATCGAACCCACAGCTAGCGCTTAGGAGGCGCTTGTTTTATCCGTTAAACTAAGAGGACATCACCGATTTTTGGCTTAAACACTGGGTTTTTGCCACTTTGGTTCGGTAACCGTTGTATGATTTTCAGCTAATTTTGACTAGCTGGATATCATCAGATTATTCACTTTATTAACAGTAGAGCATCCGCCTGAATGGGGAAAGCTTCGTTGTTAATTTTGTCTCTTCCAGAATCGATTCGAACTCCAAGTTCTTTTTTCTGTTTTCCCTCAGGGTTCAGCCGCGGCTCCTTCTTAGGAGGCGGTCGCTCTATCCTGCTGAGCTATAGCGACAGATAGTGCGGTGAAAGAATCCATATGTGAGCAGATTTTTCGCCGCACACCTATTCTATCATAAATGTTTTGAATTTGAAAGAAAAATATTAGAAAAATGTGTCTCCCAATATAAAAAGTTTTGTTTGGTGTGTTTCAAGATTTTGGAGGTTCTGAAAAGGAGAAGAAATAATAGACGTTTTGGCTTCTCCTATGGTATAGTAAACAAATAGGAAGTGGGGACATATGTTTAAAAGGAAGAAATTTAAAAAAATTGATGGTTTAAAATATGGATGGCTGAAGGATGCGAAGCGGTTTCTGCTGATCGTAGTGGCTGTGTTTGTTGTCCTTCATTTTGTGATTGGATTTTCTTTCGTGAAAGGGAGATCCATGGAACCGACGCTTTCACAGGATGAAATCGTCATGTATACAAGGATCAATTCGGATTACAGGACAGGGGACGTGGTATCTGTGAGGATTCCTTCAGGAGAATTCTATGTGAAACGGGTGATAGCTTCTGAGGGGGATACGATTGATATAAAAGACGGAGAGGTGTACCTGAATGGCAAGCTTCTGGAAGAAGCTTATGTGAAAAATGACGGAACCTATGAGCAGGAAGGGACAGTCAGGTATCCGCTGACTCTGAAGGACGGCCAGGTTTTTGTGATGGGAGATAACAGGGATGTTTCGATGGATTCAAGGAGCTTTGGCGTGGTGGGTAAGCGGCAGATCAAAGGAAAGATCATCTTTCAGATGGGAAGATTTTATATTAAGAAGACCATATAGCAAGAAGATCATACAGCAGGAGCATTTTGGGGATGATAGATTTGGCATTTTGACAGGGAAAATAAAGAGGAAATTAAAAAGAGTCTACAGAAATTGTATAGTTTCTATAGACTCTTTTTACAACCGATGTTATTTTTGAGAAGTATTCTGGACGGTCAGGATCAGCTGAAGCATATTCTCTGCCTTATCCGGGATATATACATTCAGCGACTCTTCGGGATATTCGAAAGCTACGCATTCCTGATCCGTATCATAGGATACGGGAGTATAGGTCCGCCCGCTTAAACCGACCGCGCGGATCTTCTCATAATCGATGCCGGAGCCGTTATCCGACAGATAGAGATAGATGTGTTCATGGTCAGCGCTGTTAGAAACAACAAGCGGGGCTTCTGTATCTACATTGTTCACCTCAATAGAGTGGGTAATGGTCTGACGGTTGATCAAAGTAACACTCACTGTCATATCACCGTTTACCGTAGGTTCTATTGAATAAATATGTGTATCCGTCTCATAGACCGGGACATTGTGCCCGTCGATCACGGCGGTAACCCGCTGAACCGGCATATGGGTATCCAGCGCCACTTCGTAGGAAGGGTTCAATGCGCCTTCCGGAGACTTGGACTCAATGGAAAAGCCCGGAGCGATAAATAAAAATGGAAGCAGCAGGAAAAGTACCATGATAATAACCAGCAGCGTCCGCTGCAGGGAAAACCGTTCCCGGCGGTAGTTACTGTATGCAGTCAGCACGTCCAGGGGTACAGAGTTTGGTTCTACCTGGCTTGCTAAAAAGATATTTTCCAGTATCCTGCTTGCTTCTTCTATATCCAGCTGCGGCTGGTTTGTTTTTGTAAATAGCGACATAGGTAAAACTCACCTCCTTAGAGCTGCAAAATATTCTTCAGATGATCGCGGCCGCTGATCAGATAGCGTTTGACAGAACTGCGGCTGATGTCCATAAGCTGGGCAATTTCATCGTGCTTCATGCTCTGGTAATACTTCAGGATGATTACCTGGGCTTCTGTAAATGGAAGTTTCAGTATCTGGTTCATAATGTATTCCTGAGAGTCGATCTGTACTGCCTCATGCTCAGGATTGTCAGTATCTGAATGGTATAGCTGTCCGATGATCTCGTCGTCGAAGTCAGCCATCTCATTATTAAAACGCTGCTGTTTCTTATTAATATTATAGCAGACACGGAAATTAATCTGGTTCAGCCAGGCAAGAACCAGCGAGGGGTCTTTCAGCTTAGACAGATTCTTAAGCGCCAGGATATAAGTCTCCTGCAGAGCGTCCTGGGCAAGATATTCGTCTTTCAGATAGCGGAGGGCAAAATGATACTGGCGCTGGTAGGTGGCGGCATATAGCTCTGCGAATCCGTCGCTGTCGCCCGCCTGCGCACGGGAAACCAGCTCCGCTATGTAGTTATAGTCCAGAGAAGACATCTTTTATTAACCTCCCATGTTCCTAAAACAACAAATAGATAACAAAGAAATAAATACATTTACAAAGAAAAGATTACAATTCGTTGTAAATGCGGCTGTTTGAAAGCGCGATCAAATCGGTAATGGAATTCACATCTTCCCCCTCGTTAAATGCAATCCCATAATGATAAAGGATCGGAAGCGTATCCGGCAATGTATTGTGGCGGTCAACCTTGTTGTCAACGCGGCTTAGGAAAGATTTTAATTTCTCGTTGGTACAGTTTTCAAAAAGAGCGAGGAACTTATTGCCGCCGTTGCGTCCTACAAAACAGTGATTTGCCGAAGTGGCCTGTAATATGCCGGAAAATTCACGGATCAGGTCATTTCCCTTGACATGTCCGTGGGTTTCGTTGATCTCCCGGATATTCGTCAGGTCAAACATAATGCAGCCAATCCCTCTGGGAAGCGGTTTGTCTAAATACTTCTCGATCACGGCGTCACAGCTGTAGCGGTTCGCTATGCCGGATACCGGATCGGAGGATACAGCATAATCCAGCTCCTTAAACTCCCGTTTATAAGAGGAAAACATGCTGAAATCCAGAAATACAAAGAAAAAGGATAAAACCAGCGAGGCCCACAGCAGGATACAGAGTGTACGGATCTGCAGGTCTACAGCAACTAAATGGTAGAGTCTGGAATCCGTCAGTATGATGTACAGGCTGATCCCGGCTAAAACCAAGAATAGAATTAATTGAACGGTCTTAAATACATCAAACTTTTTCATATGTAATATCCCCCTTAAAATTGTCTGCAATTATAATTAGTATAACGCAGATATAATATATTGCAATCTTTTTTTCTGAGAAATTTATATGTTGCTTGTCTAAATACGGAAAATTTATTTGCAGCTACAATATATACAAATGAGGCTAGTGCCAAAAGATGGGTTGATACATGATGCTGCGGGTTATTTTGCACTTCATGCTCCCACGATCCTAAAATATTCAAAAAAATAAAAAATTTTCCCGAAATATGGACCTTTTGCGTGCCCTCAAACACTCTTTATTAATATAAGCAATATTTCTATAGCTTCAGTTACTTGAAATGACAGCAATTGACATCACGAAGTTTGGGATGAGTGGAATAGTAGAAAGGAGAGACAGTTATGAAGAAGAATGTGAAACGGGCGCTTGCGCTTCTGCTGGCATTGATCATGGTAGGCTCAACGGCTCTGTACTCGTCTGACAGCTTTTTATGGGCGACAGACGGAACGGCCGAGGCTGTCCAGACAGAAGACGCAGCGCAGCCGGAAGTGAGTGAACCGGTGGTGGAACAGCAGGAGATCGTTGTTCCTGAACAGCCGGCAACGCCGGAGCCCGCACCTGCGCCAGAACCGGCGCCGGAACCAGCACCCGCACCAGTGCAGGAACAGCCGGCAGAGGTATCTCTGGGGCAGACCGTAGAGGTAACCCCTTCCGAGAATGTGGAGAATACTTATAATGTAGTATTCCACAGACCGGCAGTAGAGGGCGGCACACTCCGGGTATGGACCGAAGGAGGAAGCAAAAAGGATGTTTCCTACTCAGGCGGGAAATACACCGAGGAGGTAAAGGAAGGCACGACGCTCTATTTTGAGATCGAGAGCACTGGGAACTATTTAGTTGACCAGGTGAAGGATCAGAACGGAGCGGTCATCAATCCTCAGTCAGTAAATGAAAATGTTTCCACATACAAAATGGTAATCAACGAGAACAAAGAGATTACAATTATGTATAAGGAAGCTCCGAAGGATGGAGAAGATGCTGAGGAAGAAGCTGAGGCTCCGAAGGGAGAAGAGGCTGAAGAAAGCAAAGAGGAAACGGTTGACGAGAACGCGGAACAGGTAAAGGAAGAAGCGGTAGTAACAGAACCGAGCCCGATGGTGATTACTCAGAAGCAGATGCTGACACCAGCGGCTGGCATCTTGGCAAACAGACTGAGAACATTCGCGAATCCAGAGGCATACGCAACTATAGATTATATAGTTAAAAGTCCGGTTGACAATACGGAGACAGTACTTTTAAGTCAATCCATTCAAGAGGGAGAGACGGCAGAGGCGCCGGTTAATATTCCAGAGTTTGAGGGATACAGATTTGCGGGATGGGTAGACCAGGCTGGAAATGCCGTCGATCTTAGCGGAGAAGTGAGCGAGGGCACCAAGACTGTATATACAAAATACACCGCAGTTGAAAAGTATCTTGTAACGATTCACTATCTGTACAGTAGTGATAAGGCAACGGCAATCGCACAGCCATATGTGGCGGAAGTAAAGAAAGGCGCTGATTTTGAAGCAACCGTTAAGTCGCCAGATATTGAAGGCTTTACTGCAGATCAAAGTGAAGTAAAAATTAAAATAGAAAAAATAGACAAAGATACGTCATATGATGTTGTTTATACAGGAGAGGAGCAAAGTTACCGTGTGCTTTATCAATGCAACGGTAAGGATATTGCAGAGACAGAAACACTTTCCGGTGAAATCGGCATGATGACGCAGGCAGAAGCGAAGGATATCGAAGGATATACAGCAGGGGAAGTTTCCAATTATATCCTTGCTGCAAGTAGTAATTCAGATATTATTATCGAATACACACAGAGCAGTTATACGGTATCTTATGATACAGGTGAGGGTGGATCTTATATTAAACCTGAGAGTTATGCATATGATCAAGGCATTACACTTCCAGCGGATCCTACAAGACCTGGCTATACGTTTGATGGATGGAAATTAGATGGAAAAGATGTTCCAGCAAAAATGCCTGCAAAAGATATTACCATAACAGCACAGTGGAAAGCGGCAAAAGAAGCTTCCTACTTGGTAGTATACTGGCTGGAGAAGGTACCCGGAACCTATGATGCAAACGGAGAAGTTCAGTATGATTATGAGGAATCATATGTTGCTAATCCTGTGGCTACCGGCAGTGTGGCACAGTATCAGAGAAAAACATATGAAGGCTTTGAACTGGACACAACTAAATC
>CAZGVY010000135.1:0-5903 GCA_964529215.1 uncultured Mordavella sp. | reverse complement strand
TATAATTATTCTAGAACGATTTGAATTATCATTCCGGCGTTCCTCCATTATGACATATACAATAAATCCAGAAGAAGGGCTTCTTACAACATAAGAGGTCCTTTTCCGTTGAATATCGACAGGATATGGGATATTATGGAAGAGGATTATTGTGTATGTGGAGGGATGCTGATATGTCGAAAAAGAAAAATGTAGTACAAAGAAGTTTATACTATTATGAATTTACATGGAAGGTATACGATAGCACTACAGAAGAATATTGTCCGGTTAAAAGAAAGGATGAAAGATTTAAAAATTTTTTAGAGAAATTTAAAGTAAAAAAGAAAAAAACAATAGACAAAAAATATATATTATCAACTGAAAAAGAGGATAATATATTTATTATAACGGATGATGTAACAGATGAATCCATTTCTTTTAGAATTGTATTATGCAAAACGAATGCGCTTCCATTAATTGAAAACGGAGGGAACTTAGAGGATCTAGAGACGTATATTGATGAGAAGAAAAATATTGCTGAGATAACGCATTGCATTTATTTTAGAGATAGTGGAATAGTTGGCGCGGAATTTAATTTCAGTGGCGCTAGGGTCTCGGTTTTAAATTGGTATCTTCCAAGAGTCTTGTATATGGATGGGGATGTTAAAAACTTTTACATGGTGAAATTTACACCCAAAATAAATAACGATGCATATGAAAAATTGGCGGAAAATGAAACATTAACCTTATTTGAAATTCATTTTAAACCAGATTCGGATGCATATAGAAATATATTGGCATATAAGAGCTTATTTAGAGGAGCTGTTCAAAGTGTACCAGATGCAGAAGTTATAGAAGTGGCAGTAAAAAGAAGAAAAACTAAGAAAAATAGTTATACAGGAATTGATGAAATTTTAAGCATAGAGCAGATTAAAGCGTTAACTAAGAATCATAGAGATGATATAAAGAAGTTGTATGTCAGTCAAGGTTCGTATAGTGATGGCATTGACTTATTGTCAGATAAACTTGTGACAAAAGTTGATATAGTAAGAACAAAAAAACGGACTATAGATTCGGAAGATACATACAAGAAAATAAAAGCATTTTATCAGGAAGAGGTAAAGCCATGATAAGGTTGGAGGTATTATGTTTTGAAAAAAATTAAAACCACAAAAGTAAATATTATAGATCGTTTGATAATTATTTTTCTGCCTATATTGTTTGGGCTGATCGTGAGGGCAATTACAGAGTGTATTGTAAGAAAAAGCAATTATCAGATTGTTGTTGCGGAAGGTATGGAGCTGATTAAGTCGATTATTGATGTTTGGGGGATTTTATTAGGATTTGTGATAACAGCAGTGTCAATACTGCTGACTATTGGAGATAATAGTTTTATAACTACTTTAGTAGAAACAAACCACATGAAAAGTATCATTCTTTCGTATGTAACATCTAGCGTATATCTTTTGCTATCAATAGTTTTTTCAATTGCTTTATTGGTTGCAAAAGCGTGGAATAGTGAGATGTTTAGTGCTTTTTTGGGAATAAATGCTTGCATTGTGGTTTCTATTGCAATTTGCATATATTTTTTGTTTGCGATAGCTTTAAAAATACATGGTTAAGTATGAAAAAAATAATTCTGAACGGCACCCTCCGGGGTGCTTTTCTAATGCAGTAAATTAGCTGGAACTGAGAGGTGGTGACGTGGCCAACAATGAAAACTTAAGACCAGCGCGAACCAAGAGCGAAGCAAGAGAAAGAGGAAAAAAAGGTGGTAAAAAGTCAGGTGAGGCCAGGCGCCGGAACGCGAACTTCCGGAAGGTACTGAACCAGCTTCTTACTGCGGAAATAAATAGTGATGAATATGGCCTGCTCCTGGAAGCCTTAGGGATAGACAGTACACTGGAATCGGCCATGTTGATGTCCATGATAAAGGCAGCACTTGAAGGAAATGTCAGAGCTGCTTATTTTGTTGCCCAGTATGCCGGGCAGAGTGATAAGACGGATGAGGATATCCGGAACCGGGAAGCTGACACGGAGTTAAAGACTGCCAGGAAGCAAGCTGTAACCGGGGAGAATGAAACGGAGAAAGCACTCAAAAAACTGGATAGCATCCTTAAGGAGATACGTGATAATGCAGCTAAGCAGGAAACAGAATGAATATATCGTCCAGGCAACGCATCGGTGGAATATTAAGTCTGGGGCGGTTCGCTCTGGGAAGTCTTATGTGGATACTGCCTTTGTAATCCCTTTTCGTATTAGGGAGAGGTCTGGAAAGCCTGGCTTGAATGTTATCCTTGGCGTATCCAAGGAATCAATTGAGCGTAATGTGCTGCAGCCGATGCGTGAAATCTATACGGACAAGCTGATCGGGACGATCAATAATCGGAATGTGGCCAGGATCTGTGGCGAAGACGTATATTGCCTTGGCGCTGAGAAGCTCAGCCAGGTTGCAAAGATCCAAGGTTCGTCTATCAAATACTGTTATGGCGATGAGATTGCAAAGTGGAACAAGGAAGTGTTCCAGATGTTGAAATCCCGTCTGGACAAGCCATACAGCTGTTTTGTGAATTTGTCCAGGAGGTCATTGAAGAATATAGCGTTTGCGAAAAACACAGAGACTATGTAAATAACTGCAATGTGGAATCTGTGTATTATGACAATGCTGAGACAGTTCTTGGAAATTCTATACGGAATGCAGTAGACAAGAGGTTTCCGTGGATATCAGTGCGGAAATCGAAAAAAGAAGAAATAAATGACCGGATCAGATGTACGGTCATGCTCATGGGGGCTGGGCGCTTTTTCATTACGGATGACTGCAGCTCGCTGCAGGGTGCATTCTCTGATGCCGTCTGGGACAAGGAGGTAAAAGGGAAGGATGAGAGGCTTGATGATGGAAGCACGGATATTGACAGCCTGGACGCCTTTGAATATACGATTGAACGCGATATGAAGTGCCTGATACAAGAGGTGGAAGATGATTAATAGAATAAAAAGATTATGGAAGGGTATAAAGGGTATGTTTGGCTATGAGGAAATAAAAAATATATTAGGCAAAGATGTGGCGCTGTCAGAATCCATGGTTGATGCGATCACAACGTGGAAAGCAATGTTTAGCGGAGCTGCAGACTGGATAAAGGATGCGGTTAAGTCCTTGCGGATTGAGAAAGGAATCTGCAGGGAGTTTGCGGATGCGGTTGTCGTTGAAATAGAAGCAAGTGTAAAGAACAATGATAACCTTGACAAGGTACTGCAAAAGAGCATTGCAAGCCTGAATAAAAACCTTCAATGCGGGCTCGCGTTAGGATTGCTTATCTGCGTCCGCTTGGCGCCGGGAGTTTTGAATATGTGACTGCGGATAAGATAATACCTATCTGCTTTGACAATGACGGGAACCTGATTAATGTTGCGATACTTTCTACGGAGAAAAAGGGCGGATATCATTATACGAGGAGAAATTATAATGATGAATCAGATAATTGAATTACTTGCGGGAAACTCATTTTTCAGATGCCTGTTAATTGCAGTAGCGCTTGATACAGTGCTGGGATGCCTCAGGGCGATAAGAGAACATAAATTTAATAGTTGTGTAGGCATCGACGGGGCGATCAGGAAGGTTGCGATGCTGTTTTCCGTCTGTCTGCTCATGGCAGCGGATGTGATAATGAATATAAACGTTCTGTTCATGATTCCAAAAAACTACATAGAGATTTTAGGAATTGAAAAGTTAGGAATCTGCGAATTTTTCAGTCTTTTATTTGTCTTATACGAGATTGTAAGTATATTGAAAAATATGACGCTGTGTGGCCTCCCGGTGCCGGCAAAAGTAAAAAGCTGGGTACGGAAATTCCTGGAGGACATGACAGAAGAGCTGCCGGATGATTCAGGGGGCGAGTAATACCGCCCTCTTTCCATTGCGGGAATTGCCGGGGCATGATAATATAAGGAATAGGAATAACCGTGTTGCAGGGTGGCTTGGCCTTCATTCTACATAGAATGGGGGTGATGCCTATGAAAAATCATTTTGATTTTAAGGATCTGATGACCTTTGGTCTTTTCCTTCTGGCATTGCTTACATTCGTTTTTACGTTTTGTAAGTAAGGCAGCATAGAAAAACCACCCTAAAAACTTTGGCTGAGTTGAGGGTGGTATTTCTATATCCATTATCAATTAGACCAACCCACCTTGTGGGCGGTTGTTCCTTATGCTTATATTATAAAGCAGCTATATAAAAATATCAATGAAATTTTTAGAGGGTCTGGAAACAGGCTCTCCTTTTAACTTATAGGAAATATATTGTGCGGCATCGCACAGGAAGGAGAAGTATATGGCACATTTATATGTAATTGCAGGACACGGTGCAGGAGACCCGGGAGCAACAGGAAACGGATACACGGAAGCGGAAAGGGTTCGCGTGCTAGCAAACAAGATTAAGCAACTTGGAGGTGAAAATGTAACGCTTGGAGATTTAAGAAGGAACTTTTATGCAGACAAGGGCATTAGCTCCATGAATATCCCGAAAGATTGGTGTATTATTGAATTACACATGGACAGCGGCAAAGCAAGTGCAAGGGGCGCCCATGTGATTATTAAGGGGACGCATGACGCAGATTCTTATGATCTTTCGCTTGCCAGCTTTGTTGGTGCAATGTTCCCAGGAAGGGCAAATAAGATTGTTGGAAGAAATGACCTTGCGAATCCAAACAGGGCTGCTGCAAGAGGCTATAATTACAGGCTTGTGGAGTTTGGGTTTATATCAAACGCAACAGATGTATCAATTTTTAATAACAACTTAGATGCAATCGCAAGAGGCATATTGTCGTGTTTCAGAATTAATACAAATACAGCAAAATGGGTCCGTGATGATGTTGGCTGGTGGTACCGCTACGCCGACGGCAGCTATCCAAAGGGAAAGTGGTTAAAGCTGGATACATGGTACTACTTTAACGCCAAAGGGTATGCCCTTGCAAACGAGTGGATTAATTACAAGAATAAGTGGTATTACCTAAAAGATGACTGCCGGATGGCCGAATCTGAGTGGCGGAAAGTAGATGGGTATTGGTATTATCTCGGAAGTGATGGCGCTATGTTAGATGGATGGCAGAAGGTATCGGGCAAGTGGTACTATCTGGATCCTGATGGAGAGGACAGGCCGCACGGCGCTATGGCTATTGGAAAGATAAGCGTAGACGGTTACGACTATATAATGAAAGGCTCCGGAGAAATGGTATCCGGTTGGTACAAGTCGTCATACGGAGAGTGGTATTACTACAATAAGGATAAAAACTGCCAGCCGGTAGGCAGTATGATGCGCAACCACTGGCAAGGCGAGTATTACCTAAAAGATGATGGAAGGATGGCGCATGGTGAAACACTTACGATCGGCGGAAAGGAATTTACCTTTGCAGAAGACGGGAAAATGATGTAATATAAAGAACCAGATTCTTCTTAGATCTTCAAATAATTTATAAAAAATAATAATGTCTTGTACTAATATATATACTCCGTTTGGGGCGGATAAGACTATGACGGCTGTTCTTTCCGGTGAAGCTGATATCGGCTTTATGGGGTCGGAGGCATCCATTTATACGTATAATGAAGGGGCTAACGATTATGTAGTTAATTTCGCACAACTCACACAGAGGGCGGGAAATTTCCTCGTGGCAAGAGAGGAGATGGAATCGTTTAAATGGGAAGACTTAAAAGGAAAAAGTGTTCTGGGCGGTAGAAAAGGCGGCATGCCGGAAATGGTATTTGAGTATATTCTCCGTCAGAATGGAATTGATCCTTCGGAGGTCAATATTGACCAGAGTATTGATTTTGGCGCGACTGCAGCAGCTTTTTCGGGAGGACAGGGAGAATTTACGGTTGAATTTGAACCAGGGGCTACTTCTTTAGAGCAGGAAGGGAAGGGCTGTGTTGTT
>CAZGVY010000134.1:1864-5903 GCA_964529215.1 uncultured Mordavella sp. | reverse complement strand
CTCTTGCAATGATCTTGCTTCCCACCGCTGCCTGGATCGGAATCTCAAATAAATGCCGCGGGATCTCGTCCTTTAACTTCTCGCACATCTTTCTTCCCCGCTCATAGGCATTCCCGGCAAATACAATGAAAGATAACGCATCTACTTCTTCCTTATTAATAAGAATATCCAGCTTCACAAGCTCCGACTGCTGATATCCGAGGATCTCATAGTCAAAGGACGCATATCCCCTGGATCTGGATTTCAGCGCATCAAAGAAATCATAAATGATCTCATTCAGCGGCAGATGATACCGGAGCACCGCCCTTGTCTCTTCCATGTATTCCATACCCTGGTATATTCCTCTGCGCTCCTGGCATAAGTCCATAATCGCCCCGATATATTCTGAAGTAACCATGATCTCCGCCTTTACCATAGGTTCCTCCATATATTCAATTTCAGAAGGATCCGGCAGGTTCGATGGATTTGTAAGATCGGTCACTTCCCCGCTTGTCTTGTGTACCTTATAAATAACGCTGGGCGCCGTCGTAACCAGATCCAGATTATACTCCCGTTCCAGCCGTTCCTGAATGATCTCCAGATGAAGAAGCCCCAGAAAACCACAGCGGAAGCCAAAGCCCAGAGCAATGGATGTTTCAGGCTCAAACTGCAGGGAAGCATCATTAAGCTGCAGCTTTTCCAGTGCATCACGAAGATCCGGATACTTCGCTCCATCCGCCGGATACATGCCGCAGTACACCATCGGATTCACCTTCTTGTAACCCGGAAGCGGACTGTCACAGGGATGAACTGCATTGGTGACCGTATCCCCCACACGGGTATCTTTTACATTTTTCAGGCTTGCTGTAATATACCCCACCATACCTGCACTCAATTCCTCGCAGGCAATAAACTGCCCGGCGCCGAAATAGCCAGTCTCCACCACTTCTGCCTCCGCGCCTGTGGCCATCATGCGGATCGGAGTCCCTTTTTTCACAGTTCCCTCCATCATACGGCAGAAAACGATCACGCCTTTATAGGAATCATACACAGAATCAAAAATCAATGCCCTAAGCGGCGCCTTGGGATCCCCGGACGGTGCTGGGATCTTCTCGATGATCTGCTCCAGAACCTCTTCTACATTCAGTCCGGTCTTGGCAGATATCAGAGGCGCATCTGCCGCCTCTATTCCAATCACATCCTCTATTTCTTCAATCACCCGTTCCGGCTCGGCGCTTGGCAGATCCACCTTATTGATCACCGGCATCACATCCAGATCATGATCCAGTGCCAGATAAACATTTGCCAGTGTCTGAGCCTCTACCCCCTGAGCCGCGTCTACCACCAGAACCGCACCGTCGCAGGCTGCAAGGCTTCTGGATACCTCGTAGTTAAAATCCACATGTCCCGGCGTATCGATCAGGTTAAAGATATATTCTTCTCCATTCTTCGCTTTGTATACGGTACGGACTGCCTGGGATTTGATCGTAATCCCGCGCTCCCGCTCCAGTTCCATATTATCAAGAACCTGCGACTGCATCTCCCTGCTGGTGAGAAGCCCTGTCATTTCAATAATACGGTCTGCCAGGGTGGATTTCCCATGATCAATATGTGCAATGATACAAAAATTACGAATCCTGCTTTGTTCTATCTCCGCCATACTATTATTCTCCCTTCCATCGTCATTTTCCCTCATTCAGCTTCCCTGCCAATACAGAGAGAATGAATATCTCTACGCTCATCACTTCATCCAGGCGCCCTGTTTTCACATCGGTTTCCAAATCCGCGCCCGTTTCCATAATAGCCCGCAGGTCTGACCCTTTGAAATTTCTGCATTGCTCCATATATTTGCCTGCTGCAAAGGGATGTATTCCCGCCTTTTCCGCAATCTGCTTCCGTCCCATCCCCTTTTTCACAAGTCCTTGAACCTCCAAAAGGAGTCGGAACTGTCTGATCAGTAAATATAATATCCTCAGGGGCGGTTCCTTCAATGCCAGCAGATCATAATAATAGTCCAGCGCTTTCTTTTTATTTCTTTTTGCCACGGCTTCTACCATTTCAAAAATGTGATTTGAAATCTGTGCCGTGCAGACCGCATCAACATCTGATATTTCAATCTCACTTTTATCCAGCGCATAACAGAAAATTTTCTCCATCTCCTGTTCCAGATTTTCCATATCTGTTCCTGCCCTGGACAAAATATGCCGGGCCACATGCTCCTGAATCGGTTTGCCTTCCTGCTTTGCCAGACTCATCAGCCAGCGCACAAGCGTCCGTTCATCCTGACGGGAGAGTTCTACGATCCGTCCTTTCTCTTTGACTGCTTTATAAAGCTTCCCCCGTTTGTCCACCTCCTGTTCCACAAAAAGGAAGTGAGCAGTGGGCGGTACCGTCTTCAGGTAATCCGCAAGTTCTGGCGCCGCTGTCTTAAAAAGTCCGGAATCTTCAATTACGATCAGCCTTCTCTCCGAGAAAAACGGCATCGTCTCTGCAAGGTCGATCACTTCTGGAACCGGAATCTTTTTCCCTTCATAATAGGCATAATTCATCGTATCTCCATCGGGGATCATCGCTTTCGTAAGCCGGTTTTTATACTGCTTTTTCAAATAGGCTTCCTCGCCATACAGCAGATAAATATTTTTAAATTGTCCCTTTTTGATATCTTCATTCAAACTTTTCATAGAACCTATTATACTGGATAATATTCAAATTTTCCATATCTTTTCTGTCCGGGCTGCAGAACATATTTTCTCCATCTTACATCAATACATTTTAATTCCAGAGCCCTTCCAGTTTGCATCTTTACTATAAATGCGGTTCCTGCAATCCGTACATGCATCCCCGGATCTTTCTCAGCAATTCATCCACATAGTTCTCCCAGTTAAACGCCTCTGCCTTTTTATACCCATTCCTGGCGATTGCTTCCGCCTGATCCGGATGTGCCAGAAGGCCTCTGACGGTCTCCGGGAGCCTCTCCAATTCTTGCAGGGAATAGTAAACAATGGTCTCTCCATCCTGGAAATATTTCTGGAAATAGCTGCTTGGATCTGTCAGCGCCACAGATTCCCGCAGCATGGCATTGAAGACCCGGTCATGGCTTCCCGCCTTGAACCAGGGCATCACATTGAGATTGATCCTGGCATTCTCCATCCATGCCAGCGTGTCCGACAAAGGGATCCGTTCCTTAGACAGCCTGTGGAGATGTTTATTTTCCGCACAGGGACAATTCTGCCAGCCGTCTCCCAATACATAAAGATCCACACCTCCGTTCACAAGGGATGATACCACTCGTTCCCGCATCACCATCCGCACCCAGCCGTCCAGAAGGCTCATCCCGGCTACCGCCCCGTCAATCCTGCCTGGAGTCACAGGACAATGATCCGGAAATAAGGTCTCCTCCGTCACCTGTTCCACTGACAGGCTGCTGTCCTTAAGGAGGCGTTCTCCCATACTGGTATAAAGCCTGAATTCCTCCGGCTTCATCGTCTGGCTCATAGCATCCAGAAATGCTTCCGGCCTGGTATATGTGCCGGAAAAAAGCAGATCCAGACGTTTCTCCTTCCAGGGAACCGGCTTTCCTTCCACCGGAGTCCCTCCATGGGGCATAAATTCCACGTGCTTCACCTGTGGAAAATAACGTTTCACGTATTCCACGTGATTTTCATCCGGGCAAAGCAGCAGATACTGTTCCATACAAGGACTCTCCATATAAGGGCGGAGATCCATGTGAAAAGGCGGATCCATAAGAATATTCACCACCAAAGCTCCAAGCTGATCCCAGAGCTGCCACAGCTCCTCTTTCTGGATCGCCTCTCCGTTAAAAGTCAGCGCCGCATCTATTCCCTCCGACAGGTAGTCCTCCAGAGCTGCAGCGTCATGAGTCCCCCTTGCCAGATCGCAGATAAAGGTTTGATGGCCTCTCCGGCGCAGCTCCCTGGCGATCTCACTGGTAAAATATTTGGTGTCCTGATAATATCCCTTTTCATTCCCCCCATAGAACAGAAGAAACCGCCAGGTTCTTTCCCCAAGCATCCCATCCGGTGAAAGGCGGCTTCCATCC
>CAZGVY010000134.1:0-1764 GCA_964529215.1 uncultured Mordavella sp. | reverse complement strand
CCATCCCTCTCATCCAATATACGCTGATGCTGCTCCACAGCATCTGAACACGCCTCTTTCTCACTCTGATACAAAAGAAAGCTATTCTCACAGAGAAGATTCCGATAACCAGCCGTCTCTACTTTCCGTCCATATTCCCGGTCTATAAACACAGTATCAATAAGGCTTTTCTTTGGCATACCCATCTCCGCAATAACCTGCCGCCGGATCAGGACCGCAGCCCCCTTTGTCCACGGAATCACTTCACAGGGATACCGCATCGGCACATTGATCTGTCTGGAAAGCTGCTCCCGCGCCTCTGAACCGATTGCTGCCTTTACCAGCCCAGACAAACGGGAATTTAAAACGCAGTCAGACATACTTCCCACCGTCCCCGCTTTCTCCGAGCCATACAGCGCCATCCTAAGCCAAAACAGCGCATGTTCCGACAGAAGAACGCCACTGTCCATCAGAAGACAGTCCGCATCCTCCCAGGCAGCGGCAGCTCCCTTTTCCCAGATCTGGGACACCTCTGTCCCTTCCTCTGTTTCCACCAGAACCAGATCCTCCTGCTGCCTGAGCCACTCCTGGTCCGCTTCTTTGCACCAGTCTGCTACAGCTATGATCTGTCCTGAGCATCCCTTAAGTGTCTCCCGGACACTCGCCACACACCGTCTTATCAAGCCCGCTCCGTCATGGCACCAGATCACAACCGCTATCCTGCCTGCCGATATCCCACAGTCCGTTAGCTGCCCAAGCATCTCCTGGATCTGATCCCGGTCCTCCTGGTCTTTACAGCAGGCCAGTGCATGTTCGTAGCAAAGCCTGGATTGCACCGGATTCTCATCCAGATAATAGTTTCCCAGCATTACGTATAGCTCATAGTTCTCCGGATCACAGCAGAGACCCCGGCAGATCGCCGCCCAGGTCCGCTCGCCATCTCCCAGGTTCTGCCCGATATCTCCGTCATAGATTGCCAGCACATCATCATACCGCCCGCCCCGGGCCAGATATTCCCGAAGCGCCTGATCCGCCTCCCGGTAATTTCCTCCGGCTATCAGCTCCTCCAGCTGCTCTTTTATTCTTCTCTCCTCGCTGCGATCCATCTCCCTGCCCCTCCATTCACGATACGATCCTATCGGAAACACTTTATGAGTGTGCCGATTTACAACTGATTTCATTATACAATGACTCTCTCTCAAAAACAATCATTTCAAAAGCCGCTCCGTATCACTCTTTCTTTATATCGGAATTTTTCAATTTTCATGACCTTCCCATGCATCTTTCACCTCTGTCTTACGGCCCGGGACACCTTTTATATGCTGGACATTGACTACAATAATCGGGATCTGTTCTTCCTCAAAAATGTTATAAACCGATTTCCAATAACTACCAGTGCTTTCCATAGCAGACATTTCGCAACCGACTTCCTTTAACCAACCCGTCAATTGCAAAATATCATCAGGCATTGTACCAAACTGACGAATTTCTTTTTTTCTAATACTCATAAAAACACAGGCTACTAACATGTTTTTATGGACATCACTCCCACAACATCGCTTATACAATACTTCCATGACTACACCTCCATAGAATTTTTAAACCGATGCAACCTCCTCCATAAATGTTGGCTGTCCTGCGTCCTCATCAAAAAACGATGGAAACAATATAAATGGTACACTAAGAGGTTAAAAATCAGTCTGTCGGACGGACTTTATAGCGCCAATCCCGGTAGTGTAAAATAGTTTGTGTTTCTGGTAAAAAATGGCTCCTTTTTGGTAAGAA
>CAZGVY010000133.1:0-5954 GCA_964529215.1 uncultured Mordavella sp. | reverse complement strand
ATTAATCTACTGCGGCTTTTTTCAATGCTTCGCTGATGGCATTTATGATCAGCTGGGAGGTATAGGGATTGTCTTCGGAATACTGGATGTTATCCAGAGACTGGGTGTCTGTTATCTGCTGGGCGATATCTTCGATAGCTGGCTGAATGAGGGGATACATGGCGGTAACGGTATCATCTATATTAGCGAAACGGACGGATGTGATCTGGGATGCATCCACGGTAACTTCCACAGTCAGGGAGGTTCCGCCTAAAGTAAGGTCAGAGGTGTAGGTTCCCGGTTCGTACAGGTCCGCTTTTGCACTTGTTTCCCTGGATTTGGGCAAAAACATAAAAAGAAGTAAAAGAATAAGGATTATGGCAAATACGGCAAATATAGCCGTGTAAATGATCTCTTTCATGTGTAATACGATGATTTTGGTTTTGGAACTCATAGAAACCCTCCGCATTTGGTAGTGATAGTATTGTTTATATAAATGTATGTGGAGGGCCGGTAAAATATGCGGGCAGATGAGAGTTTATATGCCATCCGGCTATAGCTTTTCCTGACTGGTAACAGAAAGGAGCCCTGGAAGCGGGAAAAGAAAGAGCGTGACAAATGGGAGCTTCTCTTGTAGAATAGAGAACGTGACGGAGGTAGGATAGAGATGTATGTGATCGTAGGACTTGGCAATCCGGCAGATAAATATGCCGGTACAAGGCATAATGTAGGATTTGATGTGATAGACAGAATTGCAGGCGAATATAATATTTCTGTGGAAAGCCGTAAGAGCCGCGCCTATGTGGGCGCCGGAATGATCGGGAGCCGGAAAGTGCTTCTGGCGAAACCTCAGACATATATGAATTTAAGCGGAGAGAGTGTAAGGAGCCTTGTGGATTTCTATAAGCTGGATGTGGAGCATGAGCTTCTGGTCATCTATGACGACGTAAGCCTGGACGTAGGGCAGCTGCGCATAAGGAAAAGGGGAAGCGACGGGGGGCATAACGGGATGAAAAGCATTATTTCTCATTTGGGAACGAATGCATTTCACAGGATCAGGATAGGCGTAGGAAATAAACCGGCTCATTATGACCTGGCGGATTATGTGCTGGGACATTTTTCCAGAGAGGACAGGGAACGGATGGAGGAAGGGTATCAGAGAGCTGTGCATGCGGCAGAGCTTCTGGTAAACGGCCAGACGGAGCAGGCTATGAATGAATATAATAAGAAGATAAAACAGGAGGAGTAGCAGATGCGGGCGCTGACTCAGCCGTTATGGGAACTGGCTGAATACGAAGATATCCAGAAGACGAAGAGGAAGGCTGCCGGAGTACTTCAGATATCCGGCTGTGTCAATTCACAGAAAACACATATGATGTATGCACTGAGCGATGGCTGTAAATATAAGGTCATCGCTTGTTCCAGTGAATCAAGAGCCAGAAGGGTCTGGGAGGAATACCGTTTTCTTGATGAGGATACCTATCTGTATCCTGCAAAGGATTTCCTGTTTTACCAGGCGGATATACGGAGCAAAGAATTACTGAAGCAGCGGATGGAGGTCATACAGGCGGTTCTTACCGGGGAACCGCTTACGGTAGTGGCGGCTTTTGATGCGTTTATGGATGCGCTGCCGCCGGAGGAGTCTATGAAAGATTCCAGGATATATATAAAAAACGGGGACGTGCTCGATTTTACAGATATACAAAAATGTCTTTCCCGGATCGGCTACGAACGGGAGGCACAGGTGGAAGGGCCGGGACAATTTGCCGTCAGAGGCGGTATCCTGGATATATATCCATTGACAGAAAAGATGGCGGTCCGTATAGAATTATGGGGAGATGAAGTGGATTCTATCCGCAGCTTTGACACAGACAGCCAGCGTTCCGTGCAGAATTTGGAAGACGTCTGTATCTATCCGGCAGACGACCTTCTGAGTCAGGAAGTGAAACGGGTATCGTTTCTGGATTATTTTCCTGTGGAGGATACGGTGCTGTTTCTGGATGAACCGGCAAGGCTGATCGAAAAGGGAGAAGGGGTTGAGGAGGAATTTGTAGAAGCCCAGGCAAAACGGATGGAAAGCGGATATCAGGTATTGGATGAGGAAATGAATCTCTATCCGACGGCAGAGATCGTAAAAAGGATGAATCAGTACGCTGCCATTGGATTTGCTTCTCTGGATATCCGGGCCGGGGATTTTAAGATACGGGGTAAATATAATCTTCACACGAAAAGCATCACTTCATATAATAATAGTTTTGAGATGCTTACAAAAGATTTAAAGAGGCTGAAACGGGGAGGTTACCGGGTAGTGCTGCTGTCAGGCTCCAGAACAAGGGCAAAACGGCTGGCGGAGGATCTGAGGGACTATAATCTGAGCAGCTATTTCTGTGACGAGCCGGACCGGGAGGTACAGCCGGGAGAGATCATGACCGTTTACGGGTATGTAGAGGAAGGATACGAATACCCGCTGTTAAAGTTTACGGTTATTTCTGAAACAGATATTTTTGGAAAGGCCAGGAAAAAACGCAAGAGAAAGAAATACGAAGGGAGTAAACTCCGGGATTTTGCAGAGCTTAAACCAGGAGATTACGTGGTCCATGAAAATCATGGCCTGGGGATATACCAGGGGATCGAAAAGATAGAGGTAGACAAGATCTCTAAGGACTATATGAAGATTGCCTATGCAAAGGGAGGGAATTTGTATATTCCTGCTACGCAGCTGGATATGATCCAGAAGTATGCGGGGGCAGACGCAAAGAAACCGAAGTTAAACAGCCTTGGGACACAGGAATGGTCAAAGACAAGAAACCGCGTAAGAAAAGCGGTGCAGGAGATCGCAGCGGACCTGGTGGAACTGTATGCAGCCAGACAGGACCAGGAGGGATTTGTCTATGGGGAAGATACGGTCTGGCAGAAGGAATTTGAGGAGATGTTTCCTTTTGAGGAGACGGAGGACCAGCTTCTTGCGATCGAAGCGGTGAAACGGGATATGCAGAGCAGGAAGATCATGGACCGTCTGATCTGCGGAGATGTGGGATATGGGAAAACTGAGGTTGCGATCCGTGCAGCGTTTAAAGCTGTGCAGGAGAATAAGCAGGTGGTATATCTGGTGCCCACGACAATCCTTGCCCAGCAGCATTACAATACATTTATGCAGAGAATGAAGGAATTTCCTGTAAGAGTAGATCTTTTATGCCGGTTCCGGACCGGGGCACAGCAGAAGAAAACGATTGAGGATACCAGACGCGGGCTGGTGGATATTGTGGTTGGAACCCACAGGGTGCTGAGCAATGATCTGAAATTCAAGGATCTTGGGCTTCTGATCATTGATGAAGAGCAGAGGTTCGGCGTACAGCACAAAGAGAAGATCAAGAAGATGAAGGAAAACGTAGATGTACTTACGCTTACGGCAACGCCGATACCAAGGACGCTGCATATGAGCCTGGCCGGCATCAGGGATATGAGCGTACTGGAAGAAGCACCGGAAGAGCGTATGCCGATACAGACCTATGTAATGGAATATAATGATGAAATGGTCAGAGAGGCAATTCAGAGGGAATGTGCCCGCCAGGGCCAGGTCTATTACGTATATAACAGGGTGGAGGATATCGCGGAGATAACAGCCCGCGTCCAGAAACTGGTTCCTGATGTAACGGTGGCCTATGCCCACGGACAGATGCGGGAACACCAGCTGGAAAAAATCATGTTTGACTTTATTAATGGTGAGATAGATGTCCTGGTATCTACGACGATCATAGAGACGGGACTGGATATTCCTAATGTCAATACTATGATCATCCATGATGCAGACCGTCTGGGACTGTCGCAGTTATATCAGCTCAGAGGACGCGTAGGGCGTTCTAACCGTATGGCCTATGCGTTTCTTTTATACCGGAGAGATAAGCTTTTGAAGGAAGTGGCAGAGAAGCGCCTGGCAGCGATCCGGGAATTTACAGATCTTGGTTCGGGCATCCGGATCGCAATGAGAGACTTGGAGATCAGAGGCGCCGGAAATCTCCTGGGTGCGGAGCAGCATGGCCATATGGAGGCGGTAGGATATGACCTTTACTGTAAAATGCTGAACGAGGCTGTCAAACGGTTAAAAGGGGAAACGCAGGAGGAAAGCTTCGGGACGGTGATGGATCTGAATGTGGATGCATTTATCCCGGACTCCTATATTCCGAACGAATATCAGAAGCTGGATATTTATAAAAGGATCGCGGCGATCGAAAGTGAAGAAGAGATGGATGAGATGACCGGCGAGCTGATCGACCGCTATGGGGATATTCCCAAAAAAGTGATGAAGCTTCTGGAGGTTGCAGGATTGAAGGCGCTGGCACATAAAGTCTATGTGACGGCGGTGGAGCAAAAGGGCGACCGGTATACTTTCACGATGTATGAAAAGGCGGGGATAAATCCGGAGAAGATTCCAGAACTGATCAGGCAATATGACGGCAGGCTGATATTCCGGGCGGAGGAACAGCCGTGCTTTATCTATGAGGAGAAGATAAAAAACAAAAAAGAGAAGGAAAAAGATGTTCTGGCAACTGTGAAAAATGTGTTAAATTCAATGAAAGCATTGCTTGAACCATAAAAAAATGCTACACTAAAAAAGTATGACGGCGGAATCGGAATGTCATACCAGAACCGATGCGGTGATTTAGGAGGAATACGGTTATGAAGAAAAGACTGGCAATACTTTTGCTTGCAGGAATGATGGCGGTATCTGTGCTCTCTGGCTGCGGCAGTTTGGAAGATAAGGATACGGTGGCGACGGTAGATGGAGATAAGATACCGGCGGGACTTGCGAATTTCTATGCGAGGATGGTTCAGGCACAGTACGAAACTTCTTATGCGGGATATATGGGAGGCGATATATGGTCTGGCGATGCGGCAGAGGGCAGCAGCTATGAAGAAACTGTGAAGGATCAGATCATGGAGGATCTGCAGAATATGTATCTTCTGGAAGATCATATGAAAGAATATGATGTGGAGGTCACAGAGGAGGACGAGCGGGCGATCCAGGAAGCGGCAGAGGCATTTGATGAGAAGAACGGGTTAGAGGAAAAAGAGAAGGTATCTGGCTCTCTGGAGAATGTGAAACGGCTTCTGACTCTGATGAATATCCGCCAGAAGGTGGGAGATGCGATCCGTGCAGAGGCTGATACAGAGGTTTCTGATGAAGAAGCGGCGCAGAAAGCGATGAAATATGTTATGTTTTCTTATCATACCCAGAGTGCGGAGGGTGAGAATACAGAACTGACGGATAGTGAGAAAGAGGCGCTGAAGGAGGAAGCAGATGCATTTGCGGCAGAAGCGAAGGGAGCAGAAGATTTTGCAGCATTTGCAGCAGAAAAGGGATATGAAGCAAAGGACGCTACGTTTGACGCGGAGGAAAACCTTTCGATCCCGGCGGAGCTTTCTGCGGCGGCAGATGTTCTGGAAGAAGGCGGAGTAACAGACGCAGTTGAGACAGAGAATGGACTGTATGTTGCCAAGGTGACAAGCTTATTCGATGAAGAAGCGACGGCAGCTGAAAAGCAGAATATTATTTCAGAGCGGCAGCAGGCAAAGTATGATGAGACGGTCGACGCCTGGAGAAAGGATGCGGAGATCTCAGTAGAAAAGAACGTATGGAAGAAAGTGGACTTTGAGGAGCTTGGCGTAACGATGTACGTTGACGAAAGCAAGCCGTATGAGGATGAGGTCCAGACGGACGACAGAGCCGAAGAAGATGAGGAAGAGGACGCAGAAGAGGAAGACCTGGCTGAGAACGGAGATGAAGGCGGAGATACAGCGCAGGAATAAAAATGATTAGTAATGTTCGTTAGGTATATTTTGACAGACGCGGACGAAAAGAATACACCCTCTAGCAGACGAAGCAACATTCCGATAAACTACCAATTTACGGAAACTAAGGCGCTCAGGAACGCCTTCGCGCCTAAGATTCCGTAGATTGCTATTTTATCTTCATT
>CAZGVY010000132.1:0-5965 GCA_964529215.1 uncultured Mordavella sp. | reverse complement strand
GTGTACGGACTCCGGGCGGGAAGGGGAATATATCTACCGGCTGGTGGAACAGATGGCCAAAGTGCATGGGAAGAAAAGACTGCGGGTATGGATCGATTCTCAGACAGAGGAGGAAATCTTAAGAGGGATCCGGGAAGCGAAAGATCTGTCGGAATACGATAACCTGTCTGCCTCTGCATATCTGAGGGCGAAGGAGGACTACCTGATGGGGATCAATTTCACCAGGCTTCTGACGCTGAAATATGGAGACAGTATTTCGAATTATCTGAAAAAAAAATATTCGGTGATCTCCGTGGGACGGGTGATGACCTGTGTGCTTGGCATGGTGGTCCGGAGAGAGCGGGAGATCCGGGAATTTACAGAGACGCCTTTTTACAGAGTGCTTTGTAAGGCCAGTGCAGAGGGCCAGGTCTTAGAAGGAGAATGGAGAGCGGAAGAGGGCTCGAAATATTATGCTTCCCCGGTTCTTTATAAAGAGAACGGATTTAAGGAGAAGCGTCACGCAGAGGAGCTGATCCGGTATCTGGAGGAAGAACAGCCTGTGAACGCACAGGTGGAAAAGGTGGAAAAGAAAAAGGAGAAAAAGAATCCGCCGCTGTTATTTAACCTTGCAGAGCTTCAGAATGAATGTTCGAAGCGGTTTAAGATCAGCCCCGACGAAACGCTTAAGATCGTGCAGGAGCTATACGAGAAGAAGCTGGTCACTTATCCGAGAACGGATGCAAGGGTGTTATCTACAGCCGTTGCAAAGGAGATCCATAAGAACCTGAACGGGTTGATGAAATATGATCCTGCAGTACCTTATCTGCAGGATATCGTGAAGTTAGGAAGCCACAAGAACCTTGCAAAGAGCAGGTATGTAAACGATAAGCAGATTACCGATCATTATGCGGTTATCCCCACCGGACAGGGACTTGGTGCATTGAGGAGCGTGCCGGGGGTCTCTAAGCAGGTGTATGATGTGATCGTCAGGCGGTTTCTTAGTATTTTTTATCCGCCTGCCGTTTACCAGAAGGTGTCGGTGGTTCTGAATATAAAAGGGGAGCGGTTTTTCGCAGGGTTTAAGGTGCTGGCAGAGGAAGGCTATCTGAAGGTGGCGGGGATCCCAAAGCCAAGGAAGGGCGAAGAACCCGGAGAACATGAGATGAATGAAGCGGGGGATGGCGACTTATTTGCGGTGCTGCAGAAGCTTCGGAAGGGTATGACGCTTCCTGTTACGGGATTGTGTGTTAAGGAAGGAAAGACCACGCCGCCGAAACGGTATAATTCTGGTTCCCTGATCCTGGCGATGGAAAATGCCGGCCAGCTGATTGAAGATGAAGAGCTGAGGGCCCAGATCAAGGGAAGCGGAATCGGAACCAGCGCTACAAGAGGAGAGATCCTGAAAAAATTATTCAGCAACGGGCATTTAGCGCTGAATAAGAAAACGCAGATTGTGACTCCGACTCTGGAAGGGGAGATGATCTTTGATGTGGTAGACCACTCTATTAAGTCTCTTTTGAACCCGGAGCTTACGGCAAGCTGGGAGAAGGGGCTTACCTATGTGGCGGAGGGAGATATTACGTCTGACGAATATATGAAAAAGCTGGAAACATTTATCTGGTCCAGGACCAAAGGGGTGCTTGGACTGGATAATCAATATGAGCTGCGCGGATGCTATGACAGGGCGGCCAGATTTTATAAGAAAGGAAAGAAATAGTATGAGAGAAGAATTAACGGTAAAGGAACTGTATACTTTGGAGGAGACGATCGCAAAGGATATTTTTGAAGGGGTTACTTACCCCTGGGAGGTGCTGCCGAAGATCGGCGCATTTATCAAAGAGCTTGGGGAAACCCTGCCGGAGGAAGAGTATGAGAAAAAGGGGGAGGATGTGTGGATCGCAAAGTCCGCGAAAGTATTTCCCTCTGCCTATATTCACGGGCCGGCCATCATCGGAAAGGATGCGGAAGTCCGGCACTGCGCATTTATCCGGGGGAATGCCATCGTGGGCGAGGGCGCTGTGGTAGGCAATTCTACGGAGCTTAAAAATGTAATCCTGTTCAACAAAGTGCAGGTACCACACTACAATTATGTAGGCGATTCCATTCTGGGGTATAAGGCACATATGGGGGCGGGTTCTATTACATCCAATGTGAAATCGGATAAAAAGCTGGTTGTCGTAAAGACGCCGGAGGGAAATATTGAGACTGGCATTAAGAAATTTGGCGCAATGTTAGGAGACGGGACAGAGGTTGGCTGCGGTACCGTATTGAATCCAGGAAGCGTGGTAGGCGCATATACAAATATTTACCCACTGTCTTCCGTAAGAGGCTTTGTTCCGGCGGGAAGCATCTATAAGAAACAGGGAGAAGTAGTAGAAAAGCGGTAAAATGAAAGACAAACCGGAAGAAATGTGTTATAATGATCAGGAACTTAAGAGCGGGCGGAAAAGATCCGCTCTTTTGTTATAGAAAGAAAATGGGAGGAAGAAAATGAAAAAGAGAAGTAAGGTATTAGTGGCACTGCTTTGTACCACAATGATCGTGTCAGCCGGCTGCGGAGGAAAGGCAGACAACAAAGAGGAGGGTTCCGGCGCGGGTGCAGAACAGGCAAGTGAGAGTGACGGATATCTGGCGCAGATCCAGGATGCATATGAACAGTATGAATCAGAGAGTATCCACGGTACTGTGACAGAGAGCACGTACGAAAGGAAGGACGGAAGCTCTGATACGAATACCAGTGTTACAGTGATCGATACAGAGAAACAGCAGGTACTGGAAAGATTTGAATGGTCAGAAGGAGGCAATACCGAATACTATACAAAAGAAGGGGAAAATGAATATGCTTACCGGGAAATGACTTCTTATTCCGACAACGGAGAGGAAACAAGGACGTACTATAAGATATTGTCAACGGGTCAGGACTATAATACCTATTCTTCCTATGAGGAGGATGAAGAAGGGAAACGCTATGAGAGCGATGAATACTATGATATCTCTAATGTGAACGTAACCAGCGAAGGAGAGGAAGAGATTGACGGTGTTCAGGTAGAGAAGTTTAAGGTGGAATATGATATGCAGTGGAAAGGAGGAGAGGAGACGACACGGGAATCCCTGCTTGAGGAAAATGAATGGACAGAGGACGACGTTGCACAGCTTGAAGGGATGTCGGATGTGATTGACGCATATATTGAGGAAGCAAATGATCTGTTAAAGAAGAACAGGGAGGAGATCACCAAAACAACGGAGATTGTTTATCTGGCAAGCGAAGACCATAAGCTGATCCGCATGGATAGCGAATCAAGTTATGATGATACAGATATGGATACGCCCGCCAGCCAGGAGTACTGGAATATGAGCGCAAAGCTGGATTACCTGAAAGACTTGCTTTCTGAAGGTATCGGAAAAGAGGAAGCAATAAATATGGTAAATGAAGCATACAGTGAAGAGGCGGGTACGGATGAGATCGCTCCGCTGGTATCCTCTGTCTCTGTTACAACGTATCAGACAGGTGATGCGTGTGAAGCAATAGAGCTTCCGGCAGATGCGCAAGAGATTACATGGGAGCAGTGGGAAAATGGAGATTATTAATCCTGGCTGTAATTACGCCTGATTTATGATATAGTATCGGTGATGCCGGTATACAGTGAGCTGTACATTGTATGCCGGCATTCTTTTTAGAAAGCTGTTTTTCATTTTCAGATAAAATACTGGTTGACATTACCGGCATGATGTGCTACTATACTCAAGAATACTTTAATACTTTAAAGTGTAACGGTTTAAAGCGGTATACTTTAAAGGAGTCAAGGCATCTGCAGGGAACTGCCGGAGGCAGAGATCCTGCAGGTGAATACGTATAAGAAGGACTTGGAGGAATGAGAGATGTCAAAAGAAGTATTATGCATGATCATGCTGGCTGTGTTTTTTGCTGTGATGATCTACGTTGGATTTTATTCAAGGAAACATGCTTCCGATGTGGAAGGATTCGTGCTGGGCGGCAGAGGGGCAGGTCCCTGGCTGACAGCGTTTGCGTTCGGTACATCGTATTTTTCAGCGGTTATTTTTGTGGGTTATGCAGGGCAGTTTGGCTGGAATTTTGGCCTTTCTTCTACCTGGGCAGGACTTGGCAACGCATTTATCGGCTCGCTTCTGGCATGGAATGTGCTGGGAAGAAGAACCAGAGTCATGACCCAGCATCTGGACGCGAAGACCATGCCTGATTTTTTCGGGAAACGGTTTGGGTCTGTGCCTTTAAAGATAGCGGCATCGGTCATCGTATTTATTTTCCTGATTCCGTATACTGCATCCCTCTATAACGGACTGTCCAGCCTGTTCGGCCTTGTGTTTGATATTCCGTACTGGGCTGTCATTGCCGTTATGGCTGTGCTGACCGGATTTTATGTGATCTTCGGGGGATATATGGCGACGGCGATCAATGATTTTATCCAGGGGATCATCATGCTGTTTGGGATCTGTGCAGTGATTGGGGCGGTACTATCTGATAACGGCGGGCTTCTGGAGGCGGTAAAATCACTTGCGTCTGTGACAGGCGATGCAGGATGGCAGGGCGCTTATGTTTCTTTCCTGGGGCCGGATCCGCTGGCGCTGCTGTTCGTGGTCATGCTTACGAGTCTTGGAACCTGGGGGCTTCCTCAGATGGTGGGGAAATTTTACGCAATTAAGAGTGAGAAAGATATCCATAAGGGAACGGTGATCTCTACCGTATTTGCGATTATCGTGGCGGGCGGCTGTTATTTTTTAGGTGGTTTCGGCAGATTATACAGTGATAAAGTGGCGTTCAATGATACCACCGGGAAACCGTTATTTGACACGATAGTCCCGACGATGCTTGCTACACTGCCGTCGGTTGTGATCGCAGTTGTAATCGTACTGGTTCTTTCTGCATCCATGTCTACCCTGTCGTCTCTGGTGCTGACGTCCAGTTCCACATTTACGCTGGATGTGATCAAACCGATGGCAAAGCAGGACATTACGGAAAAGAAACAGGTATCGATTATGAGAATATTTATTGTATTCTTTATTCTTGTATCGGCCGTGATCGCAATCTTTAAGGATGCGCATCCGGAAGTGACGTTCATTGCACAGATGATGGGTGTATCCTGGGGAGCGCTGGCGGGAGCATTCCTTGCGCCGTTCCTGTATGGGCTGTACTGGAAAGGGATTTCCAAACTGTCCGTATGCGTATGTTTTATCTGGGGCTGCGGGATTGCGCTGCTGCAGCTGGTCATCACTCTTGGGGGGATCGATGTAACAGGATTGGGCCCGGTGCTGGGATATATTTTCAAGTCATCTATTAATTCGGGCGTGGTGGCGATGCTAGGCGGCCTGGTCATTGTACCGGTGATCAGTGCATTTACAAAAAAGCAGGAGGAGGGCGAGATTGAGAGAATCTTTTCCTGCTATGAGGAAAAAGTTACGATTACGAAAAAATCATCTTTGCAGGAGTAGGAGATCCATTTTTTTATCCTTTTCGTTACAGGCTGTGGTTGACAATAATCACGGCCTGTTGTATTATGTTTACATAATAGAATGTTTCTGAAAATAGTATTGACATTTCGGGATAACTATAATAAGATTAATACATGGGCGCGAACGCCTGTTCGAGAAAAGGAGAGTGCAGAATGGCAAGTGATAAAAAAAAGACGGCAGAAATAACAGCAGATAATAAGAAAAAAGCGCTGGATGCGGCGATTGCAAAGCTTGAGAAGGATTTTGGCAAGGGGACGGTGATGAAGCTGGGAGATCCGGCGGCACAGGTTGCAGTAGAGACGATCCCTACAGGTTCCCTGAGTCTTGATCTGGCGCTGGGACTTGGCGGCGTGCCAAGGGGACGTGTAATAGAGGTCTATGGGCCGGAGTCCAGCGGTAAGACGACGGTTTCTTTACATATGATCGCCGAAGTGCAGAAACGGGGAGGAATTGCGCGCTTTATTGATGCGGAACATGCGATGGATCCGGTATATGC
>CAZGVY010000131.1:0-6052 GCA_964529215.1 uncultured Mordavella sp. | reverse complement strand
CTCTTTTAGAATCTTCAGGGCCGTTGTCTATTGTTCAGTTATCAAGGTCCTCCGCCGCTCGTTATCAGCGACAGCTATATTAGAATACCACTTGTGTTTTTAAATGTCAACACTTTTTTAAATTTTATTTTTTCCCCTATTTTTCTCGCCCTTTTCTTTCATAAAACGCAGCATTTCCTCTGTCCAGGTACATGCAGAATTTCCGAATGCAAGGTTACAGCCATGCCCTCCCGACGGGTAAACACGCAGCATGCAGGGCACCCCTGCTTTTTTCAGTGCATCTGCCAGACGAACCGCATTGGATGCAGGCACGCAGCTATCATCCTCACAGGCCCATACAAAAACAGGCGGATAATCATCTGTGATCTGTTTCTCCAGTGAAAGCTTTTCTCTCATCAACTCATCGCCGCCAGTCAGCATCTGGAAGCTGCCCTCATGGCATTCTTCCCCAAAAGTGATCACCGGATATCCCAGGCAGAGCTTGTCCGGCCTGATATCCTCCTGACTGGTCTTTTCTCCTGTCTCTGCACTTAACGTCTCCGCAAGCTCTCTGTAGAAACAGCTCAGGGAAGCGCATAGATGCCCGCCCGCCGAAAAGCCCATAAGCATTACATCATGCGGATCCACACCGTATTCTCCGGCATGCCTCCTTACATATTTAAGCGCCATGGCCAGATCTTCCTGAGGCGCGGGATACCGATCCGGCGCCGTACGGTATTTCAGCATAAAAACCGCATACCCCTTCGCTTCCATATAATTCATCACTGGATTCCCTTCTCCGCTAAAGCAAACCGTCTCGTAACCACCTCCCGGGCAGATGATGACCGCCGGTTTCTTCCCGGATCCTCCTGCTTCCTTAAGAGCCTGCTTCTTATTCCTTTCCGGACGAAGTCCGCCGGCCCGGAGGGCATGCATTACGGGGTACTTTGAAGTATTCCTTTCCGGCGTCAGAAGGAATACCGACTCTTTTCCTCCTTTTTTATCGCGTTCCGGCGTCCAGTCCTGTTCCTCCTCCCAAAGCAGCACGCAGCGCCTGTCATGCCTTTCAATTACATCCAGAACCGTATCCGCCGCATCCAGAAGCTGGTTTGTCACACAGGCAAAGGATTCGTTCCACGGGCATTCCGCCATCTGTTCTATCCGCGCCAGCGGAAGATGGCTTAGCTTCTCCGGAAACATATTCAGGTTCTTCTCCGCGAAAAAAATATTCAGGTATTCCCTCATATAAGGATATCCTAAGATATCATCCAGGGAATGGTATCTTGTAAAATGTACACCACACATAACATTTCCTCCTGTTCAGCAAACGGTTCACATTAGATGTGCGATCTGATCTGTAAACCGTACAAATGGCTTCCTCGATACGACCCACACCAGGAGCAGGCATCCCAGTATCAGCATGATACTCTCGCTATAACTTCTGACCGAATACAGGATCGTAGATTCATGCTTCACACAGCTATATATCATTCCGTGGAAAATATAAACCGCCATTGTACGTTCGCCCAGATAAGAGTAAGGCTTCTTCTCCGACGGCAGTACCAGCATAAACAAATAAATCAATATAAATGAAACAGCATAGCACAGAATGCGGATAAGGATTCCTTCCACCGGCTCAAGTCCAAGCCCCTCGTATGAATATCTTCCATAAAAAATCTTTACCGGCAGCCGGCGGTGATATGGATCCGTAAACAGGAACAGGGCAAACGCTCCCAGGATCCCCAGCGCCCCCATATACCCTCTGATGTTCCGGAATCTCGCAAGCCAGGAACTGTCAAAGGCCATCCCTGCCAGGAAAAACGGAAAGAAAAACACAATTCTGGGAATGGAAAGGAAATTCCCGATCCCCGCCAGTCCGATCAGCAGCCCTCCGGCCACAGACAGCGGAAAATAATATGGCACTTTCCTGACAGCCGGCGCCGCCAGACGCCATACAAACAGCGCCAGCAGATACCACAGGGTAAACTTAGGTCTTGCAAAATAAAGCCCTGTATCCTTAGAAAGTAAAAACGTATAGATCAGATAATACATGATCTCATATACAAAATACGGTATGATCAAACTGCTGACCAGCTTTTTAACCGATGGATCCCTTTTGGAAAAATATCCGGATATAAAGATAAACGCCGGCATATGAAACGCCACGATCCCCCACTTCAGCTCGTATAGAAATGGATTCTGATCGTAGCAGGGTTCAATAAAATGCCCGATAACTACCAATACGATCAATAACACTTTGTAATTATCGAAAAGGTATTCTCTCCCTCTTCCTTTCTGCTCCATTTCCTTCACCTTCCTTCATTTTGGCTATTATCTATTGTAAGCCTGTCCGAAACCGCTTTCAATTCATCATATCAGAGAAAAAAACCTTTTATCTTTTCAAATTTTTAAGATTAATGCATAAAAATCTAAGGAAATCTTAATCCCGAAACATCCCCTGACCCGGGGATTCTGTGCTATACTTAGTCTAGTACAACGAATATTAAGTAATCCGGTCAATGGGAAACACAAAAGAGGAGACTTACATATGAAAAACTCAGAAGGACATTCTTTGAGGAGGACATTCCTGCATGTTGCTGCAATTTTATGCTGTTTCTTTTTATTCATCTGTGTGTTCTTTGGAATCAAAGGTTACACAATGTACAAAGAGTCCGCATCAGAAACTATCGTGCATGAAACTGTAAGCACGATCCGCAGCGAGGAACATTTCACAAAATATTCTGAATTGCCGGAGTTTTATGTCAATGCAGTCATATCCGTAGAAGACCACCGTTTCATGAAACATCCAGGATTCGATTTTATCGCCATCTGCCGCGCCGCACTGGCCGATCTGCGTTCCTTCTCTTTTAAGGAAGGCGGAAGCACCATCACGCAGCAGCTTGTAAAAAATCTGTTCTACACACAGGATAAAACCTTAGAACGTAAGGCTGCAGAAATCTTTGCCGTACTCGACATCGAAAAAGAGTACAGCAAAGAAGAAATTTTTGAATTATATGTTAATACCATCTATTTTGGCAGCGGATACAATGGGATCTACTATGCTGCCAGCGGATATTTTGGGAAAAGCCCTTCTGAACTTACCGACTCAGAAGCCGCTATTCTCGCAGGCCTTCCAAACGCTCCTTCCGCATATTCTCCAGACGCGAATGCCGGGCTGACCGAACAGCGTACAAAACAGGTTCTGGAAAGCATGGTAAGGAATCAGCTTCTCACTCAGGAGGAGGCAGATACCATAGAAACTGCATGGCCCGTACAATGAGACGGTCATTTTGATCAGTCTTTTGCATACCCGGACAAGAACTGCCTGGTCCGCTCCTCTCTGGGATGATCGATCACCTGCTTTGCTTCTCCCTGCTCCACAATATAACCTTCATCCATAAAAATAATCTGATCCGCCACATCTCTCGCGAACATCATTTCATGTGTTACGATGATCATAGTAGTTTTCTGATCTGCAAGTCCTCTGATCACTCTCAGCACTTCGCCCGTCAATTCCGGATCCAGCGCCGACGTAGGCTCGTCAAAGCATAGAATATCCGGCTGGAGCGCCAGCGCCCTCGCGATCGCTACCCGCTGCTGCTGGCCGCCGGATAGCTGGTGCGGGTAATGCCCCGCCCGGTCTGCAAGCCCCATCTGATCCAGAAGATCCTTTCCATGTATTTCGATCTGTCCGAGGATCTGCCTTTTATTCTGTTTATAGTCTTCCCTCTCCTGGGCAAGAAGCTTCTCCGCCAGCATAACATTTTCCAATGCAGTATACTGGGGAAACAGGTTGAAAGACTGGAATACCATACCAAAATGCAGGCGTTTGCTCCTCAGCATTTTTTCACTCATCTTCACCGGCTGGGACGCGTCGAAAACAGTCTCTCCTTTTACCGATATCATCCCGCGATCCGGCTTCTCCAGAAAATTCAGGCATCTGAGCAGGGTTGTTTTTCCGGAACCTGAAGAACCGATAATCGCCAAAGCATTCCCCTCCTCCAGGGAAAAACTTACATCCTTCAGAACCTTTGTATTTCCAAAATGTTTCTCAATATTTTTCACTTCCAAAATCGCCATTTGTTCCCGCCTCCTACCGGAAATATCCCAGCTTTTTTTCTATGTAATTAAATAACAGTGTCAGAATCCCTATAAATACCAGATAAAATACTCCTGTGTAAAACAGTGGCCAGGTAATTCCGGCAGACTTCATAAATGAATATCCCGCGAAGGTCAGCTCATAGGCTGCAATAATACGGGCCAGGGACGTATCCTTAACCAGCGTAATAATCTCATTTGACATTGGCGGCACAACCCGTTTCACCATCTGGAGCAGCGTGATCTTGAAAAAGATCTGCCTCCTGGTCATACCAAGCACCTGTCCCGCTTCTCTCTGTCCAACCGGCACGCCCTCGATCCCGCCGCGGAAAATAACCGAAAAATAGCATGCGTAGTTAATGACAAACGCCACTACTGTAGCGGTAATGCGCCCAGCCTCATTTCCCCGCCAGATATTGTGCCCCAGCCACAGGCCAGGCCCGTAAAATATAATGATCAGCTGCAGCATCAGCGGCGTTCCCCGGATGATCCAGACAAACACCTGGATCAGATAGCGCAGCAGCCTCCATTTACTGGTACTTCCAATTCCCAGGATCAGGCCTGCAGGAAGTGAAAACACCAATGTTAAAGCAAATATCTGAATCGTGGTCCACAGGCCTCTCGCTAATTCTAAGGTTACAATCCCAAACATTTTCTTTCTCCCTCACATATCTTTCCCGGACAAAATCTGCCCGTCCTCCGGAGACGTGGCAGTATAAGGCAGAGAGCCTTCTGCCCTCTGCCTTTTTGCAGTTATTCTCTCATGTTTTCAAACCGCAGGCGTCCTACTGTTCTAAGACAGCCTCCTGAACGCCATATGTTTCAGCAATTTCCATCATACGCCCATCCTCATATGCCTTTGCAAACATATCATTAATAAACGCTGCCAGATCAGATCCTTTTCTGCATCCAACGCCATATTCTTCTGTGGTCAGTTCTTCTGTATAAACAAGATCCGGATAACTGGTTCCCTCTCCGATCATAGCCCCGGCCATAAGAAGATCAATGATCGCCCCGTCTGAAGTCCCGGACGCCACTTCCATCAATGCATCGGCCTGAGACGCAACCGCATTGGCACTAAACTGCTTATCATTGGCAGCAGCCTCGCCCGCCGATCCCGCTTCAACTGCAAAATCTATTTCCGCCGGATCCGTATCCTTTTTATCTTCCGGAAGGACTACTACCTGTGCATTATTGCAATATGCATTCGTGCATTCCATGGCAGATGTGACCTCCGGCGTCAAAGTCATACCATTCCATACAACATCGATATTCTTAGAGTCAAGCTCCATGATCTTGTTATCCCAGTCAATTTCTACAAACTCAGCCTCTACGCCCAGTTCTTCCGCAACCAGCTTGGCCATATCAGCATCAAAGCCAATCCATTCCCCTGCATCATCCTTGTAGTCCATCGGTGCAAAATCTGTGATACCAACCACCAGGGTCCCTTTATCCTTAATATAATCCACATCGCTGGACGCTTCTTCTCCATTATCCTTAGCATCATCTCCGCTTCCGGTATCAATTCCACTGCATGCTGTCATACCAAATACCATAACGAAGCATAACATAAGTGCAAGCGCTCTCTTTTTCATAAACTTTCCTTCCTCCGTTCTTTCGTCTGATAACCAATTAGTATTGTAGCATAGTAGCATAGTAAAGTAAAGAAGAAATTAAAAACGGCCTCCGCCCCTGACAGCGCAGGCCATGACGCATTCTGGGCCGGATTCTGCTATCCGGCCCGTCTGTTCTATCCTGAACTTTTAATAATTATCTGCCTTGATCTGGAAATAAGCCTGCGGATGCGCACATACCGGGCACACCTGCGGAGCTTTCTTTCCAACTACAATGTGTCCGCAGTTCGCACACTGCCAGATGCAGTCTCCTTCTCTGGAGAATACAAGCCCGTCCTCAATGTTGGCTAAGAGCTTCCGGTATCTTTCCTCATGCTCCTTTTCAATCTCCCCAACCTGCT
>CAZGVY010000130.1:0-6127 GCA_964529215.1 uncultured Mordavella sp. | reverse complement strand
CAGATCCTGTCTGAAAATACTGGACAGCCGCTGGATGTGATCCGTATCGATACGGAGAGGGATAACTTCATGTCTGCAGAAGAGGCGAAGGAATATGGCTTGATTGATGAAGTGATCACAAACCGGAGATAAGCACTATGTGCATGAGGCGCAGCACGCAATGCGGGCTGCGTTTGCATTACCGGGCATCCCGCGCAGCCGGAAGACGGAGGGCATACGGGAGGCTCAATATATTTTCAGTTGAGAGGAGAAAGTAATGGCAGGGAGAAATGAGGATCATATCAGGTGTTCATTTTGTAATAAATCTCAGGCACAGGTCCGCAAGCTGATCGCGGGACCGGACGGAGCGTTTATCTGTGATGAATGCATTGAGGTATGCACGGAGATATTGGAAGAAGAGCTTGAATTTGAGACCAACGGGAATCCGTTTGAGGGAATTACATTATTCAAACCTGAGGAGATCAAATCATTTTTGGACGAATATGTGATCGGACAGGAACAGGCGAAGAAGGTTCTGTCTGTGGCAGTGTATAATCACTATAAAAGGATCATGGCGCAGAAGGATCTCGGAGTGGAGCTGAATAAGAGCAATATCCTGATGCTGGGACCCACAGGGTGCGGCAAGACTCTTCTTGCACAGTCCCTTGCAAGGATCCTGAATGTTCCGTTTGCGATTGCAGATGCGACGGCGCTGACAGAAGCCGGCTATGTGGGAGAAGATGTGGAGAATATCCTGCTCAAGATCATACAGGCGGCGGACGGAGACGTCGAGCGGGCGGAATACGGGATCATTTATATTGATGAGATCGATAAGATCACCAGAAAGTCAGAGAATCCGTCGATCACCAGGGATGTGTCCGGCGAAGGGGTTCAGCAGGCGCTGCTTAAGATCCTGGAGGGAACCGTTGCGAATGTACCGCCCCAGGGCGGCAGAAAGCATCCTCATCAGGAACTGATCCAGATCGATACAACGAATATATTATTTATCTGCGGCGGGGCATTTGAGGGCCTTGATAAGATCATCGAGACCCGGATCGATAAGAAATCCATTGGATTTAATCAGGAGATCGCAGGGAAACATGAAGAAAATGTAGACCGCCTTTTAAAGCAGGTCCTTCCACAGGATCTGGTTAAATTCGGGCTGATCCCGGAACTTGTGGGGCGTGTTCCGGTAACCGTATCTCTTGAGATGCTGGATAAGAAGGCGCTTGTCCGTATCCTGACAGAACCAAAGAATGCGATTGTGAAGCAATATCAGAAGATGCTGGAATTGGACGGGGTAGAATTGGAGTTTGATCTGGACGCACTGACTGCCATTGCAGAGACAACGCTTAAGAGGAGAACCGGCGCCAGAGGACTCCGGGCAATTATGGAAAATATCATGATGGATACCATGTACCATGCCCCGTCTGACGATTCGCTTACCAAATGCCGCATTACAAGAAAAACGGTAGAGGGAGCCGAAGTTCCAATTTATGAACATGAAGGATTAAAATCGGAAAGTGCATAATCAGGGCGGAGTGATACTCCGCCTTTTAGATACTATGATGCCAGGGATCGTTCCGCATTTTGCGTTCATACAATTCCGGTATCAGACCATATAGACAGATGAGGAGTGAAAAGAATGAGTGAGCTAAACAGTATGCCGGCTGTAGCCCTGAGAGGGATGACAGTTCTCCCGGAAATGGTAGTTCATTTTGATGTGAGCAGGGAAAATTCTATCCATGCAATTTCAGCGGCAATGGAAGAGGAAGGACAGAAGATTTTCCTGACAGCCCAAAAAGATCCGGAGACAGATGAACCAGGTATAAAAGATCTGTATACGATTGGCTGTGTATCGTCTATCAAACAGGTGATCCGGCTTCCGAAGAATATTTTGCGGATCCTGGTATCTGGAGAATACAGAGCAGAGTTTGCAGAGATGGATTTTGAGAAACCATATTTCCGGATGGAGGTGCGCCGGTTAGAAGATATTGACCGGATCGGAGAAGAACTGGGCGGCAGGGAGCAGAATCCGAATCTGGAAGCGATGTGCCGGGGATTAAAAGAGATTTATACAGAATATCTCAATCATCATCCCAAGTATCCAAAGGATATGATGAAACAGATCAGTGACTACAGAGATATAGGTAAGCTGGTGGATGCAGTCGCCGCCAATATCCCTATGGATTACAAAGATCTCCAGGAACTTTTGGAGGAGCGCGATATCCTGAAGCGGTATGACCTGCTGGCATTTAAGATCGTAAATGAGATCCAGGTGATCACCATCAAAGACGATATCCAGAATAAAGTAAGGCAGCGGGTGGATAAGCATCAGAGAGAGTATGTGTTAAGAGAGCAGCTGAAAATGATCCGCGAGGAGCTGGGTGAGGAAAATACCCTCTCCGACGCAGAAGAATTCCAGCAGATGACTCAAAAATTAAAGGCTTCTAAAGAGGTAAAGGAAAAGCTGTATAAAGAGATCGGAAGATTCCGGAGTTCGATGAACAGCCCGTCGGAAAGCGGCGTGATCCGCACTTATATAGAGACTATGCTGGAGATGCCATGGGACAAGATGGCAAAGGACAGCAAGGATATCGGCTATGCGAAAGAAATTCTGGAAAAAGAACATTACGGGCTGGAGAAAGTGAAGGAAAGAGTCATAGAATTCTTAGCAGTCCGGGCGCTGACTAAAAAGGGCGACAGTCCCATTTTGTGCCTGGTGGGACCGCCGGGAACCGGTAAGACTTCGATCGCAAAGTCTCTGGCAAAAGCGCTTAAGAAGCCATACGTGCGGATTTCTCTCGGAGGCGTCCGGGATGAGGCGGAGATCCGCGGGCACAGAAAGACCTATGTGGGAGCTATGCCGGGACGGATCGCAGGAGCTTTGCGGAGCGCGGGTGTGAAAAATCCCCTGATGCTTTTGGACGAGATTGACAAGGTGAGCAATGATTATAAGGGAGATACGTTCTCCGCGCTTCTTGAGGTGTTAGACAGTGAACAGAATGTAAAATTCAGGGATCATTATCTGGAAGTGCCGATGGATCTGTCAGAAGTATTGTTTGTTACGACAGCGAACACGCTGCAGACGATTCCAAGGCCGCTTCTTGACCGTATGGAAGTGATCGAGATCAGCAGCTATACGGAGAATGAGAAGGCGCATATTGCCATGGAGCATCTGTTCCCAAAGCAGCTGGAGAAGCACGGTATTAAGCCGGGACAGCTTAGTATCAGTAAGGGGGCGGTGTGGAAGATAGCAAGAAACTATACCAAAGAGGCGGGAGTCCGGCAGCTGGAACGCAAGATCGGGGATATTTGCCGTAAAAGCGCCAGGGAAATCCTGGAGGATGGAAAAGAAAAGATCCGTGTAACGGAAAACAATCTGCATAAATATCTTGGAAAAGAAAAATATACGTATCAAATGGCAAACCAGAAGGATGAGATCGGAATTGTACGCGGACTGGCATGGACCAGTGTAGGCGGGGATACGCTGCAGATCGAGGTAAATGTAATGCCGGGAAAAGGAGAGATCATACTGACAGGCCAGCTTGGGGATGTGATGAAGGAATCTGCCAGGACGGGCATCAGTTATATCCGCTCGGTGGGAAAAGAATATGGCATTGACGGAGATTTCTTTACGGAACATGACATTCACATCCATATTCCGGAAGGAGCGGTGCCAAAAGACGGCCCTTCAGCGGGGATTACTATGGCTACGGCCATGCTGTCGGCTATTACTGGACGTAAGGTAAGAGCGGACGTAGCTATGACGGGAGAGATAACCTTACGGGGCCGTGTGCTTCCCATCGGAGGCCTGAAGGAAAAACTTCTGGCAGCAAAAAGCGCCGGGATCCGGACGGTTTTGATCCCAAAGGAAAATCAAAGGGATGTGGAAGAATTGTCGCCGGAGATTACGAAAGGCATGGAGATACTTCCGGTATCCAGAATGAAAGAGGTGCTGGAAAAAGCGTTTGCAGCCTGTCCTGAGGAAGAGAGAGGCACATCCGCCAAAGATGGGAAGGAGGTAGACGTATGATCATCCGCAGCCTGGAACTGGAAACCGTATGCGGGGTCACCAGCAGGCTTCCAGAGAACGCACTTCCGGAGATAGCATTTGCAGGAAAGTCTAACGTAGGAAAGTCTTCACTGATCAACGGGCTTATGAACCGCAAATCCTTTGCAAGGATATCAGCTTCGCCTGGAAAGACGCAGACGATCAATTTTTATAATATCAATCAGGAACTGTACCTGGTAGATCTTCCCGGGTACGGTTATGCGAAGGTGTCGGAGAAGGAAAAACAGAAGTGGGGCAGGATGATCGAGGGGTATCTTCACAGCTCGAAGCAGCTCAAAGCTGTATTTCTGCTGATTGATATCCGTCACGATCCATCGGCCAATGATAAGATGATGTATGAGTGGATCCTGTCACAGGGATATCATCCGATCATCATTGCTACGAAACTGGATAAATTAAAGAGAAGCCAGGTGGCAAAGCACGTGAAAGCAGTAAGGCAGGGGCTGGACCTGGAAGCAGGGGCAAAGGTGATTCCGTTCTCGGCGGTGTCAAAGCAGGGAAGGGATGAGATATGGGAAGTTGCGGAAGAAGTATGCGGCCTGCGGCAGTCTCCGGATCCCCAGCCTAATGACATAGAATGAATGTTCAGGAAAGAAGATGTTTGTATGAATATAAAAGAGCAGCTGGGGGATAACAGGCCATACTGGAAGGTTGCTGTCAGCCTCCTGTTCAGCTTAAGCGCAACGATTTTGTTTGTGTATTTTGGAATCCGGGCCATCTTTTATTTTATGCCCTTTGCAATTGGATGGATATTGGCGGTGATTGCTGCACCGGTGGTAACATTCCTGGAAAAAAGGCTGCGTATTATGAAGAAACTGGGATCGGCCATTACGATCATTTTAGTTCTGGGGATTTGTATTGGCGTAATTTACCTTGTTTTCAACAGGATCTGGCGGGAGGTGATGGCTCTGCTTGAAAATTTCCCGGCTATGTATGCAGATCTGGAAAAAGGGCTGGGGCAGATTGGGGATCAGGGTTCGGATTTTTTTTCCCGTCTGCCTGAGGAAATACAGAATGGCTGGAGATCCCTGCTGGATAATCTGGACGAGACCATGGGGAATCTGATCGGACAGGTCAGTGAGCCAACGATAACGATTGCCGGGAATATGGCAAAAAGGATTCCTTCTATTATAGTTGGGACGATCGTATCGTTTGTATCGGCATACTTTTTTGTATCAGAGAAGGACTCTTTGAGCCAGTGGGTCAAGCGTGTGGTTCCAGATCCGGTTACCAGCCGTATGAGTATGGTATCGGAGAATCTGAAATATGCGGTAGGCGGATATTTCAAGGCTCAGTTTAAGATTATGTCGGTGGTATTTGTAATCCTGCTGATCGGTTTTGCATTGATCGGGATCCATTTTTCTATTCTGCTTGCAATCGGGATCGCATTTTTAGATTTCCTGCCTTTTTTTGGGACAGGAACGGCGCTGATCCCCTGGGCGGTTTATAAGTTTCTGGTAGGAGATTACCGCATGGTTGTGGCGCTGATCGTACTTTACGGTGTATCACAGCTTGTCAGGCAGCTGATACAGCCTAAGCTGGTGGGGGACAGTATGGGACTGAACCCATTGTACACCCTGTTCCTTTTATATCTTGGATACCGTCTTGGGAGCGTTCTGGGAATGATCTTCGCAGTGCCTCTGGGACTGATCGTTATGAATCTCTACAAAGCAGGAGCATTTGACTATATTTTGAATGATGTGAAGATCCTGGCCGAGGGGGTTCTAAGCCTGCGTAATCATAATTAGTATAACGTTTCCAAATTAACTGGACTCTGTACTTGTCTAAATATCTATCTGCAGTGCTGTCATCAGCTGGCGTAGCAGATACGCAGGGGCGGCATGGCAGGATACGGGATGTAACAGCCGGTAAACAGTGGATGGAGACAGAATAAATACACCCTCTGGCAGACAATTCAGAAGCGGAATGCTGCTTCGTCTGCCAGAGGGTGTATTCTGTTTACGCGCGTTCGTCAGGATATTCTTAAATACCCCGGAAGCGGAAAGTAAATTCCATCCGCTTATCTGCGTGGATCAGGTATTCCGGATGGGTTGGTGATCCCCAGCTGTCGTC
>CAZGVY010000129.1:0-6184 GCA_964529215.1 uncultured Mordavella sp. | reverse complement strand
GGAAGCATGCTCTGCGGTATGGAAATATCCGCCACCGAGTCATACCAGAGAACCTTTGAAACATGATCTACATCCTCAATCTGCTCCTTCAGCTTCGACACATCTTTATTCTCCATGCCATCCACGATCAGCATGGAGAACGCCCCTGTACCAAAATCTTCAACCATAATGTCCTGCCCCTGCATCGTCTCGATATCCTCCGGCAGATAGGTAAGGACATCGTAATTGATCCTGGTGCCCATATATCCCAGTACCGAAGGAATGAGCAGCAGGAATCCAATAACCAGAATGGCAGCTCTGTATTTTACGATTTTCTTGCCAAGCTTAACCATTTCCTTCAACTCCTTCTTAATTATGACTAATGGTCATTTATTTACAATCAGCACTATACAACAAAAATGACCAACAGTCAATACTTTTTATAAAAAATTATGACTTTTGGTCATTTTTTATTCTTTTTCTATTGAAATTCTCAAAATACACGTTATAATGTACAAATAAGATCACAACAAACAATTGGATTCTATTGATGAAAATGTAAAGCACAAATGACAGGCATGACAGGCAGAGAAGGAGGGAAGATTATGGGAAAAATTGATGAAAACAAGAAACAAAAGCGCGACGCCCTTCTGAATACAGCCTACGACCTGTTCACTACAAAAGGTATACAGTCAACCGCCATTTCAGATATTGTAAAAAGGGCAGGCGTTGCCAAGGGAACTTTCTATTTATACTTTAAAGATAAATATGATATCAAAAATAATCTGGTCGCACACAAAACCCGCGAATTATTTGACCTTGCCAGCAGCAGGATGATGGAGCAGCAGATCAGCGGACTGGAAAACCAGCTCATATTCATCATCGATCATATCATCGATATGCTGGTCCGGGATCTTCCCCTGCTGAATTTCATTTCCAAGAATCTGGTAATGGGGGCGCTCCGTTCCACACTGCTTACCGGACAGGATACTGACAATGAGATCTACGAACGGTTCCTTACGCTGGTAGCGGAGGATGAATATGAATACCAGGATGCAGACGTCATGCTATTTACGATTGTAGAACTTGCCGGTTCCACCGGCTACAACTCCATCATCTATAAAGAGCCGGTTCCCATCGGAGAATACAAGCCTTTTCTGTACCGGACAGTAAGGCTGATCATCGAGAGCCACCGGGTAAAACACAGATCAGAAGAATCTTAATTCCTGCAGGATGCATGACTAAGGGGCGGATGCACACAGCATATCCGCCCCTGTCTTAAAATTCTCTATTTTTCAAAAAGCTTATAGATATTCCCGCCGATATTACCAGCGCTGCAGCGCAAACCGTCAGGAGCACGCCCGCCATGACACCAGGCGGAACCGCGTCCAGCCTCTGAAAGTACTCTTTTACCGGCCAGCCCAGCCGTTTTGCAAGCGTCAGGCCACCGAAGATAATGACAAAAACCGCCATCATAACCGCCATCAGAGCCATCCTTCCCTTCTCCGCGCCAAATTTCAGCTGGATAGGGATTGTAAAGGACAAACCCATCGCGGCAAGTATAATGGAAGTCAGCGCTGCGGCAAATACGTCAGCCGTTTCCGACCCGCTCCCTCTGATTCCGGATATCACTACCGAAGCTGCCAGAACCACAGAAGCAGTTACCACTCCGAGCCCAATACCAAAGCAATACTTTTCAATGACATACTCCCTGCGGTTTACCGGCAAAGTAAATAAAAATGTCAGTCCGTTCTGATACTCATCATAACTGATGGTACTGATGGTAAACACTGTATACATGATCGTAGCATAGCTTACCACAAACGCCTGGTTGTATGAAGCGATCAGGAACATCAGCACAACAACTCCTGTTATAAGAAAAAACTGTTTCTGATTCTTTAATAATTTCCAGTCTTTGATCAACAACGCTTTCATCTCTCTGCATCCTCCTTCTCACTCATCAGGATCAATTCGTCAAGGCCTCCCTTTTCTATGATCACATCCGGATAATTCTCCATATAAAATTGTTTCTCATCCGTCAGGCAGCGGTACCCATATTCTTCCCTTTTCTCTGACAGCAAATAACTCTTATCCAATCTTTCATACTGTTCCGGCGTCGCCTTTATAATCCCATAATTACTAAGGATAATATCCGTCTCCTCATGCAATACGATCTTACCGCCGTCAATCAGATAGATGTCGTCGCAGAAAGATTCCAGATCCGTAGAAATATGGGAACTGATCAAGACTGATCTGCCTTCCCGCTCCATGTACTCACGCAGCATACCTAAAAGCCTTTCCCTGGTAACCACATCTAATCCCGCAGTAGGCTCATCCAGGATCAAAAGCTTCGCATCATGAGACAGGGCGGCATTGATCTGCAGCTTCCGCTTCATACCCGTTGAAAAGTCTTTGATCTTTTTATCAAGGGGAAGCTCAAGCTCCTCACATCTCCGGATAAATCCCTTCTCATCAAATGCGCGGTACATGTTCCTTAATACGGGGATCAGATCCCTTACCTTGAGATAGTCGCTAAAACCTGCATCTGACAATACAACACCGATCTGTTCCCGGTCCTCCTTTGTAAGCGCAAAGGAAGGCTTTCCTAAAATCTGTATCCTGCCTCCATCTACACGGATCAGTCCAAGAACCGCCTTAAAGGTCGTGCTTTTCCCCGCTCCATTCCTTCCGATCAGGCCCGTGACACATCCCTCCGGAACCTCCAGGGAACAATCCAGGCTAAAGCCCTGATAGTCTTTCTTAACATGCTCTAATGAAATCATCTTCTCTTAATCCTCCAAAACAATCATAAACACGTCTGTAATTTCCTGGTTACTCATTCCTAAGCTCCTGCCCTTTCGGATGGCTGCTTCCAGATCCGCCTCCACCTCTTTGCGCTTCTCCTCCATCATCAGCTCCTGGCTGGCGCAGGCTACAAAGCTGCCCTTTCCATGTACAGTAATAATAAAGCCTTCCTCCTCCAATGCATCATAAGATTTCTTCACCGTCAATGCACTGACCTTCAGCTCCTTCGCCAGGCTCCGGACAGATGGGAGCATTTCTTCCTCTTTCAGTTCTCCCTTCATGATCGCCGCCTTATACTGCATGACAATCTGTTCATAGATTGGCTGCATGGAAGAATTATTAATTATTAGTTTCATTTTATCACCCTTTCGATATAAACAGTATATAACAGTATTTAACTGTTGTCAACTGTTTTATACTGTTTATTGCAAAAAACACCAGCCATTTCTGGCCAGTGCCCCCCGAACTAACTACACTCATTCAATATTTTCTTCTCCACCGTCAGATGCACTGCGGATTTTAGTTATCCTTATCAGCTGGAAGCTGTCTATTTCTTTGTTTTACTCTTTGTTAATCGAAAACTCATATCTAACAAATTATATATCATGCTCTCGTCTACACTTCCATCTAGCAGAACAGAAACCCAGTTTTCTTTGTTCATATGATAACCCGCAAAAATCCCCTTGGTCATCCGCAGGGAACCGATCATTGCCGGTTCACATTTTATGTCCATGATATCCACAACTTCCGTACCGTCTAACCCTAATTTATCCTTTGATACATTCATGATAATCGCATACCATTTATTGTTATCGTTATGTCTCAAAACTGCGTAATCAGGATATTTTTTCCATAAATACTCTGGTACAGATTGATATATTTTGTTTGCGTAGTCAAAAATAGTTTTTCTATCCAATTCAAATCACCTCACAAGTACCGATTTTCTTTATATATAACTTTCCGATGAACTGGAAATTATTAAACTGCTTTTTAGCTTCTTCCGATTTGCCTTCACCCATAGTCTTTGCGATGATGGCACTGCCGCCTGTGCCAAACATAAAGCCGAATGTACCCAGAATCATCAGCATAGGCATGGCAAAGTTGACCGCCGTAAACGCTGTTTTTCCAACAAAGTTAGATACGAAGATACCATCCATCACACCATAAATGGATGTGAAAATCATCATAAGATAGACGGGATAGTAAATTTTAGAAGTTTTTTATGATCAAAATGTTCCGAAAGCTGAATCTGCATGGTTATTTCCTTTCAAACCACTTTTTCGCATAATCGCTGATAAGAGGTGCTAATTCTTTTATAGTCCAATCTGTTGTATTGAGGAGCAGATCGTACAGTTCTTTGTGCCCCCAGGTATCGCCATTCATAATGCTGCTTGTCTGCCATATCAGAAATAAGATGGGAGTACATCTCTTGAGCCTGTTTGTAAATATCAGCAAGGTAGCTGTTCAGTTTGCCCTCTGTCAGCATTGTGGTGTAGGTGGCTTTCCTGTATTCTTTCAGATATGTCTTGTGCCGCTGTCCCAAATGCCGATAGGCTTGTTTTCTCCTTTAGGAAGCATTAAGCAAGGAATACAATAATTGCCTTGCAATTCGTACCATAAACCGTTGTTGCGTAAACGTATAATCAGTAGCAAAATTCCAAGTTTTTAATTACGATTTTTCTTTATATAACTTTCCAACAAACCGGAATTTACCGAATTGCTTTTCCAATATGTTTTTTCAATCTCCACTCTGGAGCATCACCATCGTCTGCCCAATATTCATCCATGGAAATAATCTTGTCCTCTTTGGCTTTTATAAAAGATGTTACATGAAAAGAAGCACTTCTATCTTTAGGATATACGTTTGTAACCGTGATGATTAGATCATCCAATTTTTCTATCCTTTCAACTCTACCGTCCCAATCACCTGGGTATTCACAATTAGCGATGATAAATTCATCAACGTTAAAACATTCATTTGTGCAATGCCAGTTTATAAGGGCATCCTTGTGAAAAAACTCCCTAATTTCGTTCTCATTTTGAACAAGCACCGCTTTCCAAAACTCAAATATATTCATATATGATTTTCACCTCTAAATCCCGATCTATCGAACAGACCGTTTCATCCCTGCAACTAAGAATTTATCGATTTGCTATATCTTTTCCAATCACATAAACACCTGCCAGCATTTCAACGATTGATATTCCCAATAAAAGTCCTGCGAAAAAGTCTTTTACATTGGAACCGCCAAGTGTATGAGAAAGTGCCTGCAATGCAATTCCCATTACGATGAGTATGATTCCGTAAAGCAGTTTTTTTTGCTTTTCCAATTCTTGCGTTCTTTTCAGCAAATCCATAATTTGCTCATCATCATATATACGAACACTTCTGTCCTCGGCATCTTCACCATCCATTAGCTCTGCAAATGTGATTTCTAATTCTTCACATAAGTTTTTTACGACAGAGTAATCAGGCATACATTTGCCAGTTTCCCACTTAGAAATAGTTTTATTAGATACCCCAAGTCTTTCTGCCAGCTGCTCTTGTGTTAGGTTTTTTCTTTTCTCTTATGTGATATATACTTTCCCGTTATTTGTTGATTCATTTTGCTTACCTCCATTGGTTTGTTGATGGATAGAGTATATCTTATTTGGCACAAGAACAACATCCCTAATTGGGAGAATATGAGTGGAATTACTAATTACACCCGCAAACACCGGTTTTCCGTTCTCAGCAATTTCCCGTTAAACTTGAAATTATTGCTTGTCATACATTTTCTTTGACTATCATGAAATGGCAAACTCCAAAGACTGATGAGGCAGCAATCAAAGCAGGATGGTGAAGTAAAAAACCATTTAGCAAAAACAAAACAACAGGAATGATTGCCAGTGCATAAAGAACACCTGCTCCGCCTTTGGATTTTCTAATCCACAGAACGCTGTAAATTATTAAAAACAATGGCGTTAAGCACATCCAGATGAGCATTTCTATTACTGAGGAAAAACCAAATTCCCAGTCTTTTGTAAAAACCGGAAGAATCATAAGTGCCATACATCCGTATCTTCCGATTTGCTCAAGGATATTGACGATCAAATATTTACTGTCAAAATTGCCAGACAGCCCTTTTCGCAACACAATCACATTAATCAAAATAAGGCACGCTACCGCTAGTAAATTAGTCCAGTTAATCCAATTAAAACTCATAAATGTTATCCTCTGATCAATTTCGGTTTTTCTTTATAAAACTCTGTTATATCCTTTTCCCTCATGTTACGAACTCTCATAAGGGCAAAAACAAGGGCACAAGATGTCCGGTGGACATCTGCTCTGTGCCGACCGAAGCGGCAGCGGAGACAAGAAAAACCTGTAACAAATTATAACATGAAATGAATAGGGCAG
>CAZGVY010000128.1:0-6332 GCA_964529215.1 uncultured Mordavella sp. | reverse complement strand
TCATCATTTTCCAGGAACGGGATCAGGGCTGTAGCCACGGAAAATACCATCTTTGGCGATACATCCATGTAATCAAACATGGTTTTTTCATACTCCTGAGTCTCCTCACGGTAACGGCCGGATACATTCTTACGGACAAAATGCCCGTTTTCATCCAGCGGCTCATTCGCCTGCGCCACATGATAATTATCTTCTTCATCCGCAGTCATATATACAACTTCATCCGTAACCACCGGATCCTTCGGATCATCATGATTGATCTTCCGGTACGGCGCTTCCACAAAGCCATACTGATTAATTCTTGCATAACATGCAAGGGAATTGATCAGGCCGATATTCGGGCCTTCAGGCGTCTCAATAGGGCACATTCTTCCATAATGAGAATAATGCACGTCACGGACCTCAAATCCGGCCCGGTCTCTGGAAAGCCCGCCAGGTCCCAGCGCCGACAGACGCCTCTTATGCGTCAGCTCACCAAGCGGATTATTCTGATCCATGAACTGCGAAAGCTGTGAAGAGCCAAAAAATTCCTTCACTGCCGCCGTCACCGGTTTAATATTAATCAGGGACTGCGGGGAAATCCCATCCAGATCCTGTGTAGTCATACGCTCACGCACAACTCTCTCAAGCCTTGACAGGCCGATCCGGTACTGGTTCTGCAGCAGTTCGCCTACGGAGCGGATACGCCTGTTGCCAAGGTGGTCGATATCATCGTCATTGCCAAGACCGTATTCCAGATGGATACAGTAATTAATAGAAGCCAGAATATCTTCCTTGGTAATATGCTTCGGGATCAGGTCATGGATATCCCTCCGGATCGCATCCTTCAGCTCGTCGATATCCCCTGCTGTTTCCTCCAAGATCCCTGCAAGAACCGGATAATATACCTGTTCTGTCACGCCGACCTCTTTCGGATCTATATCTATCACTGCATTCAGGTCAACCATCATATTAGAAAGAACCTTAACCGCCCTCGCTTCATCCGGCCTTTCGATCCACACGGCTGTCACAGCCGCATTCTGGATCTGGTCTGCAATGTCTCTTGTAAGCTTTGTTCCCTTTTCTGCAATCACTTCTCCTGTCAGCGGGCTCACTGCATCCTCTGCCAGGATCTGGCCCGTAATGCGGTTCCTGAATGCCAGTTTCTTATTAAATTTATAACGTCCGACTTTCGCCAGATCATACCGTCTCGGATCAAAGAACATGCTGGTGATCAGGCTTTCCGCACTGTCTACTGCCAGCGGCTCTCCCGGGCGGATCTTTTTATATAATTCAAGCAGTCCCTCCTGATAATTGGAAGCAGCATCCTTCTCCAGGCTTGCCAGGATCTTTGGTTCCTCGCCAAAGAGCTCCATGATCTCAGGGTTCGTGCCCACGCCAAGCGCACGCACCAGTACCGTGATCGGCACCTTTCTGGTCCTGTCCACACGGACATAGAAAACGTCGTTGGAGTCTGTTTCATATTCCAGCCACGCGCCGCGGTTTGGAATTACGGTAGATGAAAACAGTCTTTTACCCACTTTGTCATGCGCAATTGCATAGTAAATTCCTGGAGAACGCACTAACTGACTGACAATGACACGTTCTGCACCGTTGATAACAAATGTCCCCGTTGCAGTCATAAGCGGCAGATCGCCCATAAAGATCTCATGCTCGTTGATTTCATCTGTTTCTTTATTGTGGAGTCTCACTTTTACCTTTAAAGGCGCTGCATAGGTTGCATCGCGTTCTTTACATTCTTCAATGGTGTATTTCACATCGTTCTCGCACAAGGTATAATCTACAAATTCCAGGCTCAGATGACCGCTGTAATCGGTGATCGGAGAAATATCATCAAACACTTCATTCAATCCTTCATCCAGGAACCACTGGTAAGAATCCTTCTGAACTTCGATTAAATTAGGCATCTGAAGCACTTCTTTTTGCCGGGAATAGCTCATACGTGAACTTTTTCCACTTTTGATAAGACGAATTCTGTTCTTCTCCATTGACATTCTCTCCTCGTTTATTTTTTTGCGGCGCCCTAAAGCGCCCAGAACTTACAGTTTCAACGAAAGATTAGCTTGTCAGGCTAATTTTTGCGCAGTCCTATGGTATAGCACTCCACAGTAGCGCATTTTTTACTATATCATGATATTTCTCATATTGTCAATCAAGTTTTACAAATTTTTACCAAGTTTTTGTTTTATGATACCTTCGGATACCTTCCGCCAGGCCGCCCTGAACCGGTTTCATCCGTCCTGCGCCATCGGCAAATAATGCCCTGGCGTTCATTCCAGGGCATTTTATTACTCTTCTCACATTCTGATCTACTTCTTTTTTTCCTTAAGGAGCTCAAAATATTTCTTATGCGCCTCCCCGTAGTTCCGGTTAAAATCTTCATCCCTGCCAGAATGGAGCATGGAAACATAATCATGTACCTGATGCTCAATCTCCGGATTTGCTCTTGCCACCGTCGCCACACCTATATTGGAACACACATCGGAAATCCGCTCCGCTTCTGAAAGCAGATTAAAAAATTCCGTTCCATTAAACACATCACATTCCCCGTTTCTCAGCCGTCCCAGATGATTATCCTTCAATGCATTGACGATATCATCCACAACCTCTTCCAACGGTTCGATCTGACGCGCAGCCTCCTGATTCTGCTTTCGAAACGCCTCCGCCGTATAATCCAGGATCCGGTCAAGCAATTCCCTGAGCACGGACAGCTCGGATAACGCATTCCTGGAAAATGTATTGCCGCTTCCTTTCATTTCCTCTGCAATCCTGGCGATATTTATAGCATGATCGCCCAGCCGTTCAAATTCTGTAATTGCAGAGAAATAATAATTCATGATCTCTACGTGATAGGGAAGCGTGATCTTTGCAGATATCTGAACCAGATAGTTGCTGATCCTGTCAGCCATACTATCAATATAATCCTCGTCTTCCGCTATCTTTTTCTGCGATTTTTCATCATAATTTGTAAATAATTCAAAAGCACGGCTGATATTCGTCCGGGCAAGCCTGCACATCACCAGCAGCAGATCATAACAGCGCCCGAACGCAAGCGCCGGCGTATCGATAAATACCGGATTGAGGGCATCCAGCATATCGTCGTATTTTCCCTCGGAAACGGGCTCATCCCTGATGATCTTGTAACTAAATTTCTCAAAAACTCCCACCAGCGGAAGCAGCAAAACAGCGCAGGCCAGATTAAATACGGTATTGACATTCGCAATTCCCCCCGAGTAAATCGTATGGTTCCACATCCCGTCCAGCAGCCCGAGTTTATGTATAACCGTTACCGCCGCCAGAATCAGAACGGATTTACACAGATTAAACAGGATATTCACTGTACCCACCCGTTTTGCATCCGGCTTCGCACCTATGTTGCACACAATCGCCGTAGTTACGCAATCTCCCAGGTATATACCTACCAAAACCGCATAAATCGCGCCAAACGTCAATTGCCCTGAAGTAGAAAATGCCTGTAAAATACCGATCGTTGCCGAAGAACTCTGCAGGACAAAGGCTACTCCGGCTCCAATCCCATAACCCACCAGCGGATTATTTCCCAGGTTGGAAAAAAGCTTCTCAACGATCCCGCTTTCCGTCAGTGTACTCACCGCATCCGTCATGTTCAGCAGGCCCGAAAAAAGAATACCAAATCCAATGATGATCTGTCCGATATTATCCGAGTCTTTAAATTTGATTCCCATTATGATGATAATGCCGGTGATCAGCGCTAAAGGCGCCAGTGTAGACGGATTAAAAAACTGCAAAACGGATGCACTGGACGAATTCAGATCCAGAAGGCGGATGATCTGCCCCGTAACTGTCGTACCTACATTTGCACCGATCACCACGCCCAGGGACTGCCTGAGCGAAATAATCCCGGCGCCCACAAGTCCCGAAGTAATAACAATAGTCGCAGTTGACGACTGGATAACCGCAGTCATCAGCAGCCCCAGCAGGAAGGCTTTTGCCGGCGTATTGGTCGCCTTTTCCATCGCCTTCTTAAGCGTCCCCGAAGAACCCGCTTTTAATCCATCCCCCATCAGGCGCATTCCATAAAGAAACATTGCCAGTCCGCCCAGCAGCGCAATCACATTAAAAATACTCATATCCTCTCACCCGTAATATTCACTAATCCCTGCCTGTCTTTCATACAGATTTTGTCAGGAGATCCCAGGAATCACTATCGTTTCTATAATATTTCAAAAAGCACCGCTGCGGATATGGATCCGCACGGTGCTTTGATACTTCTTGTCTGGATTATTTCAAATTAACCTCTGCGCCTTCGCCTTCCAGCTTAGCCTTGATCTCCTCAGCCTCTGCCTTAGATACTGCTTCCTTAACTACCTTCGGTGCGCCGTCTACCAGAGCCTTAGCCTCTTTCAGTCCAAGACCTGTGATCTCACGGACAACCTTGATCACCTTAACCTTAGAAGCCCCTGCTGATACCAGCTCTACATCAAATTCATCCTTCTCTTCCGCTGCCGGAGCGTCTCCGCCAGCTGCTGCAACTACTACTCCTGCTGCCGCAGAAACACCAAACTCTTCTTCACATGCTTTTACTAATTCATTCAACTCTAATACTGATAACTCTTTGATAGCATCAATAAATTCAGCTGTTGTCATTTTTGCCATTTTATTTTCCTCCATTATTAATATTCTTATTTTGTTTCATTTAGCATTATAAACTTTACGCCGGATACCCTATGCCTCTGCGGGCGCTTCCACGGCTTCCGCCGGCGCTTCCTCTGTCTCTGCAGGCGTGCAGTTTTCTGCTCCTCCCTGCTCTGCGATCTGGTTAAGAACACGCGCAAGATTGGTGATCGGTGACTGCATGCTTCCAAGCAATCTGGAAATAAGTTCTTCTCTTGAAGGAATCTTCGCCAGCTCTGCCAGGCCTGCTGCGTCGTATTTTTCCCCTTCAACCACACCTGCTTTTAGTTCAAGAGCCTTTGCATCCTTTGCAAACTTTGCAAGGATCCTTGCCGGCGCTGTCGCATCATTTTTGGAAATGGCGATAGCGTTCGGCCCTTCCAGATACTCGTCTAACTGAGCAAAATCTGTTCCTTCAAAAGCTCTTTTCATCATTGTGTTCTTACAAACCTTATAAACAACTCCGGCTTCTCTCAGCTCTTTACGCAGAGCCGTATCCTGAGCAACCGTCAGTCCGCGGTAGTCAACCAGGACAATTGACTGCGCGCCTTCCACATCGTTTACAATAGCCTGTACGATAGGTTGTTTCAATTCAACTTTTGCCACGAATGGTGCACCTCCTTATAGATTTTGATTAATATGGCAGATCAGATCTGCCCGCCCGGATGGGCATGCACCGCCGATAGATATAATCAAGCCTCTACATCAGAAGACATAGAGGCTCGTAAATTCATACATCCGTATCAAATCTATTCTTCCTCGGCAGGCGTCTGTCTCCTTACGCTCTCATGAGCACCTGCTGTCTTCGGCAGTCTTTTTATAAAATATCATACATTCCAAAATAAGTCAAGTTTCTATCTCAAAATTTATCCCGCCCATGGAAAGGTAGGGAATAAAGAAGGGGAACCGCCCATTCACACCGGCCGTCCCCCTGTCTCTCTGTTCTTAAACCAGCTTTGCCGGATTAATCTTTACGCCAGGCCCCATCGTAGAAGTAAGTGTCACGCTCCTAAGGAACTGACCCTTTAATGCTGCCGGCCTTGCTTTAATAATTGCATCAATCAGCGTCTGGAAGTTGTCTGCAAGCTGTTCCTCTGAGAAAGAAGACTTTCCGATCGGAACATGGATTATATTTGTTCTGTCAAGCCTGTATTCAATTTTACCGGCTTTGATTTCATTTACAGCCTTTGTAACATCCATAGTTACAGTACCTGCTTTCGGGTTCGGCATAAGCCCTTTCGGTCCAAGAATACGGCCGATGCGGCCTACAATACCCATCATATCCGGCGTAGCAACAACCACGTCAAACTCAAACCAGTTCTCCTTCTGGATCTTTTCTATCAATTCCATTCCGCCAACATAATCTGCTCCGGCTGCCTCTGCCTCTGCGGCCTTGGCATCTTTCGCAAATACCAGAATGCGGACCTTCTTGCCTGTTCCGTGGGGCAGTACAACCGCGCCGCGGATCTGCTGGTCTGCATGACGCCCGTCACATCCGGTTCTGATGTGCGCCTCGATCGTTTCATCAAATTTGGCAACTGCGGTCTTCTTTACCAGAGAAATAGCCTCTTCCTTATCATAGAGCGTTCCTCTTTCAATATTCTTAGCTGCCTCAATATACTTTTTTCCTCGTTTCATTAAAAAATACCTCCTTGTGGTAATGTCGGGATAACCCTCCC
>CAZGVY010000127.1:0-6343 GCA_964529215.1 uncultured Mordavella sp. | reverse complement strand
CGATACTTGCAGATGAACTAAAGAAACGCGGACTGGATATTCCAGCCGGGATTTTAAGGAAAGAAGAATTGGTAGAAGCGATATGTCGATTAAAATAGAGCATTTAAATTATATATACAGCCAGGGAACGGCTTATGAAAAACAGGCGTTAAAGGATATCTGCCTGGAGATCCCCCATGGAGAGTTTGTGGGGATCATCGGACATACCGGCTCTGGGAAATCTACGCTGATCCAGCATCTGAACGGGCTGATCAGGCCCGCGTCCGGAGAGATTTTCTATAATGGGGAAAGTATATACGGCGAACACTATGATATGCGTAAGCTCCGAAGCCAGGTGGGACTGGTATTCCAGTATCCAGAGCATCAGCTGTTCGAGACGGACGTGCTTTCTGATGTGTGTTTCGGGCCGAAGAACCAGGGATGCTCCAGGGAGGAATGTGAACAGAGGGCAAGAGAGGCGCTGAAGCTTGTAGGGCTGAAAGAGAAATATTATCAGTCTTCACCCTTTGAGCTGTCCGGAGGGCAGAAACGCCGGGCGGCAATCGCGGGAGTCCTGGCTATGAGGCCTAAGGTGCTGATCCTGGATGAGCCGACGGCGGGACTGGATCCAAAGGGCAGGGATGAGATCCTGGATCAGATCGCTTATCTGCACAGGGAGAGCGACATGACGGTGATCCTGGTATCTCACAGTATGGAAGACATCGCAAAGTATGCAGACCGTATCATTGTGATGAATCAGGGCCAGGTTATGTATAACGATACGCCGAAAGCAGTATTTATCCATTATAAGGAATTGGAAGACGTAGGTCTCGCAGCACCTCAGGTGACCTATATCATGCATGAGCTAAAGGAACGGGGGCTTCCGGTGGATTGTTCTGCCACCACGGTGAAGGAGGCGGCGGATCGTATTATGGAGGTGCTTGGCAATGATTAGAGATATTACCATTGGACAGTATTATCCTGCAAAGAGCGTCCTTCACAGACTGGATCCGCGGGTGAAACTGACTGCGACACTGCTGTATCTGATTTCTTTGTTTTTATTTAAAAATATCTGGGGTTATCTGGCGGCAACGGTCTTTCTGGCGGTAGTGATCCGTTTGTCAAAAGTGCCGTTTTTATATATTATGCGTGGGATGAAGCCCATCGTTATGCTTCTTATGATCACGCTGCTATTCAATCTCTTTCTTGTGAGGGAAGGCAACGTGCTGATTTCCTTCTGGATATTTACGATTACGGAAGGAGGCCTCAGAAAGGCAGTGCTGATGGCGGTCCGGCTGATCTATCTGATCACGGGTTCATCGCTTATGACTTTTACGACGACGCCTAACGAGCTGACGGATGGGATCGAGAGCCTGTTACGGCCCCTGGAAAAGATCCATGTGCCGGTGCATGAGATCGCTATGATGATGTCCATTGCGCTCCGGTTCATCCCAATCCTGCTGGAGGAGACGGACAAGATCATGAAGGCGCAGATAGCCAGAGGGGCGGATCTGGAGAGCGGGAATGTCCTTCAGAAGGCAAAGAGTATGGTTCCGATCCTGGTACCGCTGTTTGTATCGGCTTTCCGCCGCGCCAATGATCTGGCAATGGCCATGGAGGCCAGGTGCTATCATGGAGGCGAGGGGCGGACGAAGATGAACCCTCTGCGGTATACGGGGCGCGACCGGGCTGCTTATGTGATCGTGATCTTATATGTGGCGGGAGTCATACTGATCGGGAGGTATGTGTGAGGAAATGAAACGGATTAAGCTTACGGTTGCCTATGATGGGACGGATTACTGCGGATGGCAGCTCCAGCCGAATGGTATTACGGTGGAGGAGGTGCTGAACCGGGAGATCAGCAGGCTCACCGGGGAAGAGATCCGTGTTATCGGAGCCAGCCGGACGGATTCGGGCGTGCATGCGCTGGGAAATGTGGCGGTGTTTGATACCAGGAGCCGGATCCCGCCGGAACGCATGTCTTATGCCCTGAACCAGCGTATGCCGGAGGATATTGTGATCGTAAGATCAGAAGAAGTCCCGGCACAATGGCATCCCAGGTATCAGAAGGTGATCGCAAAGACGTATGAATACCATATATATAATGCGCCTGTGCCGAATCCTGTCAAGCGGAGGACGACCACTTACGTATCGTTTCCTCTTGATATAGAAAAGATGAGAGCGGGAGCCGCCTGCCTGGTGGGAGAGCATGATTTTGCCAGTTTCTGTAATGTAAGGACGAATACCCCGGATACGGTGCGGACGGTGCAGGAAATTGAGATCAGCCGGAAAGACCAGGAAATCATAATCCGGATTACAGGGAATGGGTTTTTATACAACATGGTACGAATTATCGCGGGAACCCTGATCCGGGTGGGCAGGGGATTCTATGAGCCAGAAAAGGTCGGAGAGATTCTTGCGGCGGGGAAACGTACAGAGGCCGGGGTAACTGCTCCGGCACAGGGACTGATATTGGTAGAAATTAAATATGGATCAATTGTATGACACTGATGGGAGAAGTTTTTTTGTGCAATTTGTCGATAAGGATTGAGAAAAAAAGCTTTTTGCATCAGTATCTTTTTATGCAAATATATGAATAGACATATGAAATTGATAATGGTATATTAAAAAATGGAGTAGAAGGAACCTCGTAAAGCCGATTACAAAGGAGGATGTTATGGACATATTTTCGATGGTATTATCATTGCTCAGCGGAGTGGCGCTGTTCCTGTTTGGAATGTCATTGATGGGCGATGGCCTTAAGATGGTTGCAGGCAATAAACTGGAAGCGTTTCTCTATAAAATGACAAACACATCGCTGAAGGGGGTTGCCCTCGGGGCAGGAGTGACTTCTGTGATCCAGTCGTCTTCCGCTACGACAGTTATGGTGGTTGGCTTTGTTAATTCTGGTATGATGAAGCTGAAGCAGGCAATTGGAATCATCATGGGAGCCAATATCGGTACCAGTATTACCGGATGGATCCTCTGCCTTTCCTATATCGAAGGCTCCAGTGGGATCGCGAAGGTGCTGTCAACAGCAACGATCAGCGCGGTGGTGGCAATTATCGGTACACTGTTCCGGATGCTTTCCAAGAGAACGGTGTACCGGAATGTGGGTAATATTATGCTGGGATTTTCAATCCTGATGTTCGGTATGCAGACCATGAGCGGGGCGGTTGCACCCTTAAAAGAGAGCGAAGCATTTACCAGTATGCTGACGATGTTCTCCCATCCGGTCGCGGGTATTCTTGTTGGTATTGCATTTACGGCAGTATTACAGAGCGCGTCTGCTTCTGTAGGTATCCTGCAGGCATTATCGGTAACCGGATCTCTGACATTTGCGACGGCATATCCGATCATCCTGGGTATCGGCGTAGGAGCTGCCTGCCCGGTGCTGATTTCTGCAATTGGTGCGAATAAGAACGGTAAGAGAACGGCGCTGATCTATCTGCTGAATGATTTGTTCGGTATGCTGATATGGTCTGTTGTATTTTACGGCCTGAATGCGGTCATTCACTTTACGTTTTTAAATATGACCATGAGTCCGGTCATCATTGCGACAATCAATACCGTGTTCCGTGTTGCAACCGTGTGCGTGCTTTTCCCGTTCATTCCGAAGCTTGAAAAGCTGGCGAAGACCCTTATCAAGGATACGGCGGAAGACCTGGAGGACGACGCTAATTTTGATATGCTTGAGGAACGTCTGCTCAGATATCCGGCGCTGGCGATCGGACAGTCTAACAGGGTCCTGAATGATATGGCAGGGAAGGTCCGCAAGAATGTGGGACGTTCCCTGAACCTGATCAATGAATTCAGTCAGGATAAGGTTAATAAGGTTCAGAGAAAAGAGGATATCATTGACAAGTTTGAGACGAAACTTGGGGAATATCTGATGATGCTGACCAAGAGAGAGCTGAATACCATGCAGACCAGGCAGGTGTCCCTTTACCTGCACATTATCAGTGACCTGGAACGTGTAGGAGATTATGCTTCGAATGTGGCAAGAGTAACCAATAATATACATGAAGGAAACATTTCCCTGTCAGAAGATGCGAGAGCGGAATTGAATCTGGTGATGGATGCAGTGCGTGAGACTGCAGACATGACGACTGAGTGTGTGGAGAAGCACAGCAAAGAAAGAGCCATGCGGGTGAAATCCCTGGCAGCGGTCGTAACGGCGCTTTGTGAGGAATTGAAGATGCATCATGTGATCCGGCTTAGCCATGGGGAGTGCGATCTGAATCAGGGAACTGCATTTAATGATCTGCTGAACAGTTTTGACCGTATTGTTGCACACTGCAGGGGCGTGGCCAGTGCGACGGTTAAAATAGACGATGTAGATTCGGATATGCACATCCATACTTCAACGATAGCAGACGATGGAAGAGAAGAATATCGGAGGCTTCTTGCTGAAAACGCAAAGAAATATAAGGATTTATTTGCAGAATATCAGGAGAAATATAATATCAGGAACAGCAAAGACCGTCCGCTTAGTATGGAACCGGAGCCTGAGAATGAAAAGAAGGGTAAAAATAAAGAAAACAAAAAATAAAAGGGAAAAGAAAGTGTAGAAGAATGGCTTGACAAAGGTTTGAAAATCAGTTAGACTACCAGCGATAGTGAGAAAAGGCTGAGAAGAGAAGAAGTAGTATTTTCCACACCCTTACAGAGAGCTGCCGGCAGGTGAGAGGCGCAAGAAGGAGAGAAATGCGAATACATCCTGGAGCTGCACACCGAAAGAGGGCTCTGATCTATGACCAGAGCGCGGGCATCAGTAGGCTGTGACGTATGGCGCACGTTACGCGCGGAGGCTGCAGCTGCAGCCGTCAAGGCCGCAGGTGTGAACCTCCGGTGAAGAAAGGTGGTACCACGAAGCAGATTCGTCCTTATCCGTTTACGGATAAGGACATTTTTTTGATGAAAAGGAGCGGAAAACATGGGAATTTATGAAGAACTTCAGGCGCGGGGACTGATCGCGCAGGTGACGGATGAGGAACGGATCAGGGATTTAGTGAACAATGGAAAGGCAGTGTTTTATATCGGTTTTGACCCAACGGCGGACAGCCTTCATGTAGGGCATTTCATGGCGCTGTGCCTGATGAAGCGGCTGCAGGAGGCGGGAAATAAGCCGATCGCGCTGATCGGCGGAGGGACAGCCATGATCGGCGATCCATCGGGAAGAACCGATATGCGGCAGATGATGACGCCGGAAACGATCCAGCATAACTGTGACTGCTTTAAGAAGCAGATGAGCCGTTTTATCGATTTTTCCGACGGAAAGGCTCTTATAGTTAATAATGCGGACTGGCTGATGGACCTGAATTATATCGAGGTGCTCAGGGACGTGGGTGCGCATTTTTCGGTAAACCGCATGCTGTGTGCAGAGTGCTACAAGCAGCGTATGGAGAAGGGGCTTAGCTTCCTGGAATTTAACTACATGATCATGCAGAGCTATGACTTCTATGCATTGTTCCGGAAGTATGGCTGTAATCTGCAGTTTGGCGGGGATGACCAGTGGAGCAATATGCTTGGCGGTACAGAGCTGATCCGCCGGAAACTGGGCGAGGACGCAGGGGCGATGACGATCACGCTTCTGCTGAATTCTGAGGGCAAGAAGATGGGCAAGACCCAGAGCGGCGCAGTGTGGCTTGACCCGGAGAAAACTTCACCGTTTGACTTCTACCAGTACTGGAGAAATGTAGCGGATGCAGACGTGCTGAAATGTATCCGTATGCTGACGTTCCTTCCGCTGGAGGAGATAGACAAAATGGATTCCTGGGAGGGCGCACAGCTAAATACTGCGAAAGAGATCCTTGCTTATGAACTGACCAAACTGGTACACGGCGAGGAGGAAGCTGAAAAGGCACAGACTGCGGCGAAGGCGCTGTTCAGCCAGGGCGCCGCGGCAGATATGCCGGAGGCAGAGCTTGCAGAGGAAGACTTCGCAGACGGAAGTATTGATATCCTAAGCGTACTGGTAAAAAGCGGGCTGGTGCCTTCCAGGGCAGAGGCAAGACGCGCGGTGCAGCAGGGCGGCGTGACCGTGGACGGCGAGAAGGTAACAGATATCAAAACCACTTATGGCGCAGAAGCATTTGAAAGGGAAGGGATGGTAGTTAAGAAAGGAAAGAAGAATTTCCGCAGAGTGGTTATGGGGTAAAATTGGCGGAAGGATCTGCTGAGGCATGCCATAAGTTAAGTATGTCTTGGCGGACGCAGAATAAAGAAGGAGTATATAGCAATCAGACGGAGCAGCATTACGATGAACTACCGGCTAACAGAGACTAAGGCGCTCAGGAACGCCTTCGCGCCCAAGTCTCTGTAAACCGTTATTTCATCTCCATTAAGAACGCTCCTGAATTGT
>CAZGVY010000126.1:0-6350 GCA_964529215.1 uncultured Mordavella sp. | reverse complement strand
TTCTCAACCTTCTTTCTTAGAATTTCATATACTTGAATTATACAGGAAGCTCCTTATTCTTCACTGAAATCATCTTTGGCTGTGTTAAGTGCCGGTCGTTTGTCTGTATCCGGCACGAGTGCTGGTTTACCTGGCGGCTTTGTGATCATGCCGCTCAGTAGTTCTTCAAAACGCTTTTTCCCTAAGAGGGAAGTCATTGCCGTGATACCGAGAACCTTCTTTTCATAAGGATTGAATCCGGCTCTTTCTACGGCGGAAGCAACAGCGGCTTCATCCGTATATTTTCTGACTGACCTGCCTTCCACAACTTTGAAGCCGGGATATTCCGTGCCTGACATAGCCTGCTGGAGTGCATATTCCTTGATGTCGCCGGCCCACGCTATCAGTTCATCGATGCGGGGGAGGATGGCTGCGATTTCCGCTTCATCTAGGTTGGCGGGCATCTCAAAATCGTACTGAGCCATTTCAAGGTTATATTCCGCACGCTTGCGGCAGGTTGCCTTCACTGCGCAGAACTGGCAATGGTCACCGGCTTTGAATTCGCCTTCACCCTTATATGCCAGGTCTGCTGTGGGCTTTAAGAATGTTTCCGCCCATTGCAGGAGATTCATTTTGTCCATCGTGCAGGTGCTGATGTTTCCGCGCCGGGGCTGGAAGATCGTCATCTTGACGGTTTCGATATCATAGATCCCGTCATAGATATCCAGGGCTCCGAGCGCATAGCACATCATCTGAGGGTTGTCATTGGCATCAACGAGGATACCGAGGCCATACTTAAAATCAATGATGTGAAGCACCTTATCCGCAACGATCAGACAGTCGCCGGTTCCGAATCCTTCAGGTACCCATCTGGAAAAATCCAGTCTCTGCTCAACGAGGACTTCCGGATCTTTGCAGTATTTTCTGGCTTCCTGAAGCTGCTCCATAACATAGGAACAATATTCGTCGGTACAGTCGGCCATTTCCTGATCAAAGTAGTCCAGGTCTTCCGTAGGATCAGGAGAATCCCTTCCGAGTGCTGCAAGCACCTTGTGTTCGCAGAGTGCATGTGCATCGGTTCCCTGCTGGGCGTAGGGGCTGCTCTGGTTATCCGCTTCCGCACAGAGTTTTGCGCTGGGCGGGCAGTTCAGCCACCTGTGGCTTGCGGAGGCTGAGAGTAATGCGTGCTTAGGCATCCTTCAGTCCTTCCACTTCAGCGACCAATGCCGGGTAGTCTTTTACATCGACGTCGGTAAGGCTGCCTCCGTTGCCATACTTTCTTACGATGTCCCTGACTTCGGCTTTATGCTTGCCGCCGTTCTCATTTGCCTTGCGGGAGAGCAGTGCGCGGACATCTTCCTTTGTATAGGTTTTTGCCGGTGGCTCTTCCTTCGTAGCTGCCTTCTGGGTTTTCTTAGCGGGTTTGGCAGCGGACTTTTCTTCCGGTTCGATGTCGCCTGAAGAGAACAGGGAGATCAGGGAGTCCGCAATACTGATGATGATCTCGCCCCCGCGCCTTAAATCCGAAAACAGTTCCGTCAATGTGTCTGTGACGATGATGATCTTTTCTCCGTAGGTTTTCAGTTCGGAGAGTTCTGAAGATAATTCACTCATTTTTCCCATCTTGTCTTTCTCCTTCCGTTGACAGTTCATTTCTGAGTTTTACTGCGAGCCGCTTTGCCACGACGCTGATGGCTGTGAGGGTGTCGATAAGATCCTCATCTTCCGCGTCTAAGCAAGCGGTCTCTTCAATCATTTCTTTCTGCATCTGCAGCACCTTCCTTTCCGAGCGGCTTCCCTGCCGTTCTATCTGGTCTAAGTTCCCGAAAGTGACGATTTCCGATTTTTCCGGAAAGTTTTTTGAAAAAGTTTTTCCCTGTCCCTTTCACAAGGCATAAGTTCCCGGTAGGCTGTTTTTCCGATGATCAGGCAAAAAAACCGAGGCGGTCATTTGCATATAAAAAGGAAGCGATTCGTGCGGGAGAAAAATGTTGAAAAAAATCCGGCCAGAAATCGGAAACTGACCGGAATGGGAACTTAGACCCTTTGGAAGTCAAAAGAAGGCTTCAAAACAGTATGAAAGGGGATGGTTCCGATGGGATAAGCGATTGTTACAGGAAAGAAGAAGCTGGGTTAATCACAAAGATTTTTCGGGAGGAATAAGGATGCGTTTGATTTTACAGACAGCGAATGTATCCGGCGATCCGAAGAACTGCCTTTATCCGAACAAGGTAGAGGTCACGGATGCAGCCGGGATGAAGGAAGCGGTGAAGCTGGATCATGTATGTGCGGAATATAAGAAGAACTACCGCAATATTGATAACTTCATCTGCTCAAATGTGATCGTTATGGATTGCGACAATGATCACTCTGATGATCCGGATGACTGGATCACGCCGGAGAAGGTGGAAGAGCTGATGGGCGATTATTCCTATGCAATAGCATTCAGCCGCCACCACATGAAGGACAAGCCGGGCAAGGGAGTGAGGCCGAGGTTTCATATTTGTTTTGAAACTGACGGGATCACGGACAAGGATCTGTATGCCGGGCTGAAGAGGGGAATCGTGAAGAAATATCCCTTCTTTGATAAGAAGGCGCTTGATGCTGCAAGGTTCATTTACGGCGCGGATACCGGGGATGTGATCTGGCATGAAGGCTGGACAACGATTGATGAGGATATTCAGCCGGAATCGGATATCGATGAGGAAGATGACGCTGATGAATGGGATGGCGGCAGGACGGGCGGAGTGATACCGCAGGGATCCAGGAATAATACGCTTTCCCTTTTCGCAGGTAAGGCGCTTAAGCGTTTCGGAGAGACCGACAAGGCGAAGCAGATTTTTATGGAAGAAGCTGCAAAGTGCGATCCGCCGTTGGATAAGGAAGAGCTGAAGAGCATCTGGTATTCGGCGGTGAAGTTCTTCAGGAACAAGATCAAGGATCAGGAAGGATATGTGGATCCGGAGGAATACAATGCTGACTTCCAGAACGGATGCTACAAGCCTGGTGATTATTCAGACATGGGGCAGGCCAAAGCGTTGATCCAGGAATACGGGGATGTGCTCAGATATTCGGATGCCACGGATTATCTCCGCTTTGACGGGAATGCCTGGATTGAAAACAGGCAGCTGGCGGTAGGTGCTATGGAAGAGTTCCTTGACCTGCAGCTTGCGGATGCGGAAGAATGCCTGGCTGCTGCAATTTCAGCATTGGTAAATGCCGGTGTGTCGGAAGAGGTTGTGAAGACAGGCGGTAAGGCTCTGGATAAGCAGATACCGCAGGGAAGCATGGGGCTTAAGTTTGCCCTGCAGGGTGCAAAGACCTATCTGGCGTTCGTCATGAAGAGGCGTGACTGGAAATATGTTGTTTCCGCACTGAATGTTGCGAAGCCGATGCTGGCGGTGGAAGTGAAGGATCTGGACAAGGATGAGAATTTGCTGAACACGCCGGAAGCAACCTATGACTTGCAGAAGGGACTGGATGGCGCAAAAGAGCATGATCCGGAGGATTACATCACAAAACTGACAACCTGTTCGCCCGGTGATGAGGGGAAGGATGTCTGGGAGGATGTCCTTCAGCTGTTCTTTTGCGGGGATCAGGAACTGATCGATTATGTGCAGGTGGTGGTCGGGATGGCGGCTATCGGCAAGGTTTATCAGGAGCATCTCATCATCGCGTATGGCGGTGGTGCGAACGGAAAATCAACCTTCTGGAACACGATCGCCAGAGTGATGGGGACCTATAGCGGGAAGATATCCGCAGAGACGCTGACGATGAACTGCAAAAGAAATGTGAAGCCGGAAATGGCGGAGCTTAAAGGCAAGCGCCTCATTATCGCTTCCGAGATGGAAGAAGGCATGAGGCTGAATACTTCGGTTGTAAAACAGCTGTGCTCCACGGATGAGATCCTGGCGGAAAAGAAGTTCAAGGCGCCGTTCACTTATACACCGAGCCATACGATAGTGCTTTACACGAATCATCTTCCGAAGGTCGGTGCGAACGATGACGGTATCTGGCGCAGGCTGATCGTTATTCCCTTCAATGCCAAGATTGAAGGTGACAGCGATATCAAGAACTATGCGGAGTATCTGTATAAAGAAGCAGGTCCGTATATTATGCGCTGGATTATCGAAGGGGCGCAGAAGGCAATACTGATGAAGTTCAAAACGCCGCTGCCGAAGGCTGTGGAGGATGCTATTGAGGCATACCGCGAAGATAACAACTGGCTGGGGAGATTCCTGGATGAGTGCTGTGATGTCGATCCGGGTTATAAGGAAAAGTCCGGTGAGTTTTATCAGCAATACAGGGCGTATTGCATACAGACCGGCGAGTATGTCCGTAGCACGACGGATTTTTATACGGCTGTGGAGAAGGCTGGTTTCACAAGGCACAAGACCAATAAGGGGATGTTTGTCCACGGTCTGAAATTGAAGGACGGACAGGATTTTCTGTGATAGTCGGTGCTGGTCTATGGGCTGGATGACGGTCGGTGATAGTCATTTTCGATAGTCTGCCAGTCCTGAGTGCAGGTGGTGAAGGTCATTTTTATAAATGTTCCTGAATCTGCATGAATTTAAGAATGTTGGTTTTAAGCCAAAAGTGACAGTGGTGTTACTCAATATACATAAGTCCTTTAAGGGGATGTTTTTTGAGAATTTGCTTATAGGAAAGGTTGTATATAGAGGTTCACCACTGTCACGGCGGCTTGATTTGATGGAGGTCTGCGATGCGTGAAAAAGACATCGAAAGAAAACTGGTCGATGCCGTGAAAAGGCGAGGCGGCATATGTCTTAAGTGGGTCTCACCGGGATTTGATGGGGTTCCGGACAGGATTGTTTTTCTGCCGGGCCGGCATATCGGTTTTGTCGAGGTCAAAGCACCGGGAGAAGTTCCGAGACCGCTGCAGATATCACGGCACAGGCTTTTAGAAAAATTCGGGTTCCACACCCACATTATTGATGGGGTAGAACAGATTGGAGGGATTCTGGATGAAATACAATCCACATGAATATCAGAAATATGCGATCGATTTCATTAAGGAACATCCGATAGCGGCGATCCTGCTTGATATGGGAATGGGTAAGACGAGCATTGTGTTATCCGCCCTGAATGAACTGATGTATGACAGATTCGAGTTGACGAAGGTTCTGATCATAGCGCCGCTGAGGGTTGCGAGGAGTACATGGTCCGATGAGATCAAAAAGTGGGATCACCTGAATGGGATCCGGTATTCCATTGCGGTCGGAACGGCTGAGGAGAGGCTGGCGGCATTAAAGGCGGATGCTGATATCTATATTATCAACCGCGAGAATGTCCCCTGGCTGATTGAGGAAAGCGGTCTGCCGTTTGATTATGACATGGTGGTCGTGGACGAGCTTTCTTCCTTTAAGAACTGGCAGGCGAAGAGGTTCAAAGCACTTATGAAGGTAAGACCGAAGATCCGGCGCATTGTGGGGCTGACTGGAACACCTTCTTCAAATGGTTTGATGGATTTATTCGCAGAGTTCAAGATTCTGGACATGGGAGAACGCCTTGGAAGATTTATCAGCCAGTACAGGGTCAACTATTTCAAGCCTGACAGGATGAACGGTCCTATTGTTTACACCTACAAGCTGTTACCGGGTGCTGAAGAGAGGATTTACGACAAAATCTCCGATATCACCATTTCCATGAAAGCGACGGACTATCTGGATATGCCGGAACTTCTGAGTACGGAGTACAGGGTCTATCTGGATGAGGATGAGCGCGAAAAGTATGAAGAAATGAAGGATGAGCTGGTTTTACAGCTTCCGGGCGGTGAGATCACGGCTGCGAATGCTGCCTCCTTATCTGGGAAGTTATGCCAGCTGTCGAACGGGGCTATTTATGATGACGATGGTTCCGTAAATGCTTTTCATGAGAGAAAGCTGGATGCTTTGGAGGATCTGATCGAATCTGCGAACGGAAAGCCGATTCTGGTTGCCTATTGGTTCAAACATGACCTTGCAAGAATCACCGAGAGGCTGAATAAGCTGAAGATCGTATATGAGAAGCTGGATTCTGACAAGAGCATTGAAAAGTGGAATGCAGGTGAGCTTCAGGTCGGTTTGATACATCCCGCTTCCGCCGGTCACGGTCTGAACCTGCAATCAGGCGGAAATGTCATTGTATGGTTCGGAATCACTTGGAGTTTGGAGCTGTATCAGCAGACGATAGCCAGGTTATGGCGTCAGGGTCAGACTTCCGGGACAGTTACCGTGATTCATATCATAACCGCCGATACCGTGGATGAAAGAATCCTGAAGGCACTGGAAATGAAAGACCATACGCAGTCGGCGCTGATCGATGCCGTGAAAGCGGAGGTAAGTGCCTATGGCGGGAAATAAGAATCT
>CAZGVY010000125.1:0-6396 GCA_964529215.1 uncultured Mordavella sp. | reverse complement strand
TATACTCTTTCAGCTATCTTCCAACGACCAGGCATCCATCTGTAAGCCGGAAGCAACAAGGTTCTTCCCCTCATAGATGGGCGTTACCCGGAGAAGCACATGATTCCCGGTCTCCCGCACATAATCTGCCACTTGGTTCTCAAAGGGCAGCATTCCCTCCACGTTCATATACCGGGTGCCGGTGATCAGATTCTTCTCATTGGCATTTTCACCGGCAAGCTGATATCCGATCAGATGGCAGCGGTTATACACATATCCGCCGTCTACAAAATCATAGTACTCATTCTCCCATCCGCTTGGCTTTATTTCACGGATACTTTCCCGTTCCCCGTCAGGCATCAGATCCTCTCCGATATTCGCGCATGCTTCCTGGCATCTTCCAAGCCGGTCCAGTTCGCTGTAATCCTCATAGGATGTTTCCGTCTGCTCCTCCTTCTCGGAAAAGTCCGGCTCATTTCCCTCCACAACAACATAGGGTTCCCCGGAATACTCCGGAATATCCTCCAGCGGGACAGACGCTGTTTCTTCCGTTCCGGCCAGCATATCCGCCAGCTGTTCTAGTTCTTCCGTACAGCGTTCTGTGGCAGATATCAGTTTTCCCGGAAATTCCGGGTCTATAAAATATGTATAGCAGCCGCCAAGGATCCCCAATATGAGAAGCAGCAGAAGCAGCTTCTTTTCCAAGCGCTTCTGCTGCTTTTTATTTGTCTTCTTCATCTTTCCTGTCTTCCTGTTTTCTGGCATTGATCCACTGGTACAGATCCCCGTATACCTGCTCCCGGTCCGTCTCATTCAGTATCTCATGGCGATCTCCCTGATACAGCTTCATCTGTACGTCCTTAAGCCCGGCAGCCTGATATTTCTGAAATACCTTTTCTACGCCTTTCCCGTTGTCGCCTACCGGATCCTCTGCTCCTGAAACAAAGAACACCGGAAGATCTTTCGGAAGCTTCTCCTCCGCTCCCTTTCTGGCCAGGACCTTCATACCTTCAAACATCTGATAATATCCATTCACCGTAAATATAAAGCTGCACAGCGGATCACCCTCATATTTTCTGCGCATATCCTCCGCGGAAGTGATCCAGTCTGTTGTACTGTCACTTGGCTCAAACTGCTTATTGTAGCCTCCGATCCCCATCTGGTTTACAAAATTACTCCTGTACCTCCAGCCTTTCACGGCAGCAATTGCCCGGCAGACAAGCTGTCCGGCCGTCAGCAGTGCATAAGGCATATTCCCCGTACCCATGATAACTGCCCCGGCAAGTCCCTCTCCTCTCATAGTCAGATACTGGCGGAGCAGGAAAGAACCCATACTGTGCCCCAGCATAAAATAGGGTACTCCCGCATGTTCCTTTTCTATTATCCTGCGGAGTTTATGGATATCTGTAATCACATACTGGTTCCCATGTGTTTCGTGGAAGAAGCCAAGATACTCCTCCGACTGTACGGATTTCCCGTGGCCCAGATGGTCATGACCCGCCACACAGATCCCTCTCTCTGCCAGATACATTGCGAACTCATGATAACGGTCAATATACTCCACCATACCATGACAGATCTGCAAAACAGCCGTTATCTCCCGTTCCGGCTCCCATATGATCGCATGGATCTGTGTCTGCCCGTCACTTGACGGAAAATAAAACTCTTTCTTCATAATCCTGTCCCCCTTATCTGTGTTCTGCTGCTTTTACCGTTCCTCCATCTGAATATATTCCCGGTGCGGCGCAAGAGATTTATACGCCGGCCGGATGATCTTATCCACATTCTTCAGCTCCTCCAGCCGGTGCGCGCTCCATCCCACGATCCTTGCCGCCGCAAATATCGGAGTATAAAGCGCCGGCGGCAGGTTCAGCATCTGATATACCAGGCCGCTATAGAAATCCACATTCGCATTTACTCCCTTATATATCCGGCGCCGTTCGCCGATAACCTCAGGAGCCATACGCTCAACCTTCTCATACAGCGCATATTCCTTTTCATAGCCCTTTTCCATCGCCAGCTGCTTTACAAAGGCTTTGAAGATCTCCGCCCTTGGATCCGAAATGGAGTAGATCGCATGCCCCATCCCGTAGATCAGCCCTTTGTTATCAAAAGCCTTTTTATCCAGGAGGTCATACAGGTACTGCCTTACCTCTGCCTCATCCTCCCAGTCCTTTACTGTCTTCTTCATATCGTCAAACATCTTGGTAACCTTAATATTAGCCCCGCCATGCTTCGGCCCTTTCAGAGACGCCATAGCCGCTGCCATGGTAGAGTAAGTATCTGTTCCGGAAGACGTTACCACATGCGTTGTAAACGTAGAATTATTTCCGCCGCCGTGATCCATATGTAATACCATCGCCATATCCAGGATCCGCGCCTCCAGCTTGGAATACTGACGGTCTTCCCGGAGCATCATCAGGATATTCTCCGCCATAGACAGTTCTGCACGGGGCGCATATATAAATAAATCCTTTCCGCGCCGGTAGTTATATGCATGGTATCCATAAACCATCAGCATAGGGAACTGGCTGATCAGGTTCAGGCACTGGCGCAGCACGTTGGGAATCGAAGTGTCGTCTGCTTTTGCATCATAGGTATACAGATTCAGAATAGAACGCGACAGGCTGTTCATCATATCCCGGCTGGGCGCCTTCATAATTACATCCCTTACAAAGTTGGGCGGAAGCGTCCTCCTGTCTGCCAGCATCTCACGGAAATCCTCCAGTTCCTTTGCGTCAGGCAGTTCACCGAACAGCAGCAGATATGCAGTTTCCTCAAAGCCATAGCGGTCTTCCTTCAAAAACCCCTGTACCAGATCCTTGATATTATATCCTCGGAAATACAGATTACCCTCACAGGGAACTTCCTTTCCATCCACGATCTTCTTCGCCCGTACATCAGATACATTAGTCAGGCCGGCCATAACGCCCTTTCCATTCTCATCTCTTAAACCCCGCTTCACCTCATACTTTCCGTACAGTTCCTTCTCAATCGCGTTGCTTTTCTCGCACAGTTCCGCCAAATGGCTAATCTCCGGTGTAATCTCAAATAGCATCTTCGGTGAAAAATCACGCATAGCCCTTCTCCTTTCTGCTAATGTTCATTTTCTTGTCTCATTGCCGCATAAATGTAATTGCTCAGCTCGGCAAATTCCTCCAGTGTCAGTGTCTCTCCCCGTACGCCGGGCTCTTTCCCAATCTTTTTTATGCTGTCTGCCACAATAGCTTTCGGAATATCAAGGAAAGGAGCGTTGCTCAGGCCGTTCGCCAAAGTCTTCCTCCTCTGATTAAAAGAAGCGCGGATCACATGGAACATAAGCTTCTCACTGTACACTTGTACCGGCGGTTTTTCGTAACGTACCAGACGTATGACCGCCGATCCCACTCTGGGCCTTGGCATAAAACAGTTCGGAGGTACGTTGGCTGCAATGTACGGCCTGGCATAATACTGGGCCGCAAGGGAAAGCGCTCCATAATCCTTCGTGCCAGGCCCGGCCTGCATACGGTCAGCTACCTCCTTCTGAACCATCACAGTAATACTCTCTATGGGGATATGCTTTTCAAACAGTCCCATAATGATCGGCGTCGTAATATAATAGGGGAGGTTTGCCACCACCTTCACCGGCTTCCCGTCATGTTCCTCCTCCACCAGCTTCTGGATATCCAGCTTTAAAATATCCTTGTTGATGATCTTTACATTATCATATTCCGCCAGCGTATCTTCAAGGATCGGGATCAGCGCCCTGTCGATCTCGACAGCCGCTACCTTTTTCGCAGCTCTGGCCAGATATTGCGTCATCGTACCAATACCGGGGCCGATCTCCAGGACAAAATCTTCCTTTTGTATCTCGGCCGCCCGTATGATCTTATCCAGAACATGAACGTCGATCAGAAAATTCTGTCCGTATTTCTTCTGAAACGTAAAGTTGTATTTCTTAAGAATCTCTATCGTCTTCTGTGGATTTCCCAATGAAGGTCCTGTCATTCCCTGCTCCCTTTTCCTTTTGCCCCTGGCATTGTTATGATACGTCTGCATAGATGCCGGATATATTTATTATACACGAAAAACTTTTACTAAAAATTAATAAAAGCTAAAGAATCATTAAATATTTATTCCAGTCCGAACATTTTCTTTGCATTTTTTTCAGTCTGGCTGATGACCTCCCTGACAGTGCTTCCCTTGATCCTCGCCACTTCCTCTGCAACATACCTGATATATCCGGAATGGTTCCGTTTCCCCCTGAAAGGAACCGGCGCCAGATACGGGCAGTCCGTCTCCAGGACAATGGATTCCATCGGGATCTCTGCTACGGTCTCTTTAAGCTTTCTCCCGTTTTTGAACGTCACCACTCCGCCAACTCCTATATAGAAACCCATTTTCACATATTCTGCCGCCATCTCCTTTGAATAGGAAAAGCAGTGGATCACCCCGCCAAGCCGTTTCCCATACCGCTTTATAATATCCATCGTGTCTGCTGCCGCTTCCCTGCTGTGGATCAGCACCGGAAGCGACAGTTCTTCTGCAAGTTCCAGCTGGCGTATAAACCATTTCTTCTGAAGCTCGCGCGGTTCGTTATCCCAGTAATAATCCAGTCCGATCTCACCCACTGCGACGATCTTATCCTTTTGAAACTGCGCCTTCATCTTCTCGAATGTTTCTTCTGTCAGGCTGCCCGTCTCATCCGGATGGATCCCCACCGCTCCATATAAAAACGGATATTTCTTTATCATCTCCGGAATAGTAAAGCACGACTTATAGGATGCCCCTGCATTTACGATCATACCAACGCCCTGTGCCGGCAGGGATGCAAGAAGTTCTTCCCTGTCCTCGTCAAACTGGCTGCTGTCATAATGCGCATGCGTGTCAAATATCATATCTTTCCTTCCGCCGCCTTTCCGCAATGCCTCTTTAGCTCTCTCCGGAGATATTCATATCTCTGCCGTTTTTCTTCCTTCGCAAAATGTACCTCCCGGAACTGTTCCGGATTATCTGCATAATGCAGGACTTCGTCTCCGAATTGTTCGCTTGTCAGGTCAAACAGGCGGCCGCCCGCCACGTTATAACAATGGTAATTTCCGCCCTCCCTGGGGACTCCGTATACCTTTCCCCCGAAAATATCCTGCGCAAGAAATGCCGTAATAGAACACTGCCCAAGGGTCTGGTTCTCCATGCTCCAGCCCTTCCGCATCCGTGGAGCACACGTGTATTCACACCAGATCTCAGAAAGCGCATCGTATAGATCTCCTGGCGTCAGGATCCCTTCGTACTCATCCGTAACAGCCGGGGTATCCGCCTGCTCCCACCCGTAAAATTTATATGCCATTACTCTGCCCTGTCCTTTCTGCGGTGATCTGCACCGCCTGCGCCTGCTCTGTTCCCGCTCCGGGCTTCTAACAGATCTCTGCTCCCGCAGGCATTTCTTTTTCCGGAACCACCAGTGCAAGATTTCCCTCGGAATCCTCTGCGCACAAGATCATTCCCTCCGACAGGATCCCGGCCAGCTTCGCCGGCTTCAAGTTCACAAGAACCATTACCTTTTTGCCAACCATTTCACTTGCGCTGTAATATTTCTTAATGCCGGATACGATCTGCTTCACCTGGCTTCCAATCTTCACCTTAGAGCAAAGAAGCTTCTTAGACTTCGGCACCTCTTCACAGGAGATGATCTCTCCTACCTGGAACTGCATTTTACCGAAATCATCAAAGGTAATCTCCGGTTTTGCCTCCAGGTCAATGACCGCTTCTTCTTTTTTCTCTGGCGCTTCCCCAGTTACCGCCGGATGAAGCTCTTCTACTTTCTTCATCACTTCTTTGATATCCAGTCTCTGGAACAGGATCTCCGGTTTATCCGTTACCTTGCCGCTTCCAAGCTGGGCAAGGATCTTCTCCGAAGTCTCCGGCATAAAGGGTTCCAGCTGTTTTGCGCCGCAGCGGATGCTCTGGATCAGATTATAAAGCACCGTTTCCAGACGTTCCTTAGACGCCTCGTCCTTCGCCAGTACCCAGGGCATCGTCTCATCAATATATTTGTTGCACCGCTTGAACAGTGTGAAGACCTCCGTGATCGCATCCGCCACACGCAGTTCATTCATTTTCTTCTCCACAAGCAGCGGCGTCTTCACCACAACCGATTTCAGGTCGGCGTCTACTTCCTCTGAAACGCCCCGGTCCGTCACCGTTCCGCCAAAATATTTATTTGTCATGGAAACCGTACGGTTCACCAGATTTCCCAGCGTATTTGCAAGATCCGAATTCAGGCGCTCTGTCATCAGCTCCCAGGAGATCACGCCATCGTTGTCAAACGGCATTTCATGCAGTACAAAATAACGGACTGCATCCACTCCGAAAAAGTCCACCAGTTCGTCCGCATAAAGCACGTTTCCCTTAGATTTGCTCATCTTGCCGTCGCCCTGT
>CAZGVY010000124.1:5758-6411 GCA_964529215.1 uncultured Mordavella sp. | reverse complement strand
TTTGTCGGGTTAATTTACATGCTCACTAGGCATCACGATGAATGAAACTTTGAAAGAGGAAGCAATTGATTTATATATTACCATACGCAATATAACTTTCTGGATTAACGATAAAGACCTTTTGAACTTTGGGTCTGTAGCCCGTCAAGTAAACCGATTGAAAGCATTCTCATATGAACCACCATTTATTCAGCCGGTTGTGGCAGAAGGACGCAGAGTAAAATAATAATTGGAGAATGCCATACCGCAAATTTATGCAGGAGGCATTGTTAAAGATAAGGTTTACGATATTTGTTGTGGTATTGATATCGCAAAATTTAATTACTGAAAGGCAGAAACTATTCGGTTTGATTATACTTTAACTGTGTGATATAGGAATCGGGAACAGGGATTATATTGTTTGGATTCAGCACTGCATATAAATAATCGGTGTCCGCACCCTGGAGTTTATGAAAATCCAGGCTATTAGATATACGCTGATGTTTTGGTTGAACAATCTAATCGCTATACAGATATCTTTACCCATATCCTTAATATATGTGATTTCATAGAAAAATCAAAATTGTTTAAAAAAGTTTTTTGTTTTCCGTCGACATTTTGGTGTTTGCGAAACAAACAAGCCACTGATCTTAAGAATTTCCAACATAGACAAC
>CAZGVY010000124.1:0-5748 GCA_964529215.1 uncultured Mordavella sp. | reverse complement strand
ACAATGATAAAGGTTTTTTGACTGCCATAATTTGCGCAAAATAATAAATAATAATCTGGAGAGTTACAATGGGAAACCAGGACTGCAGGACAAGGAGCCTGCTGAAATGTTTGATATTTGTTTTAATATGTGTTGCTTTATCGCACCTTTTAAATGAACTTACGATGCCTCCGAATGTGGTATGGATGAATCTGCACAGGGTGAAGGAGTATGCTCCCTATGATTATATTTTTGTGGGGACTTCTCACGGGCAGTATGGAATCAGCCCGGAGGTAATTGAAGATGTGACGGGGAAGAAGAGTTTTAATCTCTGTATGGCGGACGAATATCCGGTGGATACGTATTTCCTGATCAAAGAAGCATGTAAGGGACAAAAACCGGAAAAGATCATTTATGAACTGGATCCGCCGTACTGGACTTCGGATCAGCGTCTGGGTTCTACATCTATTTCCTTTTATAAGGAATTTCCCTGGTCTATGAATAAGCTTGCTTATTTTGTGGAAAAGATTGCTGCCCAGGATTACCGGGGCACGCTGTTTCCGTGGAGCTATTATAAGAATAATCTTTTTACGGTAAAAGATACGATCCGTAAAAAGTTAAGCGGGGATTACCGGGAGTATAATCCAGCGGTGCTGGATGTGCCAATGGGTTATTATAAGTCGGATGGATTCATTTACCGGGAGAAGATAGAAGGAGAGAATATCGGGACTTTTAATAATGTACCGTGGCAGGAGGATGAAATCAGGGAGGATGCCAGAGAGTATTTTCAGAAGATTGTAGATTACTGCCGGGACAACGGGATAGAGCTGGAAGTCATTACTTTACCAGTGCCACGGGAAACGGTAGCAAATATGCCAGAGAATTTTGAACAGTCGGAGAAGTTTTATAAAGATTTGATGGAGGAGAAGGGAATTTCATATCATAATTTTAATGCTGATCCTAAGATGGAGTTTGAGAATACGATAGATAAATACTGGGATTACGACGGGCATATGTATGGTGAGGATGCAGAGGTGTTCAGCAGGGAACTGGGCAGATACCTGATCCGGGAATAATAAGAATGAATTTTATTGGAGATATTGGCCGGAAACAGAAAGCAGAGCCTTGCAGGGGCTGGCTATATCTGCAGGAGAAAATTTATGGAGGGTATAGATAAGCATGTCTTTTGTATCAATGGAGTTTCTTTTGTTTGTTGCAATTGTGGTGACAGGTTATTACCTGATACCGGGAAAATATCAGTGGATATGGCTCTTGCTGTCCAGTTACATTTTTTATGTGTCTTCGGGGATCCGTATCTTATTTTTTATGGTTTACACTACTATAACCACATATGCTGCTGGAAGATTACTTGAAAAAACACAGAGAAAGATATGGCGCAGGAGAATCCTTATAGTGTGTCTTTTGCTGAATTTTGGAATGCTTGCAGAATTAAAATATATGAATTTTATTATTCGGAATCTGAATGGTATTTTTCATATAGGGATTTCTTTCCAAAAAGTAATCCTGCCGTTAGGGATCTCTTTCTATATCTTTCAATCTATGGGATACATTCTGGATGTTTACTGGAATCGCTGCAAGCCGGAGCGCAGTCTCTTTCGGTTTGCACTATTTGTGTCTTTCTTCCCACAGCTATTACAAGGACCGATTGGGCGCTTTTCCAGGCTGTCTGGGCAATTGTTTGAAGTACATGCATTTGAATTTCAGAGGCTTAAATTCGCCATCCAGCTTATATTATGGGGCTTTTTTAAGAAGATTGTCTTAGCGGACCGGGCGGCGGAGGCTGTGAACCAGGTATCTGCTAATTACACAGAATATACGGGGATTATCGTGCTTGCAGCGGTACTTTTATATTCCGTACAGCTTTACATGGATTTTTCAGGTGGCATGAATGTGGTAGAGGGCGTTGCAGAGTTGTTTGGGATTGAGCTGGATAGAAACTTTAAGAGGCCATATTTTGCGGTGTCTATTACTGATTTCTGGCACCGGTGGCACATTACCCTGGGCACATGGATGAAGGATTACGTATTTTATCCGGTTTCCTTGTCGGGATGGATGGGGAAGTTTGGAAAGTGGGCAAAATCAATATTTGGTAAAAAGACAGGGAGGCTTCTTCCAATCTGCCTTGCCAATATTATTGTGTTCCTGGTGGTAGGTATATGGCATGGGGCAGAGTGGAAATATATCGTGTATGGTCTGTATAATGGCCTGCTTATTGCAGGCAGTAGCCTGCTTGCTCCTTTATATAAGAAGGGAATGGCTCTGTTCCGTATTGATCCGCGGGCTTCGGGCTGGCATATATGGCAGATGCTGAGGACATTTATCCTGGTGAATATCAGCTGGTATTTTGATATAGCGCCGGATCTGCCGGCAGCATTTACAATGATGAAAAATACGGTAAAGGGAGTTTCCTTATCCGTATTGCAGGATGGATCGCTACTTGCACTGGGGCTTGATAAGCTGGACTATATGATATTATTATTGGGATGCCTGATTGTTTTTATTGTTAGTGTTCTGCAGGAAAGAGGCGTTAAGATTCGGAAAGGAATTGCGGACAAGCCCCTGGTTCTGCGGTGGGCTTTGTATGGTCTGCTCGTATTTGGAACGCCAATGTTCGGACATGTGATGACGACGGCAGGGGGATTTATCTATGCGCAGTTTTAGGACAGCAGATAAATTACAAGAAACGAGAGACATTTTCCAGAATCTATGATAGTATAAAAAATGTGGAGGAGTATAAAAACTATGATAAGAATAGTGACAGATTATCTGGACAGAGCTGTGGGGCAGTTCCCGGATAAGGCGGCGTTTATTGACGAGAACAGGGTGATGACATTCCGGGAAGTTCATGAAGAATCGGAAAAGATTGCAGTGTCCCTGATCAAAAGAGCATATTTTAAGAAACCAGTAGCGGTATTTCTGGATAAACGGGTGGAATGTATTCCTGCGTTTATGGGAGTGGCATATAGTGGGAATTTTTATGCGGTTCTGGATACGAAGATGCCTGCAGTAAGACTGGAAAAGATCATGCAGACGCTGGAGCCGCCGGCGGTTATCACAGATCTTGCACATGCAGAAGTAGCAAAGGAATTTTCGGGGGATAGTGAGATCCTTTTGTATGAGGAAATGATGAAGGAGCTGGCAGACCATGTTCTGGTGAAGAAGACAAAGGAGAGGATCGTGGATACGGATGTATTGTATATCCTGTTCACATCCGGTTCTACGGGGAATCCCAAAGGGGTTATTCTTCCTCACAGGGCGGTTATTTCCTATGTGGAATGGGGAGCAGAGACCTTTGAGCTGAGTGAAGAGACCATATTTGGAAATCAGACCCCGTTTTATTTCGTTATGTCAGGCTTTGATATATACCAGACATTAAGAAATGGAAGTGCCATGTATATGATTCCGAAGATGCTGTTTTCATTTCCAATGAAGCTGCTGGAATATATGAAGGAACGGAAGATTAATACGATATACTGGGTTCCTTCAACTATGTGCCTGATTGCGAACTTTAAGGCACTGCCGGAGATCCATTTGGACAACCTTAAGACGGTGTTGTTTGGCGGCGAGGTTATGCCGGTGAAACAACTCAATATGTGGAGGAAGGAATATCCGAAGACATTATTTGTTAATCTATATGGACAGACAGAGATGACAGATATCTGTGCTTATTATATTGTAGACAGGGATTTTGAAGATGCGGAAGCGCTGCCGATTGGAAAACGCTGTCAGCCGATGGATCTGATGGTACTGGGAGAGGACAACCAAGAGATGGCAAAAGGAGAGATTGGCGAATTGTGTGGCAGAGGGCCGTTTGTGACTTATGGATATTACAATGATCCTGAGAGAACCAGAGAGGTGTTTGTACAGAATCCAATGAATACAAGCTATGCAGAGACGATATACCGTACAGGAGATCTTGTGAAATATAATGAAAGAGACGAATTGATATACATTTCGCGCAAAGATTTCCAGATCAAGCATATGGGGCACCGTATAGAACTGGGAGAGATCGAGACGGCGGCTTCAGCAGTGGAGGGGATCGATATGAATTGCTGCGTATACGATGCTGCAAAGTCTAAGATCATATTATTCTATGTAGGGAAAATAGATCAGGATATGATTGATGAGAAATTAAGAGAAATGCTTCCTGTCTATATGGTACCAAATAAGAGCGTACAGTTAAAGAAGATGCCGTTTAATCAGAATGGGAAGATTGACAGGCGGAAATTGAAGGAGGAGATGCTGTGATGGAGAAGTTAATTGAGATATTAGAGGAGATCCGGCCCAATGTAGATTACAGGAACTGTAACAGCCTGATTGACGACGAGATATTGGACTCATTTGCGATCCTGTCTATTGTCGGGGAGATTGAGGATGAATTTGGCGTATCGGTGACACCTGCGGAGATCGTGCCGGAGAATTTTAACTCTGCCAGAGCGCTGTGGGAGATGATAGAGAGGCTTAAGGGCGATTTATGATTGAATCAATTTGAAAGAATATTTGATTGGTGCTGTCTTTATATCTTTTATCTGATATGGTTATGTGGATATGAGTGTATGCCGATAATTATGACGAGATTAATTATTGTATGTTGGTTGACTATAGTGCTTTACTTGTCAGTTGGAAGGAAAGGAGACCATGTGTATGAAATATGTAAGATCATTTCTGAGTATCATTTTGATTGCAGGATTGTTATGTAATGGATATACGATTTCTGCCAATGCGGAAGAGCTGAGCGCTGTATCGGCAGTACAGAATGATACAGATAAAACCGGGAATGAATTTTCGGAAGACTATAAAGAAGATTCAGAAGTTACAGAATCAGATCAGGGAACGGCTGTGCCGGATGAAGCAGGGATGATATCTCCAGAAGACGGTGCAGCAGAAAGTTCTAATAGAGCCGTTTATGCTGGAAATGCGGTGCAGCAGGATGCTTCCTCAAGCCTTAAGATTACTGTTGAATATCCGTCTCAAATAAAGTGCGGGGAGCCGACTACTTTTAAGATTCATGCAGAAGGAGGCTCTGGAAATTATAAATACAGAGTACACAGTTGGCTCGATTCGGAACTTGTTTCAGTATATGATGTTAGTTATGGAAATAACAGTGCGTATAGGGAAAGCAATGAATTTACTTTTACATTTATGGCATCTGGTACATATTATCCCCGCTTTTGTGTTATGGATATGAATTCTTATCAAACTGAGGATACAGGGATATACGGATGCAGGCTGGATATACAGGATCCGGCTCATCCTTCGGTAGAAGAAATAGTGGATACTGTTGCGGATGAATGTAATCGCAAGTGTTCTACAGATTTTGAAAAAGCGCTGTGGCTGCATGACTGGATTATCGATCATGCAGAGTATGATTATTCTTACACGTATTGTTCGGCAGAGGGCGTACTCGCAAGAGGTGAGGGGACTTGTGAGGCTTATCATAGAGCGTATGTTAAGTTGCTCAATAAAGTTGGCATCCAGACAGGGCGGATTACAGGAAATGGACATGTATGGACTGCAGTTAAAATGGATGGGGCATGGTATCAGGTAGATACTACATGGGATGATATGAGTGCAGCTCTGAAAGGTACATGGTATGAACATGCGTATTTTGGAGTGACAGATGAAATCATCGGCCTTATTCATACAGATCATAAATCTGCTGTGCCAGGATATGAGTCTGTTTCCCTTGAAAACAACTATTTTATTAAAACAGGAAAAATAACAACATGGTCAGATCCTTTTGTTGAT
>CAZGVY010000123.1:5512-6501 GCA_964529215.1 uncultured Mordavella sp. | reverse complement strand
AAAACTGATAGCGAAGAGGTGTTTTGATGTATAAAAATATTGAAAAACAGGTAGGATTAAAACTGAGAGATTTGGTTGATTATCAGAAGGGACAGGTAGTAAGCAAAACGCTGGTGCAGAATGACGTTGTCAGCATGACGTTGTTTTCCTTCGATAAAGGAGAAGAGATTTCCACTCATGCATCCGGTGGGGATGCGATGGTAACTGTGCTGGAAGGCATAGGAAAATTCACCGTAGGGGGTGAAATATTTATTCTTAATGAAGGAGAAACGCTCATTATGCCTAAGGACGTTCCGCATGCAGTGTACGCAGAGGAACAGTTTAAAATGCAATTAACGGTTTCTTTTTGAATATCCTGTCAGATTGATAATTTAACAATAGGGAAATTTTTAAGTAAAAGGCTCAAAATTAACGATAGCAGACATGAAAAAGGTGCTATCGTTAATTTTTTATATAGACAGTTGCAGAAAAAGGAACAATATCTACTTAAAAAACGGTAAAGTGTATTTTCAATCCCAAGGGTGTAAATTTTAACGATAGGAGATTTTCCCATCTGATTACTTATCCGAAAGGAAAAAATATCCATAACGGTGAAGAATGCTCCGGTGTGATCCTTGCCCGTTCAGAAAGCCTGCTTTTTTCTGGAGGCAGAAATCTGGGAAATGGAAAACGTTTCAGGTGATCTGAATTTGCTTGAAGTTCTTCTTTAAAATGTATATAATATGGACAGCTTGCGTTTTAATACGTACCGCCTGTTTTTCCATGGCAATGCCGGATAGTACTGGCAGGCATTGCTATGGATCCTACAGGGAAAACAGAGCGAGGGATCATTGTGGATATATACAAAAACCGAAAGGAAACTTATGAGAAAACTAGCCCTAAATGATGAAATATTACTAAAAATCGAGAAACCTGCGAGATACATCGGAAATGAGGTCAACAGTGTCATGAAGGACCCTGAAAAAGTGGATATCCGCTTCGCCATGTGT
>CAZGVY010000123.1:0-5502 GCA_964529215.1 uncultured Mordavella sp. | reverse complement strand
CAACCGCCGGGATGACGTATGGTGTGAACGGGTATATTCCCCCTGGGTGGATCTGGATAAGATCATGAGAGAACAGAAAATCCCCCTGTTTGCACTGGAATCCCAGGATCCGGTGAAGGACTTTGATTTTCTTGGGATCACCCTCCAGTATGAAATGTGTTATACGAATATACTCCAGATCCTGGATCTGTCAGGGATCCCGCTTCATGCAGACGCCAGGAGCGATGCGGATCCAATCGTTATTGGCGGAGGCCCCTGTGCTTATAATCCGGAACCTCTGGCGGATTTTTTTGACCTGTTCTATATTGGGGAAGGGGAGACCGTATATGACCAGCTTCTGGATGCATATAAGATAAATAAACAAAAAGGCGGAAGCAGGAAAGAATTTCTGGAAACAGCCTGCCAGATAGAGGGGATCTATGTTCCGGCTTTTTATGAAACACGTTATCATGAGGATGGAAGGATTGCAGGATTTTATCCGACGAATCCAAAGGCTCCTGCCCGGATCCGGAAGCAGGTTGTCCTGGATGTGACGGATACGGTATATCCGGAGAAACCACTGGTTCCCTATATTAAAGTTACACAGGACCGGGTGGTCCTGGAAGTGCAGAGAGGCTGCATCCGCGGATGCCGTTTCTGTCAGGCGGGAATGATCTACCGTCCCACAAGAGAACGGGATGTGGAACAGCTAAAGGAGTATGCCCTCCGGATGCTGAAAAGCACCGGGCATGAGGAGATTTCCCTGAGTTCTTTAAGCACAAGCGATTATAGCAAGCTGAAAGAACTTGTGACATTTCTGATAGAAGAAGTTAAGGGAAAGGGGATCAATATTTCCCTGCCGTCCCTCCGGATCGACGCTTTTTCCCTGGATGTAATGAGCCGCATCCAGGACGTGAAAAAAAGCAGCCTGACCTTTGCGCCGGAAGCCGGTTCCCAGCGCCTTCGTGATGTAATCAACAAGGGACTGACAGAAGAGGTGATTCTGGAGGGAGCAGGTGCGGCTTTTGAGGGCGGCTGGAATAAGGTGAAGCTTTATTTTATGCTGGGTCTTCCTACCGAGACAAAGGAGGATATGGAGGCGGTTGCGGTTCTTGCGGATCAGGTGGCAAGGCGCTACTATGAGATCCCAAAGGAAAAACGGAATGGGAAATGCCAGATCACGGCAAGCTCTTCCTTTTTTATCCCCAAGCCTTTTACCCCGTTCCAGTGGGCTCCTATGTATACCAACGAAGAGTATATTGCCAGAGCCGAGATCGTAAAGCATGCGTTCCTGAACCAGCTCAACAGAAAAAGCCTGCGGTACAACTGGCATGATGCAGAGGTGACGGTTCTTGAGGGCGTATTCGCAAGAGGCGACCGCCGGACCGGAAAGGTGATCGAGGAAGCCTACATGCTTGGCTGTATTTATGATTCCTGGACAGAGTGCTTTGACAATGAGAAATGGATGAAAGCTTTTGAAAATACAGGGATAGATATTGGGTTTTATAATCTCAGAGAGCGAGGTGCAGACGAGATATTCCCCTGGGATTTTATTGATACTGGTGTGACTAAGACATTCTTAAGAAGGGAATGGGAGCGGGCCATGAAGGGCGAGGTTACGCCAAACTGCCGGGTACAGTGTTCCGGCTGCGGGGCATCTTTATGGAAAGGGGGAGTCTGTGTTGAAGGTAAGAATTAAATTCCGCAAGTACGGCGTCCTGAGATTTCTGGGGCATCTGGATGTGATGCGTTTCTTCCAGAAGGCTATGCGGCGGGCGGACATCCCCATTGCATTTACATCCGGCTACAGCCCGCATATGATCATGTCCTTCGCACAGCCCCTGGGGCTTGGCAATACCAGCGAAGGAGAATATCTGGACGCGGAGCTGACGGCGCCGGTTTCTTCAAAGGATGCTGTCTTCCGTCTGAACCAGGTTATGGCGGAAGGGATCGATGTGGTAAGTTTCCGGCAGATCGATGAAGATAAGAAAAGCAGCGGCATGACCCTTGTGGCGGCGGCAGAATACCTTGTGGTTCCAGCGGAAGCGAAAGATATGGCGCTGACAGAATTTAACAGCAGCAAAGCGCTGTTTCCGAATAAATTTAAGGAGGATATAGACGCCTTTCTGGCACAGCCGGAAATCGTTGTCCTGAAAAAGACGAAGCGGAGTGAAAAGGAAGTGGATATCCGGCCAATGATCTATGATTTTCATCTGGAGCCTGCGGGGCTCTGTTTAAAACTTGCAGCCGGAAGTGAGGCAAACTTAAAGCCGGAGCTTGTGATGGAGACCTTCCTGTCATTTATAAAGGAAGAAGGAAGAATGCTTCATTATCACCGGAGAGAATTGTATGCAAAAGACGTAAAAAGAGGGGATTCCCATTATCTGCCTCTGGAGGAACTTGGTATAGAAATTGTATAATATGCACAAAAGGCACTGTAAATCAGGCGAAATTTGTCTGCTGCAGTGTCTTTTTTTTATTGCACAGGACTTTAGCATAGTGGTATGATAAAAAACTAGAGGAGTAAATAAATCCGAGGGATAGATCTATGAGCAAAAAAGAAGTGAAAACCAATGCTATGCGTATACTGGACCGCCTGAAAATCCCATATACCTATCAAACCTATACATGTGATGAATTTACGGACGGGATCCAGACAGCAGATCAGCTGGGACTGGATCATGAACTGGTATTTAAGACTATTGTTACGACCGGAAAGAGCGGTATGCATTATGTATTCGTGATTCCGATCGAGGCGGAAATTGATTTTAAGAAAGCAGCAAAGGCAGTAGGAGAGAAGTCTCTGGAAATGCTGCCCCTGAAGAATCTTACCCAGGTGACAGGTTATGTCCGGGGCGGATGCACATCCATCGGCATGAAAAAGAAGTTCCCGACGATCATCCAGAAAAGCGCCGGGGAACTTAAGCAAATGTATGTAAGCGGCGGGAAAATAGGCATGCAGCTCTGCCTGAAGCCGAAAGACCTGAAAAAAGCGGCTGATGCAGAATTTGGCGATGTGATCCGTACAGAAGGCAGGTAGGTGCAGACAGGATAAAGATACAGGCAAAGCCGTGGACGGAAGCTGTTCTGCCAGGACTGCGGCAAAAGTAAAACGGAGGTTACAGATATGAAAAAAGTTGTGAAATTCGGAGGAAGTTCCCTGGCCAGTGCGGAACAGTTCCAGAAGGTAGGAAAGATCATCCGGCAGGAGGAAGAACGGCGGTACGTGGTTCCTTCCGCGCCGGGAAAACGGTTTCCGAAGGATACAAAAGTAACAGATATGCTTTATAGCTGCTATCATCTGGCAATCCAGGAAAAGAAATTTGAAACAGAGCTTCAAGAGATCAGATCCCGGTTCCAGGAGATCATCAGCGGCCTGAATCTGGATCTGAGCCTGGACGGGGAATTTAAGGTTATCCGGGAAAATTTCAGCAGAAAGATCGGAAGAGATTACGCTGCTTCCAGAGGCGAATATCTGAACGGCATTATCATGGCGCACTACCTTGGTTATGAATTTATTGATGCAGCCGAAGTGATCTTCTTTGATGAAAATGGCAATTTTGACGGGGCAAAGACCCAGACGGTATTGTCCGAGCGGCTGGCTCATACGGAAAATGCGGTGATCCCCGGCTTCTATGGCATGGCGGCAGACGGCCGTATTAAAACCTTTTCCCGGGGCGGTTCCGATGTGACCGGATCGATCGTCGCAAAGGCGGTCCATGCAGATGTGTATGAGAATTGGACGGATGTCTCCGGCTTTCTGATCGCAGATCCGGGAGTGGTTAAGAATCCGAAAGCTATTGATGTGATCACCTACAGGGAGCTGCGGGAGCTGTCCTATATGGGCGCATCCGTACTCCATGAGGATGCGATCTTCCCGGTGAGGAAAGAAGGGATCCCTATCAACATCCGCAACACGAATCTGCCGGAAGACAAGGGTACTCTGATCGTAGAAGCCACATGCAGGAAACCCCGTTTTACCATCACCGGCATTGCCGGAAAGAAGGATTTTGCATCGATTACGATTGAAAAGGCGATGATGAATGCAGAGGTTGGCTTCTGTATGCGGGTTCTGAATGTGTTCGCCCAGAATAACATTTCCATCGAGCATATGCCTTCCGGAATTGATACGATGACGATCCTGGTCCATCAGGATGAATTTCAGGAAAAGGAACAGAAGGTTCTTGCAGGGATCCACAGGGCGGTAGAACCGGATTTTGTGGAAATGGAATCTGACCTGGCCCTGATCGCCGTTGTGGGGCGTGGTATGAAGGCTACGCGGGGAACTTCCGGCAGGATCTTTTCTGCTCTCGCACATGCCAACGTGAATGTGCGTATGATCGACCAGGGATCCAGCGAGCTGAATATTATCATCGGCGTGCGCAACCACGACTTCGATAACGCGATCAAGGCAATCTACGATATTTTTGTCACCACACAGGTATAACCGATGATTGATTTTCATACACATATATTTCCAGAACAGATGGCAAAACGTACTCTGGATATTTTAAAGGTGAAATGCGAAACAGAGCCGGAGACTGACGCTACGGCGGCAGGACTAAGAGAATCTTCCGCCAGGGCGGGGATTGACTGTTCGGTCATACTCCCGGTTGCGACAAGACCTGGGCAATTTGCTTCCATTAACCGCTTTGCGGAACAGTTCCGGGGAGAAGACCGGCTTCTGTCCTTTGGCGCGATCCATCCGGATACTGCGGATTACCGGAAAGAACTGAGATTTTTAAAGGAGCATGGATTTAAGGGGATCAAGCTCCACCCGGATTACCAGCAGACCTTCATTGACGACATCAGATATAAGCGGATCATCTCTTATGCGAGCGAACTGGGGCTGATCGTCAGCACCCACGCAGGTTTTGACCCGGGTTATAAAGAGGTCACTCACTGTACGCCCGGACGCATCATCCGCATGGTAGACGATGTGCGGCCGGATAAGCTGATCCTGGCTCATATGGGCGGGTTCCGGATGTGGGATGCGGTGGAAAAAGAGCTGCTTGGGATCCCGGCATGGTTTGATACGGGCATTGTCTTTGGTTATATAGAAGAGGAACAATTTATGCGGATCGTAAGAGGGCAGGGAATTAGCCGTATTCTCTTTGCAACGGATTCTCCCTGGGGCAGCCAGGAGCTTTTTGTGGAGCATCTGCGTAAACTTCCGCTGACAGATGCAGAGAAACAAATGATATTTCATACCAATGCAGAGGACCTGCTGGGTATGAAAATCCCATCCCATTACACAGAATAAGGAAGGAGACAGAAACAATGGCAGAAATCATGACCCCGGAGGGATATGTATCACCCCTCACGATACGGGAAACAGAAGTTGCGATCAAAGAGGTGAAGGATCATTTTCAGGATTCCCTTGCAAAATCCCTCCATCTGACAAGAGTTTCCGCCCCGCTTTTTGTAAAGCCGGAAAGCGGACTGAACGATAACCTGAACGGCGTGGAACGGCCGGTCGCTTTTGGGATCAGGGAGCAGGACGATGATATTGCCGAGATCGTA
>CAZGVY010000122.1:0-6517 GCA_964529215.1 uncultured Mordavella sp. | reverse complement strand
TGGCTACGTCGAGGCTTGGGGAGTAGTGCTATCAGGAAAATAGGCAAGTCAAACTATCCAAAACTTAATATTCGTTGTACTAGCTATACAGATCAACCTGATAATGCTCCAGCAATATCTTTTCCGCTTCCGCATTCCAGCATCCCTGATAGCGGTCGCAGGAATCTGCAAGTTCCGCAAAGAGCCTGTCCGTTTCGCCAAGCCTCCGGAAATCCTCAATTGCTGTCAGCGGCAGATCAATGTGCGGATAGATCAATTTCTTTCCTCCTGGTATCTTCGGAAGCTCCAGCGTGGCCTCTATCGCACTCTCCAATCCGCCGATATGCGTAACCATCACCGCGGGATGGATTCTTCCTTCCTCCATCAGGCGGAGAGCCTCATATACATCCTCCGTTATACTCCCGGTAAATCCCACCGTATGGGTTCTGGAATAATGAACATTATAAAAATTAATAGCCGCACAAAGGGATGTATCCACCGGCCCTGCGAAAAAATTCAGGCAGCCGTCCTCTCCCAGAAGATCATCTGCCTGTTCAATCAGGCTCCTCACAGGCGCATATACAAAGGCGTCGTCATATCCCTTTCCTCCGGTAAGATCCATTAATTCCTGGAAAATATCCTCCTGTTTTCCCGCATTTATAAATACAAGCTCCGGGCCATTCCCAGCCGGTTTCAGCATTTTCCTGGCCCGTTCCAGCCGCTCCTCAGATACATCCACCGCAGCCACCAGTCTGGGGCCTTCCTCTATCTGCAGGGCATAATCCGTACACTCCAGCCCCATAGGGCCGCAAGCGCCAAAAATAATCAGATTTCCTCCCTTTTTCACGCCCATACTATGTTCATGGTTTTTCTTTGACGTATGGTACATCCGGTGGTAACCTGCGATAATACAGGATGTGGGCTCTGCCAGAGAAGCTTCAAAAAAGGACTCTCCCCGGAACGGGATCAATCCGCCGGATTCTATTACCTCTGCCGGGAGAACCGAATAAGTACTGTCACCGCCGTATGTCCCATAATTGTATCCTACCGTCATGGATCTTCCATTTACCACTGTTTCCGGCTGAACGGTAAATTTCATTCCTTTCTGATAAGTATTCTTCCATTTACTGCCGGCCTCAATGATAATCCCAGACAGCTCATGCCCGATAACCGCAGGCTTTTGCTTCAGATCATCTGTGATCCTCTTATGCCTGCCGCCCTGCTTTACCAGCTTGTAAGTGGACATACAAACACTGTCCGAAATAATCTTCACCAGTATTTCGTCCTCCCTTATCTCCGGAAGCTCAAATTCATCTAATCTGAGATCATTTTCTCCATACATACGCACTGCTCTTGTCTTCATATCTTGCATCACTCTCCTGCCTTTATTTTATCTTATATAATTGCAGGAAACAATATCCTATTTCAGGGCAGGTCAAAGGTAAAGAGAACTCGCCTGAGTCCTCTTTACCTTCTGATAAGCACCGTCTGGTAGCCGTCCCTCTTTAATCTCCGCTCCATCTCCACCGCCTGATCCATATCGGCATAATCTCCAACCTGCACCCGGATAAAATCCCCGGAATCGATCACATATGCCGGATAGTCCTGCTCCAGAAGCTCATTAAGAAGCCTTCCCGCATACTGCTGGTTGCGGAATGCTCCGACCTGTACCCGGTATCCCGGCGCAGTACTGCCTCCCGGCATAGTTCCACCGCCGGGATCCTCGTCAGGAATCAGCCCCTGGTTTCTTAGCACATCCAGGATCCCATCCGCGATCGCCAGGGCGATATCATCAAAGTTCGCATCAAACAGCTCATTATCAATATCCGAATTGATGAATCCGGCCTCCACCAGCACTGCCGGCATTTCCGTCCGTTTCAGCACCACCAGATTCGGCCTCGCTTTTACGCCCAGATCCCGGAATCCTACCGTTTCCAGCTGCTGGTCAATGGATTGAGCAATTTCATACTTTAATCCCGACAGATCGTAAACCAGGGATTCCACACCAAAAGCTGTATTATCTGTAGGAAATGAATTCCGGTGAATGGAGATAAACAGATCCACTCCTGCCTCATTGGCTTCTGACGCCTTTTGAAACGGAGTTTCATAGACGTCAGTGGTTCTGGTATACTCCACATCGATCCCATTGTTCTGCAAAATCTCACCAACTGCCAGTGCGAGCCTTAGGGCGTCGTCCTTTTCCTGCCTGCCGTTATATACTGCTCCCGGATCACGTCCCCCGTGTCCGGCGTCCATCATAATTGAATAAGGCATAACATACTCCTAACACTTTTTATACCATACTATGCATTTTCTTTCATTTTTGGGAACAAATATAGAAGAAATATTATAACCATGATAGAATATAATAAATAGGAATGTAAACTACACAGGAGGTGATGGGAATGAAGCATTTCTGCCACAGATGCTCCCTGCAATTTATTTTATTATTTACTTTCGTATTCCTTTTATCCTCACTTCCCATTTTACCGGTATCTGCTGCCGGGCCGGAACCGGAAGATCAGGATACCGAAACCATCTGTTACACCGCATTAGGAGACAGTATCCCAAATGGATACTGTGCCGATGGCACATCCGGGCTTACAGGTTACCCTGCCCTGATCACCGCTGATCTTACCGCCATTAACCAGGCAGACACAGAGCTTATACAATTTACTAAAAATGGACTGACCACCGCGCGGCTAAATACCTCCTTCCTGGCGCTGGACGAAGCGCAGGATGCTCTTAAAAAATCGGACGTCATCACACTAACCATCGGAGCAAATGATCTGATGAACGAATTTAAAAAGATATCCAGGGAGATTTTAAACAACCAGACGGTATTCCACTCAGCCGATGAAGCGCTTCTGGCTTTGCAGGAGGGTATTTCCAGCAATCCCCTGCTTCTTGTAGATGTAGCCGGAGCTATTACCAGCTGGGATTATGATTCCTTCCGGGAGCAATGGATACTTGCCGTCAAAACGATTTATTCGTTACGGAAACCAGACAGCCAGATGGTTGTAACCACGATTTATAATCCGGTAGAAAATGCCGGGCTTCCAGATACCCTGAATACTGTTGTCAAAAAACTTATCTCCAATATGAATGAGATCATCTATGAATACGCAGAAGAATATGATTATCAGACGGCAGACCTTCTGAACACGGATATTGCAGAGCACACGCAGTCCGACGGCCTTCACCCCAGCCAGCAGGGCCAGGATCTTATCCGCAATCTGATCGAAACCAAGCTCCATATGCAGATACTCTCCATTTCAGATGCAGAAGATGAAGCCCTGTCCGAAGAAGCCCGTCTTGCTAAGGAACGGATTGACGCCGAGAAAAAAGCCACTGAATTATTAGAAGCCCACAGAAAAAGGAAACGTATATTTTTTAGTTTCCTCTGCATCACTGGTGCGCTTCTTCTGATCCTTACTGTCATTCTGTTCCGGAAACGAAAACGTACGGCATCCGGCGCCCGGTAACGGAAGCGAATCCCTCCTTTTCAGCAGGGATTCCAAAGAGTGCTTCGCACAATCATATACACCACCTCCTTCAAGGGGATTATAGCATATTTTTTGCAACTCAGGCTAAAATACGATTGTATCAAATATTAGCCTAAGGAGGTTCCGCTATGGCTTATATCAAGCGAGATATTGAGGATAAAATTCTTGCTCTGTCGAAAGAGTATTCCTGTATTTTAGTCACGGGTTCACGTCAGGTGGGCAAGACCACCGTTCTGCGTCAGCTTATGGATGATGACCGCGAAGATGTAATTTTCTTCTTGCGGCCCTATTCTAACAACCTGTTAAAACGAACTGTAAAAACACCGAAGATGTATTTCTTTGATACCGGTTTGGCTGCTTACCTGACCCACTATTCCTCTGCTGAGATTCTGGCCAATGGAGCGATGAATGGTGCCATTCTCGAAAACTTTGTAGTATCCGAACTTATGAAGTCCTACCACAACAACGCCAGGGAGTGCCTGCTGTGGTATTATCGTGACAGTAACTCAAATGAAATTGACATGGTCATCGAGAGTGACGGTACGCTCCATCCGCTGGAAATTATATCGTTCCGATCTGGATGATCTAACTGCACAAAGGTGCTGGGCAGCATGTTTGCCCGGCACTTTTTGTTTTCCCTATACACCCCTTCATAAAAAGACAAAAAATATGTATCGTATGGAAAAAGTATCAAGTCTTTTCAACAATTCTTGTATGAACCGATGCTATCCTTTAGACAGAAAGATATCGGTAATTTACCATAATGATTATTTTCACAGCATACTTCAGCCATTCCTCCGGCGTAGACACATTACCTTCACAAGGGATAGCCTCCCAGGATTTCCGCTTTTCCGGGTCAGGATCGTGAAGCTCCGTTCAATCCGTGCAAAGAAGTTTTCGTATTTTTCCATTGTGTTTGTCCTCCTGCGTTTTATTTTTACCGCAATACCTAAAAGGTAATCATAATAATGGTGACGGCTTAAAACTTTGCATTATAATAGTATTCAAAACCGCTTTTTTAAAGCATCTGCAAATTCCTCCACATAGTACCCGGAGTTATCTTTTCTCCAGAACGCACAATAGCTTTTCAGAATGTGCTCTCCATTGCGGACAAGGGGAATGCGGGTGACAGTCGTATCGAACCATTCCTGCTTACCGATCACATCTACTGGCATATATCCCTGTCCTGTAATAATTTTGAGACGTGCTTCCTGAATGGACTCAGCGAACAGAAAGTCTCCACGGATGCCGACAACTTCCTCATAATATCGTTGTTCCTCCGCTTGCCCCTCCAAATCGGTTAAAAGGATGCAAGGCGTGTTTTTCAAATCGCTTAATTCAACCTGATTCAGGCGGCTCAACGGGTTTCGGCTGGCTATTTCAATATAAGTATGACTTTCGGACAGGAACAAGTTGTTATATGCACCTGAAAACGCACGCCGCTGGTCATTGAGCACAAGGTCGATCGTTCCGGCTTCCATGCCGTGATAAAGTTCTTCGTGACTGCCAATGACAGTTTTGATCTCTACAGTGGGATATTTCTCCGAAAAATCCGCCACTGCCTCTGAAAACTCGTTGCCATGATACCCTTTATAATAACCCAGACAGAGTATTGCTTTGTCCTTTTGAGCAATCCTCCTGGTTTCCTGAAGCAAACGCTCAATATCGCCGGAAATGACAAGGCTTTTACGGTAAAAATGCTCTCCGGCAGGGGTGAGACTGAAAGTGCGGTTATGCCGTTCCAGCAGCTCGGCGCCCAGCTCATCCTCCAGCTTTTTGATTTGCTGCGAAATCGCAGACTGGGAAACAGAGCACCGCTCTCCGGCGGCGTAAAAGTTTCCGGTTTCCACGACTGCCTGAAAATATTCAAACTGACGAAATAACATTGTCTTCTCCTCCCGTGTATATATTATATTACGATTAGTATAAGTTATCAATATGAAAAGAATATAGATTTGATTGAGAAGCAAGACTATAATATAATGAAAATACAAAAATCAAAATGAGGTGGCAATGATACAGAAAAGCTGTTGCAGCATGGGCAAAGAAAAACATATAACGAGTCATTTGAAAGGAGATATTAACATGAAAGATGTAATGATTGTAACTGGCGCAGGACAGATTGGTATGGCGATCGCCCGCAGAGTTGGCTATGGATGAAAATCATAATGGGCGATAAGAAAATGGAAAATGCACAGGCCATCGCAAAAACGATGAATGACGCCGGCTTTGATGTGACGCCGACCCAGATGGATCTGTCATCTCGTGAGTCAATTCTGGAGATGATTGCAGAAGCGCAAAAGTATGGGGAAATTTCCATGCTGGTCAATGCGGCAGGCGTTTCACCAAGCCAGGCGCCGGTTGAAGCAATTTTAAAAGTTGACTTGTACGGAACGGCTGTCCTCCTGGAAGAAGTCGGTAAGGTAATCAAAAAAGGCGGCTGCGGTGTAACGGTTTCCAGTCAGTCCGGCTGGCGTATGCCGGCTCTGACGGCAGAAGAAGATGAGCTGCTTGCAACCTGTCCGACCGAGGAACTGCTGAATTTGCCGATGCTCCAGCCGGAGAATATCCGTGATACCCTGCACGCTTATCAAATTGCCAAACGCTGCAATGAAAAGCGTGTAATGGCAGAGGCTGTCAAATGGGGCAAGCGTGGCGCTCGGCTAAACGATATTGCACCCGGCATTATTGTAACGCCTCTTGCAATTGACGAATTTAACGGACCGCGAGGAGATTTTTATAAAAATATGTTTGCAAACTGTCCGGCAGGACGTCCAGGAACTGCCGATGAAGTGGCAAATGTAGCAGAACTCTTGATGAGCGGCAAGGGCGCATTTATCAGCGGTTCTACATTCCTGATCGATGGCGGTGCAACCGCAAGCTATTTCTATGGTCCTCTAAAACCCATAAAGTAAGTCTTTCCGGGCAAAAGATAAGAACGCTGACTTTGTATATCAAAATTAGCGTTCTTATCTGACGGAGAGTTAGGGATTCGAACCCTAGGTCCCTTTCGGAACACAGCATTTCGAGTG
>CAZGVY010000121.1:0-6549 GCA_964529215.1 uncultured Mordavella sp. | reverse complement strand
ACGTAAGTGATAACCGGTAATATTGCATTCCTGAGCGCATGTTTAAACAATGTCTTAAAACTAGAAACGCCCTTCGCCCTTGAAGTACGCACATAATCCTGTCCCATAACATCCAAAAGACTGGAACGCATCAGACGCGTAATATACGCGGTTGGATAAATTGCCAGAGCCGTTACCGGCATAATATAAGACGACAGCGTGTTAAGCCCGACTGTCGGCAGAATACCCAGCTTGCTTCCAAATGTATACAAAAGTAATACACTGCTTATAAAGCTCGGTATGGCGATCCCGCAGGTTGCCAGGACAATAATGAAATTATCCATAAGCTTCCCCCTGTTATATGCTGAGATACATCCAAGCGGTATCCCCAGGGTCAGAGCCAGTACAACTGCGATCCCCGCCAGCTTTGCCGATATGGGAAACTTCGAAAATATAATGTCAGACACGGTCCTTCCCCGCTGCCTGAGGCTGTATCCCATATCTCCTTTCAGAAAATCTGTCATATACGTCGTATACCGTTCTACTAATGGTTTGTCTAATCCATATTTTGCCTCCAGCGCTTCCTGCGCCGCCTTGCTGATAGACTTCTCCGCTACAAAAGGTCCGCCTGGTACCAGATTCATAAGAAAAAATGTCAGTGTCGCAACAATAAATATACTGGCAATCCCAAGCGCGAGGCGCTTAATTATGTACTTCTTCAATTCCGAACCATCCTCTCTGTATTCTCCTTCCTTTGTATCATGTGCGTTCCTTCTTTTCCACACATAAGACCGTGGTGACATTTTAACACATTACAGCAAATAAATCAATTAACTTTTCATTTTTTCAAATAATGGCAATCTGCTGTCCTTACAATACTTTCAGGGGAGACGCTGCCTCCCCTGACTGAAACGGTCTATGACCGGTCATTTTACGCTTACTAAAAAACTTTTAGCCTTACTCCTGCCGCTTATACTTACTGGCTGCCATCCCTATACTTAAGAACAGGATGGTAAACAGCAGCTGGATACCAATCCCCTTCCACACTGCCGCGCTCTGGGCTGCCGTAAACTGTGTGTTGTTACCGATTATCTCATTTACGGTTTCATACCAGTATACCGGAAGGAAATGGGCTACGGCCCGCACCCCGCTTGAAAGCATACTCATAGACACAAACACACCGCAGATAAAACACATTCCAAGTGAAATGACATTTACTACTGCATTCACTACCGTCTCATTTTCCACCAGCACTCCCACAATAAATGAAATTGCCAGCGATACCAGTATCATCATAAAGGAATTCAGCAGATAATAAGACAGATTATCATCCTTCAGAAATTCTTTCCCATACAGCACAGCCGGCATCAGCATACAGATACACCAGACTGCAAAACCCACCACAAGGTATCCTGCCACAAGCCCTGTATTCTGCTTCCGCAGGGATACGCAGGAACATAAGATCCTCCGCCTTACATCCTTTTTCCGGTATGCGATCATTACAAACCCGATAATGTAGCAAATCACCGCCAGAAACAGATAGGGCAGGAACTGGAACATATAAGCGTGGGGAGCCATATTCCCTCCATGGCCGTTTTTATCAGCCATCGTAACCTCCGCATCCATCTTCCCGATCCGGACTGCTTCTTCTGCAGCCTCCTCCGTGGAAAAACCAGCGCGTTTCAATACCCGCACCTCATTTAGAAAGGTATCTATCTGCCGGTCAATATAGAATGCGCTGACTGTCCCCGGGACCTTCGTAGTCGCTAACCGCTCTCCTTCCTCAAAAAACCGCTGTTCGAAACCTTCCGGGACCGTTACCACATAGTATATATTCCGATAAAATAAATTTTCCTGGATCACTTTTCTGTCATCTTCTATATCAGCCAGCTCATGCTTTTCACCCAGATATTCCTTCAGGCCGGCGGCAAGTTCACCCCCGTCCCTGTCTATCACGGCAATTTTCAGGCTTTCTTCCTCAAACTGGTTCATACCCTCTCCATTTGTCATAAACTGGACCATAATGCAGATCGTCATAAAGATGGCCAGGTACAGGAAAAACATTGAGATATTCCTTTTTACCAATATCAGAAACCCTTTAAATACTGTCATACCTCTCCCTCCTCACGATCAAAAACGATGCCAGCACGAACAGCACGCACATAACTGCAAGGATCAGCAGATTCCGGTTCATCCTGGCCGTATCATTGTAAACAGCCATACAATAATAACTGTCGCTGAGCACTGCGGCAGGATTGATCCGGTTGATAACCGGACAGTGCTGCTCGATCAGATTCTTCATATCCCCAAACATCAGGCCTGCCAGGAAGCCGGGAAACAGGGTAAAGAGCACTCCAAGCCCCATTTTCATCCCCAGGGACAGCTTGCTGATGCTTCCGATCAGAATTCCCATGGATACGCCGATCATACTGCCAAGAAGGTTGATCAGCAGGATCCCCTTTACATTGCCCCCAAGGTCAATGTGGAATATGAACTGTACCACTCCTGTCAATACCATTACATTGAAAAACTGGATGGAGAACTGGATCAGGAAGCTGTTCAGTATCAGTTTCAGCTTATGCGTAGGCGTAATACATCTTCTTGCACCAAGAGCCGACAGATTTGCCTGGCTTTCACAGCACTCCTTGATACCAAGATAGATCCCCGACATGGCAGTATAAGCAATCAGGGCAAAAAAGTAAGAAACATTCGGATTCAGTGTTTTTCCTCCTACACTTAACTCCTCCGTAGTATCCTCCCAGTCCTTCAGTTCTTCTGCCACCGCTTCTATTGCTTCGGGATGAGTCATTGCAACCGTTTTTACCAGCTCGGCATTCTTCTGGTAGGTATCCAGCAGCGTCTTTAAAACACTCTGCTCAAGTCCTGATTTTGCTACAGTAAGACCGGGCTCTTCTCCCGCGTAAAAGATCCCTTCAATCTCATCCGCACGCAGCGCCTGCAGAGCTTCTTTCTCCCCCATCCTTTCCAGTTCTATCATATCCCCGTCCAATTCCCCGAGAAAAGAAAGGAACGTATCCTTGCCGGCTGTTTCCGCTTCTTCCTCCACAACCGCAGTTTTAAGGATCTCCATGTCTCCGCCCAGCCCTTCGCTGCTGGACATCGTCATCCCAAAAGATATATAGAACAAAGTCCCAAGAATAATGGGAAAGGCAAGCGCCCAGAACATCGTTGACCACTCTCTGATAATCTGCAGAAACTGGTATTTTATCAAATGAAGCATACCATTTCCCCCTCTCTAATCCCTCAGTTCCTTTCCGGTAATCTCCAAAAACACATCATTTAATGTAGGAAGCTCGGAAAACACCCTGCCAAACGTCACTTCTTTTTCCTCCAGATAGTGGAGGATCCGTACCAGGTTATGCTTGGCTCCGCTCAGGCGGAGCTTCAATACCTGATCCTCATAAGTAACCTGGAATACATGGGGAAGTTCCCTGATCTGGGCAAGCTGTTCTTCATTCAGCGCAACCGCTTCTATGGTGATCGTCTCCCCGGTCTTTATCATGCTCTTTAGCTCTTCCTTTGTTCCCGAAGCAAGTACCCGCCCATGATCCATGATCGAGATCTTCGTACAGATCTGCTCTACTTCTTCCATATAATGAGAAGTGTAAATAATTGTAGTGCCCTGGCGGTTCAGCTCCAGAATCCCCTCAAGGATCTTATTCCGGCTCTGGGGGTCTACTGCCACCGTAGGTTCATCCATAATGATCAGTTTGGGTTTATGCGCAATACCGCAGGCAATATTCAGCCTCCGGAGAAGTCCTCCTGACAGTTTTTTCGGGCGCATTTTCCGGTAATCCTCCAATCCTGCAAACCGGATGGCCTCCTCCACAAGCTCATGCCTGCGTTTCTTATCCCTCACATAAAGCCCGCAGAAATAATCGATATTTTCCCAGACGGACATCTGCTCAAATACAGCCACGTTCTGCATGACTACCCCGATATTCTTCTTCACCTCATAGCAGTCCGGCCTCATTTCCTGCCCCATGATCCGGATGCTTCCCTTATCATACTTCAGGATTGCCAGCATGCAGTTAATAGCTGTAGTTTTTCCTGAGCCATTCGGTCCCAGAAGCCCGTAAATTTCTCCTTCTTCTATCTCTAGATTCAAGTGATCCAGCGCCACAAGGCTTCCATAACGCTTTACAAGATTTGTGATCGTTACCATACGCTCCCTGCCTCCTTTGCATTGGTCTTTCTTATAGTATAGCCGCAGGACTGTTCAAAAAACAGTGCAGGATGTCAGGAACCCATATTACAAATGTCATAAAATCAAAGTCCTTCCGGCGCCGGGAGCAGGCCGTAACCTTATATTCCCTGATAATCCTGGGATTTTGGCACAGATATAGAATTTTGAAGAAAAGTCTGCTATGATGGGATTATACATGCAAAATAAGGAGCTACTTTATGAAACCGGTTCTTGACAGATGCATTCTGCTGATATATTGCTTAGGCAGTGTGTTTTTTACTGAGATAAATACCAGATTTTTGGTTGCTTTTCTTTCTGCGGTCATTTATACCTGCCTTCATTATTATATGGATCAGATAACATACCGCCATATTCTTTCCCTGCCCTGCCTGTTCCTGATCGTCCTGATCCCGGAAGCCGCACTGTTTGTCCCGGCCATCCTGTATGGGTTTCTGGAAAACGGCCGTAAAACGGCCCTGGCAGCCTTAGGGATCCTATGCCTGTTCCGATTCTGGCACAGCCCATTGGAAATCCTCTATTTCATAATAACAGGGATCCTGCTGTCTCTCCTGCTCAGCTTCCACACCCGCTCCTACAGAATCCTGGAGCATAAATTCAAACAGACCAGGGATGAGGGCGTAGAACGCAATCTCCTGCTGAAGGAAAAGAACCAGGCGCTATTGGAAAAACAGGATTATGAGATCTATACCGCCACATTAAGAGAGCGCAACCGGATCGCCAGGGAGATCCATGACAACGTAGGGCACATGCTTACCCGTTCTATCCTGCTGACCGGCGCCGCCAGGACACTGAATCAGGACGCCGCCCTTGCCCCATCCTTAGAACAGTTAGAAACCACGCTGAATACAGCTATGGCAAATATACGGAACAGTGTCCACGACCTGCATGACGAATCCATCAATTTAAAAGAATCACTAGAGAGCCTCGCCAGAACTTTCACCTTCTGCCCTGTTTTTCTGGAATATGACATGGGTTACGAGGTTCCGAAAGCGGTAAAATACTGTCTGATCGCCGTCATAAAAGAAGCGCTGAACAATGTCATGCGTCACAGCAATGCAAAAGAAGTACGTATCTCCCTCCGGGAACACCCCGCTCTTTACCAGCTTATCATAGAAGATGACGGCACAAAAAAAGCCTCCGGAACAGAACATGGGTTAGGCTTACAAAATATAAAAGACCGGATAACAGCGTTAAACGGCATGGCAGAATTTTATACAGAAAAGGGATTCCGCATTTTTATAACCATTCCAAAAAAGGGGGATTTATCATATGATCAAAGTTGCAATCGTCGATGACGACGTGCTGGTAGCCGCCGCTCTGACAACAATTCTGGAAGCTGATGAGGAGATCTCCGTGGCCGGGACCGGTTCCGACGGCAGGGACGCCCTCCGCATATATCAGAAACTTCAGCCGGATGTACTTCTCATGGATATCCGCATGAAGGATATGAACGGGCTGGATGCCTCCGGTCAGCTCCTTGCCGTATATCCTGACGCAAAGATCCTCCTGCTCACCACTTTTTCCGATGACGAATACATTGTCAAAGCACTGAAATCCGGGGTGAAAGGATACCTCCTCAAGCAGGATTACAGCAGCATCATTCCTGCGATCAAAGCCGTATGCACCGGGCAGACCGTTTTTGGAAATGAAATTATATCCCGGATCCCAAACTTCCTGGAACACAAGGATGCCTTCCTCTATGAAGACTACGAAATCGGAGACCGGGAATACGAAATCATCACTCTGGTCGCAGAAGGGCTGAGCAACCGGGAAATCGCCGGAAAACTTCATTTAAGCGAAGGGACCGTCCGCAACTACTTAAGCAGTATCCTGGATAAATTAAACCTCAGAGACCGGACGCAGCTTGCGATCTTCTATTACCGGCATTCCTGACTGGTCATTATAAAAGAAGCCCCCGATCAATCATCGAAGGCTTCTTTCATTTTATTCATAAATCCCTTTTTCTTTGGCTTCGGTCTGCCATCCTCTGAAATATCCAGTGTGTTCCCGGTCAGCTCATCGAACCTGCGCAGCGCCTCTTTTGCTTCTGCGCTGAGTTTCTCCGGCGTCTGGATCACCAGCGTCACATAATGATCGCCCCGGACCTGTGGGTTTCTCACGGAAGGCACGCCCTTGCCCCTGAGTCTTACCTTGGTATCCGTTTTTGTTCCCGGCTTCACATTATAGATCACTTCACCGTCCACCGTCTTTATCTTCACTTCTGCGCCAAGCGCCGCCTGGGCAAAAGAGATCGGAGCTGTGGAGAAAATATGCATATCCTGGCGCTGGAAGATCGGATGCCTGGATACAGACACCTCAACCAGCAGATCGCCTCTCGGGCC
>CAZGVY010000120.1:0-6585 GCA_964529215.1 uncultured Mordavella sp. | reverse complement strand
GGCTATGACAGGGAAGCATTTTTCCTTGAAGCGCTATAACCATCACCACCTTTTTAAGCTTTTCACAAATAGAATAACAGGCCACTGTTAGCAGCCTGTTATTTTTCCGTATGACGGTAACATTATTTTAAATTATTTTAACGGTTCTATCTGATAATTAAGCTTTGCTTTGGAATAACGGTATGTACTGTGGAAATTATAATCGATCCGTCCCATTACCATCTTTGCATTCTCTATATTTGCGCCAGTCAGCATCAATATGTAGGACCCTGCTTCAAGCCTTGCCACCGGATCGCCTACTCTGAGGCCGTTTAAAAGGATCCGCTCCAGCCTGCGGGTATCCGTAACCGGGGCTGATTGATTTCCCAGGCTTACGATCACCAGGGAAGAAGCCTGCCCGGAACGCGCCAGATGCCGCTTTTCCAGCGCAACAATATTCTGAAATACCTCAAAGGTACAGAAAAAGGCGCTTTGCTCCTCATCATCCCTGCATACGGACTTGAATATATCCGACACGTCCACATCCTTTTTGCGGAGATTAGACGCTAAAGTATAGAGCTGTTCCACCTGGTCGGAAGGTATGATCTCAAATTCCTCAAGCATCCTTTCCCGGAATGCTTCATAGGTCTCAATGGCCTGCTCCGGCTGCCCCAGGGCGATCAGTGCCCGCATCTGGTATATGGTAAAGTCTTCCATAGAAAAATCAATTCTGTACGCCTGCCCGCAGATATCAAGCAGCTTGATCCATTCCTCATTTTTATGAAGCAAAGGAAGCGCCGCCTTACAGACGTCCAGATACAGCGTCCTGTAATACTGCCGCAATACCAGCGCCCATTCATGATCATTCGATGCCAGAAAGTCTCCTTTATAAAGGGAAATGGCGTGAAGAAGCAGCGGCAATTGTTCTTCTCCCGCCGTCCTCCTGGCCTTCAGGCAGGCAGCTTCGAACTGCTCCGTGTCCAGTTTTATACAAATATCTTTATTCCACGCATAGTATCCGGGAAATGTCTGAAGCAGATCCTTCTTGTCCGGGAACATATCCTCCAGCAGATTTCTCACCTTAAACAGCATATGGCGAAGCGCGTTAGACGGTGAGCTGCTGCTGTTCTCATTCCAGAACCTGTCCAGCAGTTCGTCACTGGAAATACTCCTGTCATGATTCACGACCAGATATTGCAGAAATGACAGCGCCTTTTTTCCCGCTTTCAAAGCGATACCTGTATCTCCGTAGGAAAATGACCCCAGCATTCCAAAATGTATGATATTTTCCTCATTCATGAATATACACACTCCTTCTGTCCATGCTTCTTCAGCATTGACGCATCAAATCCACCATACCGCTGGCTTCGGCAAAGGCATCCTCATCCTCTAAGTCGATCCAGGTCTGGCGTCCTATCAAAATATACGGCGCATGCATAGTCAATTCTGACAACATCGCTTCTGCAGTCTTCTCTATCAGATCCGTATGGATCATCCACTGACAGCTCCCGCTATCACGGATAACCAGATCGCCCTCCATATCTCTTGTTATCTCCGTGATCTCTGGTTCATACCAGCTTCCTGATTCCTGATCGTATACTCTCAGGCCAGCCATCACAATATCCTCATACGGAAGCTGATATTTTCCTATGCGGGAATCAATAATCTCAATATTTTCTTCTGTAAACCGAATATCCACCGGTTTCAATATAACACTCAGCTCTTTCTCCATATTCTCCGCATACTCCTTTGAATAGCTGTATTTGTCCGTTATGGCATACTTAACGGACTACTAATGTCCGTTATGGCACACTTAACGGACTACTAACGTCCGTTATGGCACACTTAACGGACTACTAACGTCCGTTAAGGTACACTTTGGCGAATATCATAGAAAGCGCATATTTACATATCAAATGTTTAAATCATTGACACATTATGTTGAAAATAATATAATATAAATAAGAAGAAGGCCTTAATCAGACACAATTTAGAGATGATTTTGGATATTTTTTTATGCAATTAAAAGTCCGCCAAAGTGTACTTTGGCGGACAAAATTCGACAAATTATGCATTGTATCATTCAGCGCTTTTTAAATGCCCAATTGCTTTACATTTTTAAAAAAATAGGTACGCCCTATTCCTAATTCTGCTAATGCTTCTGATAATTCCAGTTCTTTCCGTCTCCATCTGCCCACCACTTCAATAAAAGTTTCCGGCAATGGTTTTCCGGGATTTCCAAAATGTACCCCCCTCTCTTTGGCTGCCGCAATCCCTTCCGCCTGCCGTTTCCGTATATTTTCCCGTTCATTTTGCGCCACATAAGAAAGGATCTGAAGCACAAGATCTGCAATAAATGTTCCCGTAAGATCTTTTCCCTTATTCCTGGTATCCAGAAGCGGCATGTCTAACACCACAATATCCACCTTTTTTTCCTTGGTAAGTATTCTCCAATACTCCAATATTTCCTCATAATTCCTGCCCAGGCGGTCGATAGACTGAATAACCAGCGTATCTCTTTCTTTCACCTTTTTTAATAATCTCTGGTATGCCGGACGGTTAAAATCTTTTCCACTCTGCTTATCCATATAAATATTTTTATCCAGAACCGGAAAATCTCTCAAAGCAATCATCTGCCTGCTTTCATTTTGCTCTTTTGTGGATACACGGACATATCCGTAAATCGTGTTCTTCATTTGTTTTTACACCCTCTCTACTTATTTTTTATGATGTCAAGGCAAAAAATTTTGCAGCGGCAATCATTTTATCCCTCTATTATAAAGAGCAATTTTCTGATAGACTTTCTTCAAATTACATACTTTTTTAATAAATGATGCGCAAATAGAACTACTTGTTATTATTTGTTATGAGAAATTTTATATGTTGGATATTTTTTCATTCTATTGTCTGGCTAACTGTTATTGTCCATTGAGTATGCTTAATGAACTAAATTCTCATGATATATTAATAATATCAGTTGACATAGTTTCTATATTCTGTTATATTATATGTAAACTTATTCGATATTTATCCATATCGGAAATTTATTTTTCTATATTCATGCAGTATCTGCATTGAATCCAGAACTTTTATTTTTAGGGATTTAATATACATTACACAGATGTGCAAGAAAAAAAATATCCTTTTAAAAACAAAATATTTGAAAATCTATTCAAGTATATTGCAACTTTTTTGAAACTATATTATAATTAGAGGAGGAAAATATTTGAAGAAACAAAAAGAACATGCAAATACGCTTCAGGCAGAGATCAAGCCCTTCCGAAGCCTGAACCTGGCGGATGATTTTATGTTCGACGTGGTGACGGATCACCTGGAATGCTGCCAGATCATCCTGGAACTGTCTCTGGGGATCAGGATCAGAAGTATCCGCTGGCAGGAGAATCAGAAGGTGGTACATAATCTTCCGGGGAAACGGGGGATACGCCTGGATTTCTACGTTGAGGATGAGGAAGGGACACTGTATGATGTGGAGATGCAGAAGTACAGGAGAGGGAACCTTCCGAAGCGGACACGGTTTTACCAGAGCCTGATCAATGCGCCGCTCCTGAAAAGCGGGGAGGAGTCTTTCGATAAGCTGAACCCTTCTTATATCATAGTAATCTGCGATTTTGACCTGTTTGGCCAGGGGAAATACCGGTATACCTTTACCAATCAGTGTAAAGAGGTTGCAGGCTTGGAGTTAAACGACGGGAGTACGAAGATCATCCTGAATACGAAAGGAACCGATTCTGCAGGGGTGGAACCCGGGCTGATAGATTTCCTTCACTATGTACCAGACAGTACAGAAGGGCAGATTCCAGAGCAGTCAGATGACCGCCTGAGGCGTTTACATGAAGTAATCGAATCAATCAGGGAAAGTTCGGAAATGGAGGCGGCATATATGAAGGCAGAGACCAGAGAACGGGAGATTATAGCGGACGCAAAGGCGGAAGGCCGCAGAGAAGGGATGGAAGAAGGCCAGAAGATGGGAATGAAAGAGGGCCGTGAGGAAGGCCGCAGGGAAAGTATAAAGATATCAGTGGAAAACCTGATGAGCACCTTAAAACTGACAAGGGAGGAGGCTCTGGACGCGCTTAAGATTCCAAGAGAAGAAAGGGAACAATATGTCATCCAGGAAATGGAGAAATATTAAGTTTCTCATATTCTGGCTGTTTTGAATAATGCAATAATTTATATATATTTTCCGTAGAGACGGAAAATATAATTGATCCGATGTAATGATGACAAAAGTTGATATAGTTTGATATATCAGTATAATATATATAATCTTGGTTTGGAATCATCCAGAATCAAAATAAAGTTTCTACTATTCATGCGATATCCGCAGTGAATCCAGAGTGGACAATTTGTGATTTTAAACAAACGTATTGCAACTTTTTTGAAACTATATTATAATTAGAGGAGGAAAATATTTGAAGAAACAGAAAGAACATGCAAATACGCTGCAGGCAGAGATCAAGCCCTTCCGAAGCCTGAACCTGGTAGATGATTTTATGTTCGACGTGGTAACGGATTACCTGGAATGCTGTCAGATCATCCTGGAACTATCTTTAGGAATCCGTATCAAGAGTATCCGCTGGCAGGAGAATCAGAAGGTGGTACATAATCTTCCGGGAAAGCGGGGGATACGCCTGGATTTCTATGTTGAGGATGAAGAAGGAACGCTGTATGATGTGGAGATGCAGAAGTACAGGAGAGGGAACCTTCCAAAGCGGACGCGGTTTTACCAGAGCCTGATCGATGCGCCGCTCCTGAAAAGCGGGGAGGAGTCTTTCGATAAGCTGAACCCTTCTTATATCATAGTAATCTGCGATTTTGACCTGTTTGGCCAGGGGAAATACCGGTATACCTTTACCAATCAATGTAAAGAAGTCGCAGGACTGGAATTAGATGACGAGAGCACGAAGATCATCCTGAATACGAAAGGAACCGATTCTGCAGAGGTGGAGCCCGGGCTGATAGATTTTCTGCACTATGTACCAGACAGTACAGAAAAGCAGATTCCAAGGCAGTCGGATAACCGTCTGAGGCGTTTGCATGAAGTAATCGAATCAATCAGGGAAAATTCGGAGATGGAGGCGGCATATATGAAAGCAGAGACCAGAGAGCGGGAGATCATAGAAGATGCGAAGGCGGAAGGGATGGAGATAGGCCGTAGAGAAGGGATGGAAGAAGGCCAGAAGATGGGAATGAAAGAGGGCCATAAGGAAGGTCGTGAGGAAGGCCGCAGGGAAAGTATAAAGATATCAGTGGAAAACCTGATGAGTACCTTAAAACTGACAAAGGAGGAGGCGCTGGACGCACTTAAGATTCCGAAAACGGAATGGTCTGATTTTTAATAAAAATACCCTCCGTGTGCAAAAGGACACCACACCCTTTGTACACGGAAGGTAACAATGTTCTTGATTCTCCCACGTCTGCTAGTGTAACGATTTTGTAATATCGTATGCAAGACGCGTTTTCGCAGGCGTAGCGGTGGCTACGTCGAGGCTTGGGGAGTAGTGCTATCAGGAAAATAGGCAAGTCAAACTGCCAATTACTTAATATTCGTTGTACTAGAATATAATCCTGCCCTGAAGCCAGATATTCCCTTTGAACCTTCTCCCTACGGCTGGCTCTCCGGCTACATTTTTCACAGGTACGCAGACATCAATTTTCATTTCATATACATAAAGCTGCAGGATATATAATTCCTCTCCGGTCTGCCAGTTTTCCGTTTTCTGTATAGATAGTATTTCTCCAAGTATTGAATAGAGATCACATTCTATGCCGTAGGGCATAAAATATGTATCCACAATACTGAATACATCTTCTTTTACCAGACGCTTGGAAACCTTTGTATAAGTATCTAAATCGTCTAATGTCAGATTCTCCATAGCAGTCTGATCCCCGCTTCTTGCTGCGCTTAAAAGCATTCTCCGGTTTTTCGTTTGTTCTTTATTTTTCTTCTCCTGCTCAGGTGTTTTCAGCACTGGAAGTAAGATCATCCCACTGTTACATAGTCCAGACAGGACGATCGATACATTGTCAATGATCTCCGTATCAATGCCTTTGACCATCATACATTCTGCGGTATTCTGCAGATAAAAGATCAGACTGATCCCTACCTTATCGTCCTCATAGATTCCCATATAGGCGTCCCGGTCGATCCTGCGTTCCAATATAATATCTGTGTAGGAGGTCACTTCATTTCCCTTAAAATATGGGTAATAATAGTATCTTTCAAAATGATCCTCTGCATCTACGGTCCCACATACGCAGATTCCTACATTTTCTGCACACTCTGTACGGTATTCGCAATAATCTATATCCCGGTCCAGCGCCATAAGCTCATGATGGGTATAGACATTTTCCGCTTCTTTTAACAATTCGTTTAACTGCTTTTTTGAAGTTAAATTGCCATATCCAATGGCTCTGAGATATTTATGCATCTTTTTTACCCGCTACTCTGGTTTGATTCTATCCATACCGCCCATATATGGACGAAGTACTTCTGGAATTAGTACCGATCCGTCTTCCTGAAGATTATTTTCCAAAAATGCAATCAGCATTCTCGGCGGCGCTACAACTGTATTATTAAGCGTG
>CAZGVY010000119.1:0-6591 GCA_964529215.1 uncultured Mordavella sp. | reverse complement strand
GAATCCACTGCTTACGGATACTTTGACGCGAAGGCATTCCTGAGCGTCTTAAGTGCAGTTAGCAGTTAGTTCGCTGTAGCGCTGCCCCGCCCAGGTGACATTTATCTATCACGGTTGGCAGTGTCCAGGCTCATTTTATATGTCCGGTAAAGCATACTTAACGGAACATAAGCAGAAGCGCCCTGAGGCCTGCTCCGGCAAACAGGGCAAAATCTCCAAGATTATATGTAACCGCAGTCAGTTTCGGCCATCTGGTCTGAAAGCCAATATAGTCTATGACTCTGCCTCTTACAAATCTGTCAAAAATATTGCTGAAGGCCCCGCCGGTAAAGAGCATCATCCCTGCCTTTTCCAGATACCGGCGCGGCCTGGCAAGCAAGATACCGTCATACAGGAGCACCGCCATACCGGTTACTGCGGATATCTTCTTTAAAATATCCGGCCTGTTTTCCAGAAAATGCATTGCAGCTCCTTTGTTGTATATCTTGCGGATCCGTATCTTTCCACCTGCCACCTTCCTTTCTTCTCCAAGCCGGAAGGTTTCCTCTATTCCCTGCTTCAGCACAACGTCCAGGGCAAATACAAGAACGGCAGTTCCCACAAACACAAAAAGCATCTTTTATGCCTCTCCTTTGATCCTGGCAATTTCTCCCCTCAGATCCTCCGCCTGCTTCTCCCGCTTATCGATTGCTTCACAAAGCGCTGAGATATCTCCGTCCATCACTTCGCCATTCTGATATTTCTCATAAATGATCTTACCAATATCCATATAATCTCTTTCATTTCCTCTGTTCAAAGAACGGATATCACTCTTAAGCTTCTGGATCTCCAGGGTATCTTCCGTCTTTTTTCCCATCTCCGCCGCTACGCCTGACAGCTTCTTTCCCAAATCTTCCAAAAAATCTGACATATTTTCCTTCTCCTCCTACAATTCTCTGATCGTCCTGAGTGTTTCATATAAATTCAGCGTGCCATATCCCCATTCCCTGTTTGGATACTGTACATCCGGCCTCCGCACAGCCCCCAGGATAAACAATCCCTTTAGCTGCATGGTCGTATATCCGACAAAACGGGAATTCTGCATCAGCAGCCACTCTGACAGCAGCGCACTCGCTCCTGCCGTTATCGCTGCCGCAACGCTGGAGCCGGTTCTGCTTACATACCTTCCTCCTGGAAGAACGCCCATTACATTTACCCCTGGCGCCGCAAAATCCGGTTTGATCACCTCTTGTCTAGTATATCCCCTTCCCGAATTAATATCAATACTATTCTCGGTTCCATTATAGTAAGACACCGTTATCAGCGAGTCTGCTGCCGACGGTTCCGTAAGTGTCGTATTTGGATTCGATTCCAGGAAAATCACTTCCCCTGTCATAAACTCTTTGATGGGAAGCCAGAGATGAAAGATCCCCCCTGTCAGCTTCACAGGCTGCAGGACGATCCTCCAGAGTCCCGGAACCGGCGACCGGAACCGTACGAAAATAAGCTGCGAGCTATTGAATCTTGTCACGATCTGAATATCCATATAAATCTCTGTCCGTTCAAAGACAAAGCGGAATGAAAGGGCTGTTCCCTGCCGGACTGAAGTTCTTGGCAGCACTTCTCCGGAAGGAGAGATCACAGACATTGACAGCAGATTCGGGATATCCGTCCACATCTCCAGGGAAAATGCCTCTACCCCCTTCCCCACCTGGATCTCTACATTCTTCTGTTCCTCTTCTTCACGGAACTGCCCCTGATAGTGATGTCTCTGATTCGCTTCATTCCCCGTTCCCGTCACTACAATTTGATTGGCAGTATTTGCGCATACCTGCAGCATAACCGCCAGCGCACTGGAACCCGTATGCCCGCCAAAATTTGTGCCAAGCGCTATGCATAATACCAGAGGCATCCCATAGCTGTCCGCCAGGTTTTTCAGGTAGGCGACCCCAAGCATAATGTCATTTTCCTGATAGCACTTTGCATTCTGTGATATTCCATAAAAATCCCGGATATATTTCTTCGCGGGCTTCATTTTCACCATTGCCAGCGTGGATTCCGGCGCAGCTCCCAGAAAACGGTTCTCCACGTTGCCTCCCCCGCAGGCGACACTGGCAAGATACGTACCATGTCCCTCCGTATCCTCCGAAGGCACAAGTTCTCCCGGCGTCTCTGATCTCAAAGCCTCATTGATCTGTGCTTCTGTATAAGCGCTGCCATAGCCAAGTCCTTCCGGCGTATTCCCTGTCTGGATGGTCTGATCCCAGATCCCCGCAATCCTGGTGGTTCCATCCAGCTTGCGGAACACATCAAGGGTATAATCGATGCCCGTATCGATAAAACCTATCATAATCCCTTCTCCCATCAGCTCAAGAGAAGGGTAATACTGAACCTGGCTGATCCCCGCCGCATTCATCGCATCGATATCCTCCAGCGCATAACATTTGGGAATAGAATTATAAACATATTTCTGATAAGTTACCGGATTAACCAGAGACTGTTCCAAATACACAATTTCAAATCCCTCTCCGGCATTCTGATAACATGGTTCCTCTGGCGGCAGCGGAAGTTTTCCCCCGCCTCCTCCGGCCGATATGATAAAATCCCAGTAATCCTCTGATAATATCTGCATCCTGCAAGTTTCTGCATCCATATAAAAAACACCTCATATACCTTCTTTTCAGTATATGAGGTGTTTTTTGCTTCATGCCTGTCAGCTGCATATCGCCCGGAACACCTGCTCCACAGATAACATCATATTTTCCTTTGCCGTTTCGGGATCCATTGCCTCCTCCAGCGTCGTAACTCCCCGCACGATCGGGAAAAATGCGTCAATTCCCACGGTATTACATTCCCCTGCATCCCTCGTAACGCCTCCGGCAAACGCAAACACCTTTGCCCCGTATTTTTTTGCAAGGCGGGCTACGCCCACCGGGACTTTGCCCATAGCAGTCTGGAAATCCAGCCTTCCTTCACCGGTAATAACAATGTCTGCGTCCTTCACTTCCTCCTCAAATCCAACCGCCCCCAATACGATATCGGTTCCGGGTCTCAGTTCCACATTCGGAAGATAACTTAAAAATGCAAACCCTAGCCCTCCGGCAGCTCCGGCTCCTTCCTCCATTCTGTGATCCACGCCGGTATACTCCTGTGTTTTATCAGCAAAATGCTTCATCCTTAAATCAAACTCTTGTTTTTCCTCCTCTTTAATCCCTTTCTGCGGCCCATATACATAGACTGCCCCGTTCTCACCACAAAGGGGATTCTTCACATCACATGCAATTTGAAAATGGCATTCCTTCAGCGTCTCCGGCACATTTTCCCCGGAGATAGACGCGATCCTGCCCAGATCACATAGCCCCGGCCCGGCAGGCCCTCCGTCTTCATCCGTGATCTCGTATCCCAGCGCCTGAAGCATACCAATTCCTCCTTCACTGGTGGCGCTCCCGCCGATACCGATGATAAACTCCCTGCAGCCCCGGTTCACAGCATCCATGATCATTTCACCCACTCCGTAGGTCGTTGCCTTTACAGGATCCAGTTCTTCCCGCTTCACCAGGATGATCCCTGAAGCTTCCGCCATCTCCAGCACAGCTGTTCTTCCATCCTTAAGGATCCCATATCTTGCAGTTGTCTTTTCCCCCAGCGGCCCTGTGACCGGAACGGAAATATAGGTCCCGCCCAGGCCTTCCACAAGCGCCTCTGTGGTTCCTTCACCACCGTCTGCCAGCGGTTTTACCACGATCTCTGCGCTGCATGCCCGCAGGATCCCGGCTTTTGCCGCGTTTCCGGCCTCCACCGAACTCATACTGCCCTTAAATGAATCAATTGCGATTACGATCTTCATATATATTCTCTTTCCTTTTCACGTTCCGGCCCTATCCTTCCAGGCGCGCCGGCTCCTGTCCCCGAAGCATGATCAGCGGGCCTCCGGTACCTTCGATATATTCCCTTGTGATCGTCACCTGGCCGATACTGTCATCCTTTGGGATCTCATACATGATATCCAGCATAAATTCCTCAATAATAGCACGTAACGCCCTGGCTCCCGTCTTCTTCCTGACCGCCTTCTCTGCAATAGCGCGGAGAGCTCCGTCGTTAAATTCCAGCTTTACCTCGTCCAGCGCCAGGAGTTTCTGATACTGCTTGAGGATCGCATTTTTTGGCTCCTTTAATATCTTCACCAGCATATCCTCATCTAATCCCTGCAGCGTAAAAATAATTGGAAGCCGTCCAAGAAACTCAGGAATCATACCAAAGTTCCGCAGATCCTCTATCGTCACCTTCTCCAGGATCTTCTGATCCTTGTCATATTTATCCTTCAGCTCCGCATTAAATCCGATCGCAGCCTGTTTCGTCAGCCGTTCCTTAATGATCTTATCCAGGTCCGGGAACGCTCCGCCGCAGATAAAAAGGATATTTTTCGTATTCACCGTAGTAAGCGGCACCATGGCATTCTTGCTGTTAGCCCCCACTGGAACCTCCACTTCGCTTCCTTCCAGGAGCTTTAACATTCCCTGCTGTACCGACTCGCCGCTCACATCTCTCTGGTTCGCATTCTTCTTCTTCGCGATCTTATCAATCTCATCGATGAAAATGATCCCTCTCTCCGCTTTCTCCACATCATTATCCGCCGCTGCAAGGAGCTTGGATACCACGCTCTCAATGTCGTCTCCGATATAACCCGCCTCTGTCAGGGAGGTCGCGTCCGTAATAGCAAGCGGCACATCCAGAAGCCTTGCCAGTGTCTTCACCAGGTAGGTCTTGCCGCAGCCGGTAGGCCCAAGCATCAGCATATTCGACTTCTCGATCTCAATATCATCCATCGTGCCGGTAGCTACCCGTTTATAGTGATTATAGACCGCCACAGACATAGCTTTCTTCGCATGCTCCTGCCCTATAACAAAATCATCCAGCTTTGCCTTGATCTTGTGCGGCGCAGGGATATCCTTAATATCCAGCATTGGTTGCCGGCTTTCCTTTTTCTTTTTCAGCTTCTGCTTCTTTGGAACCGTCTTCTCCATATCGCCAACACTAAAGATCTGCATTCCTGGTATGTTCATAAGCTGGTTAAAGTCAAACTGCCCATTAGACATAATGTCAAAACTCTTCTGCATACAGTCCTGGCATATACAGATATTATTCGGAAGGTCCATCATCTTTCCGGCTGTACTCTCCGGCCTGTGGCAGATAAAGCATACCTTCTCGTATTCATCCTCCTGCTCTTTGTCTTTTGAAACGACCTCACCGTCTGCGACCTTCTCAACCTCTGTCTCATTTATATGATCTTTTTCTGACATGATTCTTCCTTCTTCCTGTTTATTTCCGCAAAGCAGCGGGCCAAGCGGACATGCTTGCATGTATGTCTGGCAGCCGCCGCGAGAGCCGGATGCCGTACAGCTCTGCCACGCAGCAAGCCTGACGCCCTGCCGGCTTCTAAGAACGGCCCTCTATCATACTCAGAAATTCTTCCTCCGAAATGATCGGAATCCCCAATTCCTTTGCCTTTTTATTTTTTGATGATGCGGATTCTGCATTATTATTGATCAGATAGTCCGTCTTAGAGGAAACGCTGCCTGTTACCTTACCGCCCTTTGCCTCGATCAGCGCCTTCACTTCATTCCTGTTGGCAAAATGCTCCACGCTTCCAGTGATCACAAAACTCTTTCCTGCAAAAACCTGTTCTTCTCCCGTGCTTTTCTCCTCCGGGATACGCAGTTCCTTAAGAAGCGCTTCATATACCGCCCGGTGTTTCTCGTCTGAGAAATAATCTACATAACTTCTGGCAATCACATCTCCAACGCCGTCTATCGCGCTTAGCTCCTCCGCAGTTAAACGGGTAAGCTTCCCGGTATCATACCCAGTCTCCTTACAGATCAGCTTCGCATTGGCAAGCCCGATATTCGCAATCCCAAGCCCGTAAAGAAGTCTTGGGAGCGTAGTCTCTCTCGCCTTCTCCACGCTGCCGGTCAGCTTCTGGTAGGACTTCTCTCCAAATCCTTCCATAGACTGGATCTCCTCCTGATACCGGTCCAGATGGAACAGATCCGTATAATCATGGATAAATCCTCTGGCGATCAGCTTCTCCAGCGTTGCTTCCGACAACCCGTCTATATTGAGTGCATCCCTGCTGGCAAACAGCGCATAGGACTTCAATTGCTTCGCCTGACAGCCGGGATTCGTGCAGTACAAGGCTCTGGCATTGCTGACCTTCCGGATCTCAGTAGCTCCGCCGCATACCGGACAGCGCTCCGGAATATCCTTCACGCCGCTTCTCGTCAGGTTGCGGGCGATCTGCGGAATGATCATGTTCGCCTTATAGACCTCGATCTCATCCCCGGTCCCAAGCTCCAATTCCTCCATAATGCTGATATTATGGACGCTTGCACGGCTTACCGTCGTCCCTTCAAGCTCCACCGGCTCAAAAATAGCTACCGGATTGATCAGACCCGTTCTGGACGGGCTCCACTCAATCTCCTTCAGTGTCGTCCTGCTGGTCTCATCCGCCCATTTAAAGGCTATCGAATCCCTTGGAAACTTGGAAGTCCTCCCTAATGACTGACCATACTCTATATCATCATATACTATCACAAGTCCGTCGGATGGGAAATC
>CAZGVY010000118.1:0-6721 GCA_964529215.1 uncultured Mordavella sp. | reverse complement strand
GTGGAAGGAAAAGAAGTATACGGAATACAGCTATGATGGAAATTTTTTCATTATAATGAAAGACGGGAATTGGATAGGATTATACAACTTGGATTGTATTAGTTCTATCACGATTAAGTAGGAGGCGGCAATATGACCAAGACAGAATCAGCAATAAGCTGGATGGAGGAAAAAGCAAGGGATAACCGTCATGGATACGATCAGAAATACCGCTGGGGCGAGAAAGGCGATTATGACTGCAGCTCTGCGGTGATAACTGCCTGGGAGCAGGCTGGGGTTCCAGTTAAGGCAAATGGAGCCACTTACACTGGGAATATGTACGGAGTGTTCCTTGCGCTTGGATTTAAGGATGTGACTGCCAGTGTGAACCGCTCCAATGGGGCAGGACTTCGCCGTGGAGATGTTCTTCTAAATAAGAAAAGACATGTGGCCATGTACTGCGGTAACGGGATGGAAGTAGAAGCATCTATCAATGAAAATGGTGGCATTGTAGGAGGCATCCCAGGAGATCAGACAGGAAGGGAGTTTCTGATCAGATCATACCGCAATTATCCGTGGGACTGTGTATTAAGGTATGCCGGGAAAGATTCCGAGAAGCAGGATGCAGGATCACAGCAGAATAATAATGAAGGAGGAAGAATATCTGTGACAGTAAATATGCCAATTTTGAAGAAGGGAATGACAGGAAGCGCAGTTGAGATCTGGCAGAGGATTCTCCGTGCAGCTGAGTATGAAGTGAGTATTGACGGTTCCTTCGGACCGGATACAGAGGAAAAGACCAGGCAGTTTGAATTAAGCAGCGGAATTACCGAAGATCCGCATGAAGTAGGGCCTATGGCATGGAAAGCTGGGCTGGGGATTTTAGGAGCGGTGAAGTCGTTTTAGGGATTGAATTATAGCAGAGTTATAGCATAATAATATTAAAAACCTTATATATTAATGGAAATATGAGAATTAAACTTTGACTTTTAATCAAGTTGTCCGGGGTTCGAATCCCCGCACGCTCAGGTGGCGGAAGCATCCGTAAATCTTTATTTTTAGTGGATTTACGGATGCTTTTACTTTTCCAGGTATGTAATAAATGAACTTGCAGAAAAGACTATTTAATAAAATGTTTCATGTAATGAGACAAAAAGGCTTTCGAGGTTGTTATATAAATGAGTACTCAAAGAAAGGGGTTACCAGGTTGGATATTACGAAAATCTATAATGACAATAAGAATCCAGTCTACCGTCTGGCATTGACATATCTGCATTCACTGACGGAAGCGGAAGATGTCTGCCATGATGTATTTATAAAAATGATGCAGCATAAGAGTTCTATTTTTCCGGGAAAAGAACGGGTGTGGCTTATGACTGTAACAGCCAATGAATGTAAAAACCGCCTGAAATTTTGGAACCGTCATAGAAATGAAGAATTAACGGATGAAATTCCGGCGGAGGAAACAGGGTCAAAGGATATATTAGAAGCAGTTCTGTCATTGCCGGTAAAAGAACGGACGGTAATCTACCTTTACTACTATGAGGGATATGCTACGGAGGAAATTGCCGGAATTTTGAAAATCACTGCCTCTGCGGTAAGATCCCGGATGGAACGGGCCCGAAAGCATTTGAAAAGCAAGCTGGAAGGAGAATTATCATGATGGATGAATATATGAAAAAGTATTGTGAGCAGATGGATCAGGTAAGATTATCTGCCGGTGCCGACCAGGTAATTTTGAATGATCTCCTGAAGGATAATGTCCGGAAAGGAGCGCCGTATATGAGACGAACAAAAAGAAGCATAAGCAGAGCCGCGGCGGCAGCCGCCATTGTAATTGTTTTTTCCATTACTGCAGTCGCATGTGCCGCTGTCATTCATAGAGCCATTATTAAATCGGATAAGATAGAGCCACAGGCAGGGAGAACCGAGGCTGTAGTAAACGTGGGAGAATCTTCCTATTATAGTCTTTTGGCAGGAAATGCGGGTGAGATCTACGTTCTTACAGATAATGACTGTGAGGGGAAATTGACAGATCATCATGCTATAGCATGGAAAAGCGCGGACCGAGGTGAGACATGGGAAGAGATCCTGTCACAGCCGGATGAACTGAACGAGGGAAGCTATCTGTGTGCAGGCGATCTTCGAAAGGGAAAAGCCGGAGCTGAGGCTGTTGTGATCATGGAGGAAATGAGCGGCAAAGCGGAGGAAGGTTATTCTAGCCGTGTATACCAGGTTACGTCAGATTCTTATATAGAGTATGATATGGATGAGGTATACAGCCAATTAGGAGACGGGGAGCAATTATGGGATGTCAAATATGTGAACGACCATACTATCGCTCTGGCAGGAGCAACAGGAGAATGCCTGCTGTATGATGTCAATACACAGAAGGTTGTCAAAAATCTGCCGTACGATGCAACAATGAGATGGCTGAAAACCCAGGATCAATTCCTGATATACGGAAAAGAGATTTATAGCTGCCTGGATGCGGAAACTCTGAAAGAGCAGGAACCAGGGCAGGGGCTGCAGGATTTTGTGAGCATGATGTTTGAGAAGAATAATAATGATGTTCTGCCGCCTATGGCTGTATGGAATGATATAGTAGCATGTGTAACAAAAGCAGGCATTTACGAGTATAGGGACGGAGAAATCACCCAGATCCGGCAACTTTCCAATAGGGTCAGCAATGGTCATGCCTTCAATGGCGTGTTACCGTTCTGCAGGACGAAGAATGGGGAGTATTATGTATGTATATTTAGCGAGACAGGAATGGCCTTATGGCAGATTGATGGTGAATTGTAAGGAGGGAAAGTGTGAAAAATAAGAGATGTTTATTATTCAAGCGAATGGCGTCTGCAATATTGATATGTCTGGCGTTTTACGGCTGCGGACGGCAGTCCGCCGGGAGCGGCGCTGCTTCAGGGATGATAGGAGAATACATGAAATTTGGAACTTACCAGGGAGAAGCAATTGAGTGGCGTGTGATTGATGCAGACGATGAAGACGGAAAAGTGCTGTTGTTCAGTGAATATGGATTAGATGCAAAACCATATAATGATGATTTTTCCTTTGTGACCAAATGGGAGGATTGTACCCTGCGTGAGTGGCTGAATCAGGAATTCTATGAGGAGTCCTTCACTGCTGAGGAACAAGAAAAAATCCTATTGTCAACGTCGAAAGGCTTTCCAGAGTATAACTCGCGCGTCCCCGGGCGAGACTATGATAAGCTTGAACGAGAGACGGAGGATTATGTATTTCTGCTTAGCTATACCGAGTTGTATCAGTATATCAGCAGTGCACATGGGGACGAATCGGATCCCGACAGGCTCTGTTATCCAACTGAATATGCAAAAAATAACATGGATATAAAGCTATACAATGATGCATGCGGGTGGTGGCTTTGTACCGACAGCCGCGGAGGCTGCAACGGGCCGTATGTGGTCTCAGTTCACGGCGGGATCAGTCAGGAAGAGAAGGTAGATAGCGGTAAGTATGCCGTCCGGCCTGCTATGTGGATAGAATTGTAAAAAACGGATTAATAAATAGAGACTGCCTCAATTTAGCCATTGTCTGGAGGAAGAAAAACTGAGGCTGATATCATAGCGGAGGCAGACAAAGAAGGACAGCGGTCATTTGTATAATTCTCAAATCTGCGGTAAGAATATAGTTATAGGTTTGGAACTTATTGGGTTAAATTTTGAATCATGTCTGTCGTTTTTTTGGAGTGGCAAATGGAATTTAGCAGGGAAATTATCCGCGAAATCAGAAAATTAATTGTATTTACGGCAATATTATTTTTATGCCTCTGGAAGCATGAAGTTGTGTCTGCTCTGCTTGGCGGGGTATTTCATGTCATGTTTCCATTTGTCCTTGGAGGTGCAATTGCATTTGTTCTGGGAGTTCCTATGAATTATATAGAGAAACGCCTGTTTCCAGAGCATAAAAGGGGGCGTTTGAGAATGATGGACAGGCTTGCCAGACCGGTAAGCCTGGTTATCATTCTTTTTTTGCTGTTTGGAATTATTTTTGTCATTCTTTTTCTTTTGCTTCCGCAACTTGGTAAAACCATAGCGAATCTTGGGGATAGCGTGCAGGACTTTTTACCGAAAATACAGAATTGGGCAGAAGAAGAATTTCATAATAACAGGGAAATTATGGAAGTGATCGGCCGTGTGGAATTTGACTGGGATAAAATCACAGATATGGGGCTCCGTTTCTTAAGGAGCGGAGCCTCTGATATGGTGGATTCTACGATTATTGTAGTGAGAGAGATCGTAAGCGGGATGGCAACATTTTTTATTGCTTTTGCATTTGCCTGCTATGTGCTTCTCCAGAAAGAGCGGTTGAAAATACAGGGGAAAAAGATTCTATATGCATTGATACCGAAAGGAAAAACAGAAGCTATACTGGAAGTGCTGTCCCTGACTTATTATACTTTTTCCGGTTTTTTGACAGGGCAATGTCTGGAGGCAGTTATCCTGGGCGGGATGTTTGCGGCTGCAATGACTGTATTCCGCCTTCCCTACGCGCTTCTGATTGGCATTATTATCGCGTTTACTGCCCTTGTACCAGTATTTGGGGCATTTGCCGGCTGTGCGGCGGGGGTGGTTTTGATATTCATTGTAAATCCGGCAAAAGCGCTTTTATTTGTCGTGTTATTCCTGGCGCTGCAGCAGATTGAAGGTAATTTTATCTATCCTCATGTGGTAGGAAATTCGGTAGGCCTGCCGTCCATCTGGGTATTGGCGGCAGTCAGTGTTGGCGGAAAGCTTATGGGCGTTGTGGGAATGCTGATTTTTATACCGATCGCATCCGTGACTTACGCACTGTTCAGGGAAATCATTTATCTGCTGCTGAAAAAGCGAGGGATAAAGCCGGAGGAAATTGTTTAGTATGGTTCTAACAGACAGAGCCGGGAACATAAATATAAAGGAATATCTGAAAATGGGAAAATGTGAGATGCTGAATTATCTATGGGCAGGAATGATCCTGATTGGGATTGTCTGTGCTGCATTTACAGGAAGGCTGCCGGAGATTACAAATGCAGCGCTGGATTCTTCGAAAGAGGCGGTTACACTGTGTATTACGATGATGGGGGTTATGTCCTTCTGGGTTGGGATGATGGAGATTGCGTCGCAGGCAGGAATCATCCAGGGCCTGTCACGGAGGATGGGGCCGGTCATCCGTTTTTTATTTCCGCAGCTTCCGGAAAATCATCCGGCAAGGGAGCATATCACTACCAATATTATTGCCAATGTATTAGGGCTTGGATGGGCGGCGACACCGGCGGGACTTAGGGCGATGGAAGAACTGGGAAATCTGGAGGAAGATAGGAGAAAAGGGAGGCTTCCTGGTCCGGTAAGGAAATTGGGAATTGCAAGTAATGAGATGTGTACATTTTTGATTATTAATATTTCTTCCCTGCAGCTGATCCCGGTGAATGTGATCGCTTACCGGAGCCAGTACGGGAGCGTGAACCCGGCGGCGATCGTAGGGCCGGGAATTGCGGCGACGGCAGTGAGTACGGCGGTGGCGGTGGTGTTCTGCAAGGTGATGGATAAAAATCAGGGATAGAAAACGAATAGAATTATATATTTGATAGTATTACTTGAGTTTCCGCAACCGATTTAATATCTTTGCTGGTAGCGAGCATTATTGGATGCTCGGTAATTTCAAAAACAAGCGCCAGATAAATACCTTTTCTGAATGCAGTGATCTGGACTTTGACATGTGAAAGGTAGGCTTCTGTCACAGGATAGCTTTTTAAAAAGTTATTTATTTAGAACACTGGTAAAATCGGAGGGTTACGGATAAACTGTGGAAACTCAAAATTTTTATTATAGATATTATTTTGAGAATGTGATAGACTGTAATGTAAACAGTTTGTACCATGTTAGTAAAAAAAGATAAAAGAGATTAAAAAATCAAATGTACATTATGAGGGAAAATAATATGGAACATAAAAAAAGTGAGATTGAAAAAGTGATAATACATTTGATGGACAATAATAATGTAAGTAATACTTTTTTTCTAGAACTAGCCGATATAGGGGATTCTATAATGTGTAAATCCCAAGGGGAAAATTCTGAAATTAAGATAGTTACAGATAGAAATATCCGGGCGATTAAAAGTATTGAAAAAAGCGACATAATAGTTGAATCAGAAGAGGAAATCAAGTATAAATTTTTAGATTCAGCATTTGAAAACAAAATGATCCAACTTATTAATACAGAAGATGGATTTGATGATGCAGATGAAGATGGGGAAGATGAAGATAAAAGATATAATCCATACAATCCCAAATTGATACGTGTTGATACGAAACCTTTTTCAATCCGGCAAATGAATGAAATGATTGAGGTAGGAGATGTTGATCTTTCTCCGGATTTTCAAAGAGGATTTGTGTGGAACGATATTACTAGAAAATCCAGATTGATAGAGTCTTTATTACTAAGAATCCCTATTCCGGTTTTTTACTTCGCACAGGATGAAGAAGGATTATTTCAAGTAGTAGATGGAGTACAGAGATTAACGGTCATAAATTCATTTATGAAAAATGAATTTAAATTGAAAAATCTAGAATACCTTACAGAATGTAATGGAAAGTACTTTAAAAAATCAGATAATAAGGCAGATAGTATAGAAGATATGTACGTAAGACGTATAGAGCAAACGCAGCTATTTGTGAATGTAATAGATCCTCAGACTCCTAGTAAAGTAAAATATGATATATTCAAAC
>CAZGVY010000117.1:0-6776 GCA_964529215.1 uncultured Mordavella sp. | reverse complement strand
ATCTCAAGTCCGGCTTTTCTCACTTCATCCTTAAATAAATCCCTGAGCGGCTCCAGGATTTCTTTGAAATCCACATAATCCGGCAGCCCGCCCACATTGTGATGAGACTTGATCACTGCGGATTCCCCTCCAAGTCCACTTTCCACCACATCCGGGTAAATTGTCCCCTGGACAAGGAAATCCACCGCGCCGATTTTTTTAGCTTCTTCCTCAAATACCCGGATAAATTCCTCGCCAATGATCTTACGCTTTGCCTCCGGTTCTTCCACTCCCGCAAGTTTACCGTAGAACCGCTTCTGCGCATTTACGCGGATAAAGTTCAAATCATAAGGTCCTTCCGGGCCAAAAACCGCTTCCACCTCATCCCCTTCATTTTTCCGAAGCAGTCCGTGATCTACGAATACACAGGTCAGCTGATTCCCAATTGCCTTGGACAGCATAACTGCTGCCACGGAAGAATCCACACCGCCGGACAGAGCACAGAGCACCCTGCCATTTCCAACCCTTTCACGGATAGAGTGAATCGAATTTTCTACAAAGGAATCCATCTTCCAGTCTCCGGTACACCCACAGACGCCCCGTACGAAATTGTACAGCATTTTGCTTCCCTCTTGTGTATGTAGAACCTCCGGATGAAATTGAATCGCATAAAGCTTCTTTTCCACACATTCTGCCGCTGCAGCCGGACAATCTGCCGTATGTGCCGTAATGGCAAATTCTGGCGCTACCTTTGATATATAATCAAAATGACTCATCCAGCACACAGTATTCTCAGACACATTACTGAACAATACAGATGTCCTGTCCACTGCAACCTCTGTCTTTCCGTATTCACGAACCTTGGCCCGTTCCACTTCCCCTCCCAGCACATGCATCATCAGCTGCGCGCCGTAACATAACCCCAGCACAGGAATTCCCATCTCAAACAGCTCTTTGGAACAGGTTGGCGAATCCGGTTCATAGCAGCTGTTCGGCCCGCCGGTCAGGATGATTCCTTTGGGATCCATCTGCCTGATCTTCTCCAGGTCCGTCTTATAAGAATAAATTTCACAATACACATTACATTCCCGGACGCGCCTTGCCACTAACTGATTATACTGTCCGCCAAAGTCAAGAACAATTACCAATTCTCTCTTCATCCGTACAACTTCCTTCCTTACTTGCCTTTACCCAGGCAGTAATCCAAATCCTATCCTTTAAATACCATTTTCCATTATAAAATAGCCTTTTGGCATTTACAAGTATCGAAGGACTTTTTTCCGATTGCTCCGTATCATACAATCGCTGCTTTTTTCCATTTCCCTCCAAAATACCGGATTCCAAAGCACAATCCTCTAAACAGCCAGTCAATGATCATAGCTACCCAGACGCCAAACACTCCCATCCCCATATACCGGCCCAGGATATAGCTGAAGATGATCCGAAATATCCACATAGACAAGATGGAAATTATCATACAAGCTCTTGCGTCTCCTGCTGCCCGGAAGGTCGTCGGAAGTGAGAATGCAACAGGCCAGAAAAGGACCGCACAGATACCATGAAAATAAATAATCTGCCGCGTAGCCTCTGCTGTCATATCTGACAGATGATAAGCCCGGATAATCCACGGCAACGTTAAAAATACCAGGCCGACAGAAAGCATCATCCCGACATGGGTAATCACCAGCAATTTACGGTTATAGTATTTGGCCTGTTCGTAATCGCCCGCTCCCACACAGCGGGAAATGACAGTCGTAATGGCCAGGGTTATAGACATTCCCGGCAGGCAGGAAAACAGTGATATTGCGTTTCCTACCGCATTTGCCGCAATCGCATAGGTTCCAAAGGTAGAGATCAGACTCAGCACAATAATCTTACCAAGCTGAAACATGCTGTTTTCCATTCCATTTGGAATCCCAATACTTAAGATCTTCTTTATCATTGGCCAGTCTGGCTGATAACGCATCGTTTTGCCGATATGTACCAGACACGTTTCATCCAGAATCTTCCGTGTAATGATTACTGCAGCCACCGCACGGGATGCCAGAGTAGGGATCGCAACCCCTTCTGCTCCCCGGTGAAATCCATAGATCAGCAATGCATTACCGCCCACATTGATCACATTCATGATCATTGATACCTGCATGGATACTTCCGAATTACCCATTGTACGGAAAATCGCCGCGCCGCAATTATATAGGGCAATAAACGGAATGGAAGCAGTCACGATCAAAAGATAAATATTGGCATGCCGCATGACCTCTCCGTCTATCTCCCCAAACACTCCGTGCAAGATCCAATATTTTCCTGCATATACCCCTGCTGTGATCAGTATGGAGCACAGGGTAATGAACCACACCATCTGCGTTGCCGATTCACAAGCCTTTTTCTGGTTTTGCTGTCCCAGATACTGACCTGTGACCACAGCGCCTCCCGTTGCTAACGCGGAAAAAATCTGGATCACCAAAACCATGACCTGATCTACCAGAGACACTCCGGACACCGCGGCTTCGCCCACATTCGCGATCATAATACTGTCAGCCATTCCCACAAGAATGGCCAGGAGCTGTTCAACCACCAGCGGGACGATTAGTGTAATTAATGCACGATTGTCAAATAAATAGCCGCTTCTATCAATTTTAACTTTTCCTTTCACACAAAAGACTTCCCTTCTAACCACTCATTATAGGCCAGAGAGCAGAAAGAGTCAAATATCGCGGAAATCAAGCATTCTTAAGACAGCGCCATCCGCTTTACCTGGTTCAGCGCTTTTCCCACTGCCGGAATGGATATAAGAATCATCGTAATCAGCCCCTCGGCCAATAAATAGCTATAATTATAGGCAATCGGATAAATGCTTTTCAATGACTGCGGAAAGTTCTCCGGCATATAACTCATCCAATAAAGATATCCTCCCAGAGCATGGAACGCACCTCTTGCCAGCACGGCTGCAATATATCCCTTTATCAATCCATTCGTACTCTTGGCAAAGAATCCCGCCACACCCAGAGCAGCAAAAGCAAAAAAATAATCACAGCAGACCTGAAAAAAAGAAAGTACAAACGGCTCCTGGATAAACTGCAGAATACTATAAGCAAGGCCTACAGCAATCCCGGTTCTCACCCCATACCAGTTTGCGGTCAGTACAATAAAAAGCATACTGCAAAGCGTCACGCTTCCTCCCCATGGCATTTCAAATATTTTAATATACGACGTCACAAAAGCAAGCGCCATTGCTATGCCGCAAAAAACCAATTGCTTGGTGGACAATTTCCTTTTTTCAGAATTTTTTCCTGCAAAATAAAGTGCTACTCCGAAGAAAAAGATTCCTGCCACAATACATGCCACATAGCCCGCCCTCGTCAGGCCTCCCTCTGCTGTTACCAGAAAATCAAACATATAAAAACCTCCTTCATCTTCGATTGAAGACAAAGGAGATTCCAAAATCCCTCATTATGCATCCCTACGCTGGCATTATCCAAATCAGGTACTCGGTCTGGGCGGTATCAGCCCACTCTCAGCCTGCTTCCATACAAGCTCCCTTGTCATCAATCCTATGTAATTTAATAAATCTATAATAGTGAAAAATGCGGCGCCTGTCAAGTAAAATATGCCCGGAAATTATTTTTTATACTGGACAGGTTTACTATATATGCTGGTGAAGGTATTTTTCTTTTGTAGCAAGTCCACCCCGGATATGCCGCTCCGACTTATTGATATCAAGTACTTTCCGAGCCTCCGCAGCTAAGGAAGGATTAATGATCAGAAGACGTTCCGTTACATCTTTATGTACCGTACTTTTACTTACCCCAAATGCCTTTGCCGTCTGCCTCACCGTTGCCTTATGTTCAATAATATAATATGCAATCTCTACTGCCCGCTCCTCAATATAATCTTTCATACATACCCCTGCACTCATTGTTTTTACAATGTATGCAAAGATACTTTTTCATATTCCTTTTTTCACTAAAACAGCTTATGCAGTGATGTCATATCCTCATGAGATCATAATCAGCGTAAGTATTTCTGTTACACTTTAATTTTTATAATCCTGACAGTGTTCTCATGACCAAATCTACATCTTTATTTTCAAGCTCCTGAATAATATGCAAATATGTTTTCTGCGTAGTTGTCATGCTCGCATGTCCAAGCCTTCTGGCAACACTTGCAATCGATACTCCTGCAAATAATAACAATGAGGCATGTGTATGTCGTAAACCATGAATTGAAATTTCAGAAATTCCACATGCTTTGCAATGCCTGGTAAGCACATCATTTACTGTTGAATTGTATATTTTTGATTCACCTGCAAAAATGGGTCTATCCGGCGGAAGATCCTTAGTCAAAACTGAAAACTTTACTACAATCTGCCAATCAATTTGAATTTTCCTAACCGATGATTTATTTTTTGTCGGCAAAAAACCCCCGTCTCCTTTATAATCCCATGTTTTACTGATAGACAATGTCTGCCTCGCAAAATCGAAATCTTCCGGAGTAATTGCCAACGCCTCCGAGAAACGCATCCCTGTTTTTGCAACTAAAAGAATGAAGCAATCCCAATTTGGTGTATCTTTAATATCAAGATTCGCGATCAATGTATGTAATTCGAACTGATTCAGATACTTAATTTTCTTTGTTTTTGGTGTCTTCCCTTTAATAATTGCCTTTCTGGTCGGGTCTCTTGAAAGCAATCCTTCATCAACTGCATCAAGAATTGCCCCTTTCAATTGATGATGAAAATCCAATGTTGTCTGTCTTTCATGTTCCTTTGCATATTCATTTAAAAGCTGTTGATATGCAGTTCTTGTTAATTCAGAAACTTTCACTTCCGGGATCAATTTTTCCACCCATTTTTGTGTCATCAAATACTTTGCTAAGGTTGCTTCCCTTATTGCACCCCTTTTATATACTTCAATCCACTGAGCATAATACTCATAAAATAATGCTGTTCTGTTCATATCACAGAGCATAAGTTCCCTCTCTTTCCGAAATACTTACGCTGATATAAACAATTAAAAAGCGACTTTCAAATTATACAACCATTAAAAGCGGTTTTATTTCTTCATCCAGAAGTTTTCTTAACTCCGCCATCATTTTTGTATAATATTTAAACTTTGGAAGTGCTTTTTCCTGAGATGATTTATAGCTTGTATAATCCACAGTCATTTTAATTGCGCTTTCGTTTGGAATTTCTCCGTTTTGATAGTGTGTTGCCGCATACATCACATCGTCCTTAGACGCATGCCAGGTAATACAAAAATCAGAAATCACACGCTCGATACAATCCTGTTTCATATTTTCCACAATATGAAGAATGGACTGGCCCCTGTATTTTGTATCATCCATTTCAATTTCTGCAATCAGATTCGACATAATATCTGCAACTTTTGGATTCTCTTTTCGCAAATCCCCTACATATTGTTTCACTTCATCAATTTTTTTCTGACGTTCTTTTGGCGTAACTTCTTCAGTTTCATCACAAGGTGTAACGATATTCTGAATTAGGTGAATAATATACTCATAATCAATCTTTGTATTGCTGTATGCCATCAGCTCATAGTCCTGGTCAATTTCTATATCATCTCCACCATCTTTCCCATCCAAACCATCAGGTTCTTCTCCCTTTGCATCTTGGATTTCCTGTACTACATTTTTATAATGTCCCACATAGTCATCATATTCTTTTTCAGAAATTCCATATTCTTCTAACATGCTGTCATCATATACAGTAAACGACTTTAACTGTGCAAACAAAGAGTCAAACTCCTGAAACATTTTTGCAAATATTTTCTTCTCATTCAAAGACAGGGTTGGAATTACTTCCGGTTTTTCAGCAGAGACACGAAGTGCTGCAAGCGCTTTCCGGAAAGCAGGCTCCACTTCATTCCATTCTGCCATAAGCGCCTCTTTTGTTCCTCCGGCAGAATATAATTTAACTGCATTGTCAACCGCTTCCTTAAAAAGAACCGGCGCCTGAAATGTAACGATCTGTCCATAGGTTTTATTCTTATCAAAAATTCGATTTGTTCTTGAAAAGGCTTGGATCAGGTCATGTGGCCCCATCGGCTGTCTGTCCATAAAAATCGTAGACATACACTGAGCATCGAATCCTGTCAGCAAACGATCTACCACAATGACTAAATCCAACTGTTCATTTCTGCTTTTATATTTGGAATCTTTTCTTGCAAGACGCTTGTTTAAGTTTCCATTATATCCCTGTATCTGAGACAATTCATATTTCGTGCCAAACATTCCATTATAGTCATCCAGAGACTTTTGCATTTTCTCCTGATTAACCTGAGAACCTTCTTCATTTTCTGTTACAGAATAGGTAATTGCAAACTTCGGGAAATCCGGCAGGACCTGTTTGATCCGCTCATCAATTGAAAGAGTTGTTTCTCCATTTTTTACCCTCGTCAATAATTCGTAATACTGCTGTGCTCTCTGAATCGAACTTGTGGTAAGCAATCCCTCATAAGTCTGTCCTTTTCCATTTTGAAAACCTAGTTTGTGATAAGACTTATTCAAAATAATATCCAGTACTTTTAACATATGTGTTTCGTTGTCATATACACTGCTGTCCGTTTCATCTTCCGCATCTTTCGGTCCATTGTGTTCTACCTGAAATCCGAGCACTGCCTTATCATGAATTGCATTTTGAATCGTATATTTGTGCAGACGTTCCCCATATAAATCTTCTGTCGTTCTTGGAAGGTCTCCCTTTTGCGGATATGGATTTTCTGCAAATCTTGGTGTACCCGTAAATCCATACCATAAAGATCGGTTAAAAAACCTCT
>CAZGVY010000116.1:0-6795 GCA_964529215.1 uncultured Mordavella sp. | reverse complement strand
GTGATGTAGCGGTTCATATCCAAGTCGATATACGAGATCTTATACTCTGTCAGGAGCCTGGCCATAATGCCGTATATACAATCAACTACTTCCTTCCGGGAAAAATCCAGCACATGCTGATGACGTCCCAGAGAAGCATTTCTCTTTGGTGTCTGCAGGATCCAGTCGGGGTGTGAGCGGTATAGGTCTGAGTCCTTGTTGACCATTTCCGGCTCAAACCACAGCCCGAATTTCATTCCAAGAGCTTCGATCCGTTCGGAAACACCTTTAATGCCATTTGGCAGTAAGTCTGTGGCGGGCGTCCAGTCGCCGAGGCCGGAGAAATCATTCCTCCGCGCGCCGAACCAGCCGTCGTCCAGAACAAAGAGCTCTACGCCGCAATCTCTGGCTTTCTCTGCAATCTTTACCAGTTTATCCTCTGTAAAATCAAAATAAGTGGCTTCCCAGTTGTTGATGAGGATCGGGCGGGGACGGTCTCTCCAGTATCCTCTGGCAAGCCGCTTCTGGTATAGTTTGTGATAGGTCTGGCTTAGGTAATTCAGACCCTGGCATGAGTATACCGCTACAGCTTCCGGAGTTTGAAATTCTGCTTCCGGTTCCAGTTTCCAGTCAAAAGTATCCGGATGGATACCCATAAGAAAGCGGGTTACATTCTGATTGTCTACTTCGGCCTGTGCAAGAAAGTTTCCGCTGTAAATCAGGCTGAAGCCGATGGCCTCTCCCTGGATTTCATCCGTATGAGGGCGTTTTAATATAATAAATGGATTGTGTTCATGGGAAGAACTTCCACGCAGGCTTCCGACAGAAGTTATACCGGGTTCCAGCCTGCGGGTCTTTAAATGGCGTTCCCTGGCCCAGACGCCGGAAAACTGGAGCCAGTCATAATCACAGTCGGGGAGATCTACAGACAGGCTCATAGCTCTGCCAAGGTGCAGGATCTCACTGCCCTGATTGATGAAATGCACACTTCTTGTGAGGACAGGAGCCTGTGCAAATATGGTATAAAGAAGCCTGGCTGCAAGGCCGGTAACCGGATCTTTCAGTGTAATTATCACAGTCATCGCCTCATCCTCTTTCTCTACATAGGTAGCAGGAAGCTGGGGAAGTTTTTTCTTTCCTTTAATGATCTGATAGCCTGCATATTGAAGATCCGATAAACGGCTGCCGTTTGTCTGAATGACTTCCACAGCAGGCTCGCGGTAATCGGTGGTTCCATATACGGGATATTCTTGTTTGATGTGTTCCAGCGACATCGTGTTCAGATCTTCAGACGGGTAGGAGGAGATGGTCCGGATGCTGTCTTCCAGAAGATGGGAGAAATCCTCCCGGTCCCTGATGGATTTTCCAAAATAGAGCTGTCCCAGATGCCCGCTTGGAAGTACGGTCATAATATAGCTGATTTCATGGTTAAAAAGGTGAAAGGTTTTGGTTTTTTCATGAAATATGATATGCATGGCAGTTCCTCCTTGATAAATATGATTACATGTTAAAAGGTCATGTCACTTCATTATAGAAATAGCAGAAAAAGCTGTCAATAAGAAAATGAGAAAGAAAATATTGTATTTTTATGCAGGTATGGTAAGATAGACGGGTACGGAAGATGGGGGTCAGATCTATGAAAACAAAGAATGGATTGATATTATTTCTGGCGGCATTTATTTGGGGAACCGCATTTGTAGCACAGAGCGTGGGGATGGAATACCTTGGGCCTTTTTCTTTTAACGGGATCCGCAGTTTTGTGGGCGGGATTTCACTGCTTCCCTGTATTGCACTGCTGGACTGGATAAAAGGAAGAGATGGAGGAAAAGAAGAGGAGGCTATGCAGCCGGAAGTGAGGAAGACGCTGGCAGCCGGCGGGATCTGCTGTGGATTATGCCTGTTTGCAGCCAGCAGCCTGCAGCAGATCGGGATCCAGTATACTACGGTTGGAAAGGCAGGGTTTATCACTGCTTTTTATATTGTTCTTGTCCCGGTGTTCGGAATCTTCCTGAAGAAAAAAATTGGATGGAAGATATGGGCGGCAGTAGTATTAGCGCTTGCAGGTTTATATTTCCTGTGTATCACGGAGACATTTACGATTGGGAAAGGAGATATCTATGTGCTCCTTTGTGCATTGATATTTTCTGTACATATTCTGACGATTGATTATTTTGCCCCTAAGACGGATGGGGTTAAGATGGCCTGTATTCAGTTTATTGTAGCGGGAGTATTGTCCCTGCCCTTTATGGCGCTGTTTGAGGCTCCTACGGCAGAGGCGGTAATCAGAAGCGCCGGGCCGATCCTCTATGCAGGGGTAATGTCCAGCGGCGTGGCATATACGCTGCAGATCGTGGGGCAGAAGAATATGAATCCGGCGGTCGCTTCTCTGATCTTAAGTCTGGAATCCAGTATTTCTGTGCTTGCCGGCTGGGTGATTTTGGGACAGAGCCTGTCGGTAAGAGAAGGGGCTGGATGTGTGATGATGTTTGCAGCGATCATTCTGGCACAGATTCCGGGGAAAAAGAAGAAAATTTGAATGACAATTGAGTGTAAATATATGAAATGAGCAATAATGTAAAAAAAATATATAAAATAACTTACAAATTTGCAAAAATTCTGTTATAATGAAATATAGGAATGATGATCCGCATCGCTGGCAGACAGGACGAGCGGATTTTTCATACCTTTTTGTAAAGAGTCTGTTCATTTGAGGAGACCTGAATATGAAAAACTGGATGAATGTATTCTGAGCAGAAGTTGGAAAGTGGCCAAGTAGCCGGGGAAAGGAGAATGGAGATGTTCGAGACAGGAACATATATTGTATGTGGCCAGCATGGTGTGTGCAGAGTAGAAAGTGTAGGTAAGCTGAAATTAGCAAAGACTGCCGGAAATAAGGATTATTATACATTATCGAAGGTGTATTCCCAGGGCGGTGTAGTTTATGTCCCGGCAGACAGCCAGAAGGTTGTTATGCGGCCGGTGGCTTCAAAGGAAGAAGCTGATGAGTTAATTGATGATATACGCGAGATTGATCTGCTGAAAATTGAGAACGAGAAGCGCAAAGAGGATATATTCAAGCAGGCGTTCAGAACCTGTGATAACCGGGAATGGGTAAAGGTGATCAAGACATTATATGAAAGAAAGAGGGCCAGGATTGCGAAGGGCAAGAAGATCCCTGCAAGCGACGAGAGGTATCTGCGTACAGCAGAGGATAATCTGTATGGAGAACTGGCAATTTCCCTGAATATGAGTAAGAATGACGTGCAGAAATATATTATTGAGAGAATTGGCGGGACGGGAAAATGAGATTTGTGGTACAGCGCGTGACATGTGCGGATGTAAAGATTAATGGAGAGACGGCCGGGGCGATCGGAAAAGGATTTATGGTGCTGATCGGGGTATCTGATTCTGATACGGAGGAGACCGCGGACAAGATGGTAAAGAAGCTGACCGGGCTCCGTATATTTGAGGATGAACAGGGAAAAACGAATCTGTCTCTGGGTTCTGTAGGCGGAGGGCTTCTTCTTATTTCTCAGTTTACTTTGTATGCTGATTGTAAGAAAGGAAACCGTCCAAGCTTTATCAGGGCAGGCCGGCCGGATCATGCAGAAAGGATGTATGAATATATTATTGAGAAATGCAAAGAGACGGTGGGGATTGTGGAAAGAGGCTGTTTTGGAGCAGATATGAAAGTAAGCCTTACAAACGACGGACCGTTTACAGTTATATTGGACTCAGATGAGTTGTAATTGGTGATTGACAGAGATTTTCTGATTTGTTAAACTTAAATATAATAAACGTAGAAGACGGACCTGCCCTTGAAGATTTCAGGGGCAGGTTTTCATGATGTTAGGAAACAAAATATTTTCATAGGATAAAATCTGCCGGAAGAATATAGTAAGACAGGGGAGGAAGTTATGAAACTGAGAATGGAATGTACGTTGGCCGTAACCATACTGTGTATAATGGCGGTCATTTCTGTTTGCTGTGGATGCGCGGAAACAGAGGGGATCATGCAGGTAAGTCCTGGCAGCACGGGAACGGAATATGGATTTGCAGCGCTGGATGAAGCAGGGGAAATCATGTGCGGCGTTCTGGAAAATATGAAAAAACCGCTTCCGAAGGAGCAGTTTGCTAAGGTAAAGGAGTATATTCCGGATATTGTTATTGATCTGAGATATGCCACACAAGATAATTTTACCGGAGAGATTATTTATGACTTTGAAGATGCTTACCTGCGGTATGGGACGGTTGAGAAGCTGAAACATGTACAGGAAGAAGCAGCCCGGCAGGGTTATCTGCTGAAAATATGGGATGCATTCCGTCCGGTCCGTGCTCAGTTCCAGCTGTGGGAAATCTGCCCAGTCCCTAAATATGTAGCCAGCCCTTATGGAGGATATTCGTCTCATAGTAAAGGAAATACGGTCGATCTTACATTGATAAATAAGGATGGGTCGGAGGTAGAGATGCCCACAGGTTTTGATGATTTTTCTGACCAGGCCGACCGGGATTACAGTGACTGTCCGGCAGAGGCGGCGGAAAATGCCCGTTATCTGGAGGAACTTATGCAAAAAAACGGATTTATTCCCTATCAGGGAGAATGGTGGCATTTTGAAGATGCGGATGGATATCCGGTTGAAGAGTCTTTTTCTCCCTGAGAAAATAGTAATATCCGATCATATGAGCATGTGCTTTGAATCGGCACCTCACAATATGACAAAAAAAGTTGTCATTTGGGATTGACAAAGAAAGTTGTCATTGATATAATGAATTTGACAAAGAAAGCTGTCAACCGGTAAAAAGGTACCTGAATAAAATGGAAAATGAGGAGATGATACGTTGGCATTGCTGAATTATTTAAAAAAATACCGTTCTGAACTGGGAATCAATCAGACAGAGCTTGGCAGGCTGGCGGGAGTGTCGAGACAGACGATCAGCCTGATTGAGCGGGGTGATTATTCACCGTCGGTGACGCTGGCATTGAAAATTGCAAAGATTTGCAAGGTAACCGTAGAAGATATATTTGTATATTGTGAGGAGGATGGGGCAGATGAAAAGCAATGTGAAGACTGAAGGGACAAATTCATATAGAAGAATGGGTTTTATCATGCTGTTTTCGGCAGTTGGAGGAGGAATACTTGGATTTGTATTAATGATAATCCTTGGGAATGGAAGGATAGGCTCTATCCAGGGCGGCGCGGTATTCGTTTTCAGAGGAATACAGCAGATCATGGTGCCGGTACTGTTAGCAATTACGGCAGTATCCGTTGTTTACGGGGAGCTGAATTTAAGGAAACAGAGAAGCCTTTGTAACAAGATACTGAGAACGGAGGACGAGGAATGCGACCGCTGGGAATACGAAGAAGAAAAGGCAGGAGCTTATGGGACTGTGATGAACCTTCTGTCCCAGATCCTATGCGTTTTGGTGCTGTCTGCAGGATATTCGCTAAATTATATTGAGAACGGGCATTCTCAAAATATGCTGGCGGCCTGCCTGATATTCCTGGCATGCTATGCATATGATGGATTCTGGCAGGTGCGCTTTGTAAAAGTAATCCAGACTGCATATCCAGAGAAACAGGGGGATCCTTCATCAAGAAAGTTTCAGCAGCAATGGCTGGACAGCTGCGATGAGGCAGAAAAGGAACTGATTTATAAAAGTGCGTACCGGTCATATATCTGTATCACCAGAACCATTCCTGGACTACTATTGCTTACGATGCTGGGGCATTTATTCTTTAATACCGGAATTATGGCGATTACCGTAGTAGCGGTAGTCTGGCTGGTTGTCACGCTCTCTTATCTGGTAACCTGCGTAAACCTGAAAAAGAATAAGCTGCGGTAGCATGAGGGGCGTTAGAAGTATTTCGCTGTAAAAGTATTGGGGATGCTTCGGGAGCAAAAAGGAATATGAAAAGCACTACTTGCATTCGGAAGGATTGCGATGTGTGGTTTGGAGCAAAAAGTGACGGTACGGCAGACGCAAAAAAATTCGGGGTATGCAAAGTATATTTGAAGATAAGCATTCGCAGAATCAAAAATATAGTGGAAAAGCTCGGTGCAGACCGGGCTTTTTGCTTGTGAAAATGTGGAAGATTTAATGATTCTGCATTTTAGAGGGTCTTTTTATATTCCAGTTCTTATTGTATAATAAAAATATGGGTGAAAATAGTTTGAATCATAGGTGGGTACATTCCCCGCCCCTTGGGGCGTAACAAACTTTCCCAACGTACTAAAAGATGGTAAAATGTAAATGGGAAGGAGATGTGTGGATGAGTAAAAATATACGGAAATCCCACAATGTGTCGAAGCTTATGTATTATTTTGTTTTACCAGCAAAATATCGAAGAGTAGTGATAGATGAAAAAGTAGATCAGGTACTGAAGGAAACCTGCGTGGAGATATCCAAAAGATATCCGATTTATTTTCTGGAGATTGGGACAGATAAAGATCATGTACATTTTTTAGTGCAGTCAGTGCCTAAATATAGTCCAACGGAAATTGTAAGAGTGATAAAAAGTATAACAGCAAGGGAAGTGTTTGACCAGTGTCCAGATGTAAAGAAGAAGTTATGGGGAGGGGAATTCTGGTCGGATGGGTTCTATGTGGCGACAGTAAGTGCACATGGAAATGAAGAAGTAATAGCAAGATATGTAAAGAACCAGGGAAATGAGTATAACAAATTATATCGTGGAGCGGAGGTAGAAGGACAGTTAAGCTTTTCAGATTATGTGTAGAGGGAGCGACCAGGAATTTAGATACCCCGCTTTCGCGACCGAGCGGAGCGAGGCGAAAGGCAAGTATCTGGAGCGTCAA
>CAZGVY010000115.1:0-6832 GCA_964529215.1 uncultured Mordavella sp. | reverse complement strand
AGTATACCATGTAATGTGTTTTTTTTCCAGTCAAACAGAACTTCGGAAACCAAATTGAAGCAGCGGAACCTGCAGATTATTTAAACCGCACGGCCGTGCCATATGCAACCACCTCTGCAGCGCCGGACATCATCTGCGCGGAGCCGTACCGGATACCGATCACTGCGTCCGCCCCCATCTCTTTTGCTTCATCGACCATACGCTTCACTGCAATCTGCCTGGCCTCATTCAGCATTTCCGTATACGCGGCAATTTCACCGCCTACCAGCGTTTTCATGCCTGCCATAAAATCCTTGCCAAAATTCTTCGTCTGTACCACTGCGCCTTTTACCATTCCCAGCGCCTCAAAATCCTGTCCCGGTATGTGTTCAATACTTAGAAGCTTCATCTTCTTCTCCTCCTTTTATTTCTTTGATCCTTATAACCAGCGACGCCAGTGTCCCGGCGATCATAACTGCCGGTATCGCTACGATAAACACCAGCAGCCCAATAGGAATCGGATCTTCCGAATGCGCCCATATCATAATTACGATCAGAGCCGTCAGAATAACGATCATACTTCCCGCGCCGATCAGCGCCCCTATCGTTTTCTTTCTGTGAGTATCCGTACTATGCACATCCATAAACCTTACACCCTCCTTTTCCAGCCTCTCCAGCTCATCAAGGCAGCTATCTTCATCCAGCCTTTCTAATGTAACATGGCTGCCGATAAGCTTACGGCTTAATTCCTGTATCTGCTCCAGGCTCTTCTTCTGACGTTCCAGTTCCTCCAGATGACGTTCCAGGCAGGTATCCAGGCTGATCTCCCCAGAAAATACCCGCTTGATATCTTCAATTGGAACCGAAAGCTTCCGAAGCAGTTTGATCTGCTTTAAACAGTGGATATCTTTCTCATGATATTCCCGGTATCCGTTTTCAGCCCTATGGGGGCTGAGAAGTCCCTGATCCTCATAAAACCGGATATTTTTCCTGGTAATCCCAACCAGCTCTTCTACATGCTTGATCTGCACCCGGATTCACCTCCCGTCTCTTACGCCTGTACCTGTGTTATACAGCTTCCACAAGGTGGAAAGTCAATAGTTTTTTATAATTTTTTGTATTTTTTCCTGCTCCGTATCCGGAACCGGACCGGATATCCCTATTTCCAGACCGTACCCTTTATTCCGATATCTTCTCCCTTAAAATCAGGTTCTTTTCCCGCTTTCTTCTGCTCCTCATAGTGCCTGAGCGCTTTTATAGCAATTCCCCCCAGCAGGAAAATTGCAATGATATTCACGACCGCCATCGCTCCCATCGTGATATCCGCTATATTCCACACCAGCCCAAAGTCCGCCTGTGCTCCCAGAAATACCACGATACAGCAGGTTGACCGGAAGATATGAAGCAGCAGTTTATTATCTTTGATAAACAGGATGTTAGATTCCGCATAATAATAATTCCCGATCAGGCTGCTGAACGCAAAGGCAAAGATTGAAAAGGTAATAAAATGTATGCCCCAGCTTCCCACATTAGACTTGATCGCCGCCTGCACATAAGGAATACCATCCAAAACACCGCTCTCACCCTGGACGCCGGATACCAGCAGCATCATCGCCGTACTGGAACAGATCAGCAGTGTATCGATAAATACAGAAATAACCTGTACAAGCCCCTGTGTTACCGGATGCTTCACATCTGCTGAAGCAGATGCATTTGGCGCGCTTCCCATACCAGCCTCATTGGAAAACAATCCTCTCTTAATTCCGATTACCACAGCGCTTCCGGCCATACCTCCCGCCATTGCCCGGAAATGAAATGCATTTCTAAATATTACGCCAAACACTTCCGGAAGCTCCGTTATGTGAGTAATCATTGTTATAAGGCCAAGCAGTATATAGATACAGGCCATAAAGGGGACGATTACAGAAGTAATGAAGCCGATCCTGTGAACGCCTCCCCAGATAACCAGGCCTGTCAGTACCGCCAGCGCCAGGCCGACCATCATCGGAATCCTGGTCTCTGAATAATTAGAAATATAATACTGCAGCGACGAGGACATATTATAAGCCTGCAGTCCATTGAACCCATATGCGAAACAAATGATCAGAAGAATAGAGAATAATACCCCCATCCACCGTTTGCCAAGCGCCCTTTCCATATAATAAGATGGGCCACCGCGGAACACTCCATCCTTCTTAACCTTGTAAATCTGTGCCAGCGTACTTTCCACGAACGCGGAAGCTCCTCCCAGCACTGCCATCAGCCACATCCAGAATACCGCTCCCGGTCCTCCTGCGGCAATGGCTGTTGCGATTCCTGCAATATTACCGGTTCCTACCCTCGACGCGGTAGAAATCATAAGCGCCTGAAAGGACGAAACCTTCTTGCGCCCGTCCTCTCCCACTTCATCCGACTTTTCAAGCATAGCCTTAATCCCGTCCTTCAGAAGACGCAGCTGAACCATCCTGGTTCTGATCGTAAAATAAACGCCGGCGCCTGCCAGCATAATGATCAATATATAGGTATACATCACATCATTAATTTTTGTAAGTACATCATTCAATCCCATCTTTTTCTCCTTCAATCCTTTTTCGGTTTCAAGCCACAGCTATCCGGTTCTGCCAGTGCTTTTGAATACCTCATCATTTTCCCCAAAAATATAACTATATTCCTGATCTTTATCAGCATTTTTTCTAATGTAACATTATTTTATCGCTTTTTCAATCTATTTCCGTTTATCGCCCCCAAGTAAAAACACTCTCTGATTAACCGAAAGATCCGGCTATCATTACATTCATACACTGCCATATTGAAATACAGGATGATTGATAAATACAGCGCTTTGCATATGGAAAATCTATTCAGGATGCAAATAAATTTTTCATTATAGAAATAAATTTCAGAAATTCCTTTCACAAATTAGTATTTACGTTTATTTTCAGCACCAGAAACTTGTTTTCTATGATCCGTCACCATATAATATAGCTGTAAGTACTTAAATGCATTCCCGGGAGAAAACAATGAGAAAAATCATAAACGACCATAGGCTGATCTATAAGTGTTGCAGCTTATATTACGAGGACAATCTAGGACAGAATCAGATCGCTGATTATTTGGGAATTTCTAAATCTTCTGTTTCAAGGATGCTGCAGATGGGGCGGGAGCTTGGAATTGTCGAGATCAAGATACATCATGTAAGCCAGTATATGTACGATGATCTGGAACGGGCGCTGATGGAAAAATTCCATCTGAGAGACGTGATCGTCGCTGAGAGCAGCCCCCTGGATTCCAAGGAAGACCGGATCACGAAGCTGAATGAACGGGCGGCTGACTATCTGAACCGGCTGTTAAAGGATGGGGATTATGTAGGAGTATCCGTAGGAAGCACTCTGCGTAACATTGCCCACACCAAGCTGGAATGTGCAAAACGGAACTGCACCTTCATTCCGATCGTAGGAGGCCTGGGAACAGATAAAGTACAGTCTGGCCAGGTGGCAGAAGCATTTGCAAGAAAGTTCGGTGGAAAATCCATCCCCTTTTTCTCACCGGCAGTATTTTCCAATGAAGCTTTGATGCAGGAATTCTTAAAAGAAGAATCTGTAAGTTATATATTTGATTATTTCAAAAAACTAAATACCGTGATATCAGGCATTTCCCGCATGAGCAGCAAAAACCTGCAGCACCTGACAATTGAACGGCTGGGATTTGTGACAGAAGAAATGGCCGGACATTATGTAGAGCAGGGAGCTGCGGCAAATCTGGTCCTCCGGTTTATTGACAGCGAAGGAAAAACCGAAGCCTTTGACGACTTCAACCGCCGGGTAGCTGCAATTTCCATGGAGCAGTACCGGCAGACAGCAAACCGGGTTCTGGTCACGGGAGGAGCCGGGAAACGGGAAGTTTTAAATGCCTGTATCAAGGGAGGATATGTCAATATATTGATCATCGATGTGGATTGTGCCCGCGAGCTGTTGTCCTGACAAACTTACAGGGAGGGAATCACACATGAAGTGGAAAATCAGAATATCAGAGGTAGGCAGCGAAGTAAAAGAATTGATCGAATCATCAAAACAATTTGATTTGGTAATCGAAGGAAAACGGAAGGATATGAGAGACTTTACCGTACATTTTGACGGAGGGCTTCCAGTGGAACCGCTGAAGGAAGGGGATGAATTTACGATCGGCAGCACGAGCCTGTACGTGGTGGCTCTGGGCAATGAAGTAAATGAACACCTGAAGGGACATGGATCCTGCACCATCGACCTGTCCGGCGGGCTTGTACCAAGCGGACCCTGTGTAGTGATGCTGGACGGAGTTTTTGATAATTTTGATTTTCTCCGGGACAGAGCAGTGGTTACCGTAAAATAAAATCCATACACATATTTACTATGCCCTCAGGTATAAGATGATCTGCGCCCTTGTACACTGAGGGCAGTTTGAAAATAGTTTTCAAATGCATGCTGCCCTTTAAGAAGGGAAATGCTTGACATTCCTCAGGCAAATTGTTAAGATGATTTTTAAATTCATAAAATCACAGTAACTATGCCGAGGTAAAAGAATGACGATATTATCAGATATATTTATAGATACGCTTCAGGACAGCATACGCATGCTTCCCTTTTTGTTTATTGCTTTCCTGCTGTTAGAAACACTTGAACACCACTCTGCTGTATTTATAAATAAAATTTTTGCAAAATTAAACTACACAGGCCCTATTGCCGGAGCTGTCCTGGGCTGTATTCCCCAGTGCGGATTCTCTGCAATGGCCGCCAATCTATACTCCGGAGGCGTTATCTCTCTGGGAACCTTACTTGCCGTATTTCTTTCGACCTCTGATGAGGCTGTTATTATCCTGATGGGGCAGCCTGGAAATATGAAAGCTGTCTGCCGCCTGCTGGCTGCCAAGCTGATCATTGCAGTGACGGCGGGCTATTTCGCGGACTTCTTCCTGGCCAGGCGCATCGTCCCGGAGAAACATATCGGGGATCTGTGCCATCACTGCGGGTGCCATGATCATCACGGCATTCTCATGCCTGCACTTAACCATACCCTGAGGCTCTTTGGATATATTTTTATCTTCTCAGGAATTTTAAATCTACTGATCACCCTGACTGGAATTGACGCCATTTCTACTTTTTTACTGGATGGAAGCATCTTCCAGCCATTTTTTACTGCATTGATCGGTTTTATTCCAAACTGTGCCGTTTCTGTATTATTAACCGGATTATATCTGAATGGCGCCCTTTCCTTCGCCTCCGTCGTATCCGGTCTCTGCACAAACGCCGGAATAGGGCTTCTTGTCCTGTTTAAGATCAATAAAACTCTGAAAGAGAACTTATATATCATGGGGCTTCTCTATTCGGCTGCCGTTGTTTCCGGGATAATTCTTTCACTGGTATAACAAGATTTCTTGGCGCCAATCAGATTTTCTTTTTGTCTGTCTTATCTACATGGTGCTAGAACCATGTTTCAGACTGTATAGGCTTTGCGAGTATTGTTCAGGAGCTAGGGTGTCAAACTCCTGTGAAAGACTAAAATCTGCTTTTGCTTATTCAAAGTGGAAATAAACAAATAAAAGGTTGGTTACTCTTGACATTTTGGAATAAATGCTTTATGATTTACATACAATATGTCAACGGTGTTTGACTTTGGGCTGGTCGAAAGACCCTGGTCCACCGAAAGGCGGGGAATTTCCCCGCTATTTTTTTACATTACTTAAGAAAGGATAAACATGGCAGAGAATATACTAAGTGTTTTTATCGATGAATCTGGTGATTTCGGACCCTATGAGTCACATGCGCCATACTATCTTGTATCAATGGTGCTCCACAATCAGTCTTTCGATATATCTGATAACATCAAGAATTTTGATACTCATCTAAATAATTTAGGCTATTCCGATCATGCCATACATACTGGTCCTCTGATTCGTAGAGAATCCGTTTACATGCATGATTTAATGAAAGAACGTAAGCAGCTCTTTAACGCGTTGTTCCATTTTGCCAGAAAACTTGATTTTCAATACAATTGCATAGCTATTAAGAAATCAGCATGTCCAGATGTTATTACAATTACTGCTAAAGTATCAAAAGCTATTGCAGAAGTGCTGAGATCTAACGAAGCATTTTTCAATTCATTCGATGATGTAATTATATATTATGACAATGGACATTCCGATTCATCGGCTGCTTCATTTCTTGGCACCGTTTTGGCACCGCCAAACCTTATTCTCCAGTTTTATGCAAGGAAAAAGGGCTTCCCGATTTCTCGGAAAGCCCCATAAAATCTAGCTTTTCACTAATTACTCAATAATCTTAGCTACACGGCCTGAACCAACTGTTCTACCACCCTCACGGTTTTTTGTGGAGGAAATCAAGGTGATTTTGCGTGATTTTCAGGACTTTTTCGGTGTTTTTCTTTGATAAACACCTTGTATCTGAAGTTTTGCAGATTTTTGTTACCATGGTGTTGTCATATTTCTATTGTCAATTTTGTTTATCTATATCTTAACCATATCCTAACCATTTTGGTCAGGATATGGTTAAGATAATGTCTACGAATAATATTTTTGATTCCTACTTGATGGCTTATTGGGTATGGTCATTTTTAATGTTCCATTTTCTAACATTTTTTGTAAGTAATTTCTTCTAAAACTTGTTCTGCTTTTAAATCCACAATGATCCATAATCTCCATAATTGATTTAGGTTCCCTGCAAAAATCAATTATCATCTTATCCATATCCTGACCATCTTGGTTAAGATAATATCTCTCTTTGTCAGTAGTTTCCACAACTAAAGCATCTTCAATATCTTTTGAACCATAATTCAAATTTCTAAGTATCAAACAAAATTC
>CAZGVY010000114.1:0-6953 GCA_964529215.1 uncultured Mordavella sp. | reverse complement strand
ATAAGAAAGGAAATTCCAAAGCTAATAAATATCTGGGAATGTATACGGTTCAGAATGAACTGGATAAAAACAGAATTGGATTTTCCGTTAGTAAAAAGGTTGGAAACAGTATTGTAAGACATCGTATCGTGAGGTTATTAAGAGAAAGCTACCGGTTAAATGAAGAAATGTATCTGCGCGGTTATGATATCGTGGTCATTGCAAGAACAGGAGCAAAGGATAAAAGTTTCAGAGAAATAGAAAGCGCACTTATTCATCTGAGTAAGCTTCATAAGATAACCGGCCGCTAAGTGGAGTTGTATGTGTTAAAGAAAATATTCATTAAATTAATCAGATTATATCAGAAATATATATCGCCAATAAAAGGATACTCCTGTTGTAAGTATTATCCTACCTGTTCCAGATATGCAGTGGAAGCAATTGAAAGATTTGGTGCTTTAAAGGGAACGAGGCTGGCTGTATGGAGAATATTGAGATGCAACCCCTTTTCAAAAGGAGGATATGATCCAGTTCCGCTGGAAAATGAAAAGCATATCCGGTACTATAAATGGAGGAATTAAATATGGGTACTTTATTAACTGCCGCCAATTGGCCAATTATCGGTCAGATCGCATGGCTGCTGGGCAAGGTAATGAATTTTATCTATAATACGCTGGATAATTTACTGCCGACGGATCACGGTCTGATCGGCTGGTCGATCATAATATATACGATTATTGTGTATATGCTTATGATGCCGCTTACCATCAAGCAGCAGAAAAGTTCTAAGCTTATGGCTTTGATCAATCCGGAGGTACAGGCAGTTCAGAAAAAATATAAAAATAAAAAAGATCAGGCTTCCATGATGAAACAGCAGGAAGAGATCCAGCAGATTTATGATAAATATGGAACATCTATGACAGGCGGATGTCTTCCAATGCTGATCCAGATGCCGCTTCTTTTTGCTTTATATCCGGTTATCTATGATATGGAAAGGTATGTACCTGCTGTAAAAAATGCGGCAGGAGATGTACAGAGATTCTTAACAATCCCTAATATGTCCATGTCTCCGTCTCAGATAATGCAGGCAAGAGATACCTTTGATATAGCGCCGTGGATTATAGTGGTTACATGTCTGGCGCTTCCAGTATTATCTGCTTTAACACAATATGGAAGCGTTAAGTTATCCCAGGCTGTTTCAGGACAGCAGATAGATAAGGATAATCCGATGAACGGCACGATGAAGACTATGAATCTGACAATGCCTATATTTTCAATGTTTATGGTATTTACCTTATCATCTGGTATCGGTATATACTGGATATTCAGTGCAATTGTAAGGTGTGTGCAGACCGTATTGATCAATAAAAGCCTGAAGAATATTTCTCCAGAGGAATTGATTGAAAAGAATAAGGAAAAAGCAGCAAAAAAACGTGCAAAACGGGGAGAAAGAGCTGAAAAGATCAACGCTATGGCACAGACGAATACAAAGTCTATCCGTTCTTCAGCAAAAGCAGAGATTAAAGATGCATCAGAAAAGAGCGAAAAAATAAAGCAGGCAGAAGAAAAGAGAAAGAATGCAAAGCCAGGGAGTCTTTCAGCTAAAGCTAATATGGTAAATGAATTTAATAAAAATAAGAAATAGTTGTTTATAAGGTTTGACAAGTATTGGAGGTTAAACAAAAAATGGAAGAAATTACAGTATCTGCAAAAACGCTTGATGATGCTATAACAGAGGCAATGGTTCAATTAGGTGTAACAAGTGATCATTTAGATTATGATGTGATCGAAAAGGGAAGTACAGGTTTTCTTGGGTTTGGTATGAAGCAGGCTGTTATTAAGGCCCGGCGTAAGATTGAAAAGCAGGATATTGAAGATCCGGTGATTGATTTTTCTGATACGGTAAAAGAAGTCATGAAGGATATACATCCAGATAATATCCAGAAAGATAATAAGAAGAAAAAAGATAAGAAGAATCATAAAGATAAAAACCGCAGTAAACAGAATTACAAGGATACAAAACAGGAAACAAAAAAAGAACTTAAGAAAGAAGAACATGTCGGAAATGAAGATTTTCCGGTAAATGACGAAAAGCAGCCGGAAAAAGAATACAAACCTGAAAAACCGGCAAAGAGTGATAAGCCTGAAAAAGCAAAGAAGCAGCCCTCGGAAAGAAAGAATATTGAGCTTGCAAAGGTAGAGGATGCAACGGTTAATGCCTGTGTTGAATTTTTAAATAATGTACTCTCTGCCATGGATATGAAGGTAGAGATTACTTCTTCAATCGACGAGGATGGAGCATTATGTATAAATATGGATGGGGATAATATGGGAGTTCTGATCGGTAAAAGAGGACAAACCCTTGATTCCCTGCAATATCTTACAAACCGGGTTGCCAACAAGATGCAGGAAGGATATGTAAGGGTTAAACTGGATACAGAAGATTATAGAAGAAGAAGAAAAGAAACTCTTGAAAATCTTGCAAAAAACATAGCTCATAAGGTTAAAAGAACGAGAAAATCCGCATCACTGGAACCAATGAATCCATATGAGAGAAGGATCATTCATTCTGCATTACAATCAGATAAAAGTGTTACGACTCACAGTGAAGGAGAGGAACCTTACCGCAGAGTTGTTGTTACACTTGTAAGAAGATAATTTTTCATATAAAATACTAAGTAGGAGGTTACTCCTACTTATTTTATGCCATTATAAACCGGGAAAATATAGATCTGCAGTAAGGCATGTATTTTTTGGATCATATAATGAGGAGGCTCTTTATGAGAGAAAGCGGTATTCAGACGATTGCAGCGATCGCTACTGCTGTTACAGAGTCAGGGATTGGTATCGTACGCATGAGTGGAGAACAGTCTTTTGCAATTGCAGATAAAGTATATCGTGGGAAAAATAAAAAAAGATTATCGGATCAGAAGGGATATACAATTCATTATGGATATATCGCTGACGGAGAGGAAGTTATCGACGAGGTTCTTGTAATGCTTATGCGGGGGCCAAAGAGTTATACCGGAGAAGATACGGTAGAAATCAACTGTCATGGCGGAATTTATGTTGTAAAGAAAATTCTGGATACATTGATCAAATATGGCGCAAGGCCGGCTGAACCAGGAGAATTTACAAAAAGAGCTTTTTTAAATGGCAGGATCGATCTGTCTCAGGCGGAAGCAGTTATTGACGTGATCCAGTCGAAGAATGAATATGCATTGAAAAATTCTCTGGGTCAGTTAAGAGGTTCCGTTAAAGAAAAAATATCTGAGATCCGGGAAAAGATCCTTTATCATACGGCATATATTGAGGCTGCCCTGGATGATCCGGAGCATATAGATGTTAATGGATATGGAGACAGCTTACAGCCAGTAATCGGAGATATCATGAAGGATATCAGGAAATTGATTGATTCTTTTTCTGGCGGAAGGATCATAAGAGAAGGAATATATACGGTAATACTGGGAAGGCCTAATGTGGGAAAATCCTCTCTTTTAAATAGCCTTCTTGGGGAAGACCGGGCTATTGTTACGGATATCGAGGGAACTACCAGGGATATTCTGCAGGAGCATATACAGCTTCACGAAATATCATTAAATATCACCGATACTGCTGGAATTAGGGATACACAGAATATTGTAGAGAAAATTGGCGTGGATAAAGCATTAAGTTGTGCAAAAGAATCTGATTTGATTCTTTATGTGATAGATTCTTCTGTAGCCCTGGATGAAAATGATAGAAAATTATTTGAATATATTAGTAATAAAAATACGATCATCCTGCTTAATAAATCGGATCTGGAGCAGGTGACCGGAATTGATGATATAGAAAAGATGTATTACAGTGTAAATCCGGCGTGCAGTCAATTTCAGATCCCTGTTATAAATATATCTGCCAGAAACGGAGAAGGACTGGATGATCTGGAATCTGTTTTAAAGGAAAAATATTATCATGGAGATCTTTCTTTTAATTCAGAGATCTATATTACGAACGAGCGGCAGAAATCGGCATTGACGGATGCATATGAAAGCCTGAAAAAAGTTCTGGAAAGCATTGCCTCTGATATGCCTGAGGACTTCTTTTCCATTGATCTGATGGATGCATATGAGGCGCTTGGAGCAATAACAGGGGATACAATAGGAGAGGATCTGATTCATGAAATTTTCAGCAAATTCTGTATGGGAAAATAAGGACGGTTATGATGTGGTTGTTGTTGGAGCGGGACATGCGGGATGTGAGGCGGCTCTGGCGACTGCAAGATTGGGATTTCAAACGGTTATATTTACGGTAAGCGTGGATAGTATTGCTTTGATGCCATGTAATCCAAATATCGGAGGAAGCTCAAAGGGACATCTGGTCAGGGAAGTGGATGCACTTGGCGGGGAAATGGGAAAGATTATTGACCGTACTTTTATACAGTCTAAAATGTTAAATAAATCAAAAGGCCCTGCTGTACATTCCCTCCGTGCTCAGGCTGATAAAGGAAGCTATAGCCGTACAATGAGACAGTCGCTTGAAAACCAGGAGAATCTGGATATCAGACAGCAGGAGGTTGTCAGGATACTTACAGAGGAACAAAGGATTACGGGTATACAGACTTATTCGGGAGCCATCTATTCATGTAAAGCAGTTATCCTGTGTACAGGTACTTATCTGAGAGCCAGATGTATTTATGGCGACGTCAGCATGAATACCGGGCCAAATGGATTACAGGCTGCAAATTACCTTACGGAGTCTTTGAAAGAATTAGGGATTAAAATGTACCGCTTCAAGACAGGTACCCCGGCCAGGATTGATAAAAATTCTATAGATTTTTCAAAAATGGAAGAACAGTTTGGGGACGAGAGGATCACTCCTTTTTCTTTTACTACGGATCCAGAAACAGTTCAAAAGGATCAGGAATCCTGCTGGCTTACTTATACAAACAAAAAAACTCATACTATTATCAGGGATAATCTGGACAGGTCTCCTTTATTTTCCGGGATGATCGAAGGAACCGGACCAAGATACTGTCCCTCTATTGAGGATAAAGTGGTTAAATTTGCAGATAAGGACAGGCACCAGGTATTTATCGAACCAGAGGGACTTGATACCAATGAAATGTATATTGGAGGTATGTCAAGCTCACTTCCTGAGGATGTGCAGTATGCCATGTATCGGACGGTACCTGGTTTGGAACATGTAAAAATTGTCAGAAATGCTTATGCGATCGAATATGATTGTATTGATGCAAGACAGCTTCTTCCTACGCTTGAATTTAAAAATATTAAAGGCCTGTTCAGCGGAGGACAATTTAACGGAAGTTCCGGTTACGAAGAAGCTGCAGCGCAGGGACTGATGGCCGGGATTAATGCGTCAAGAATGCTCCAGGGAAAAGAAGGGATCGTTCTGGACAGATCGGAGGCATACATTGGAGTATTAATTGACGATCTGGTTACAAAAGAAAGCCATGAACCATATCGTATGATGACGTCCAGAGCGGAATACAGGCTTCTTTTGAGACAGTATAATGCTGATCTGCGGCTTACACATATTGGATATAAGATAGGCTTGATCCCGGAGGAAAGATATCAAAGACTGTTAGAAAAGAAAAAGCTGATTGAAAATGAAATAGAAAGAGTATCCCATGTGTATATAGGAACCTCTGACCAGGTTCAGGATCTTTTAAGTAAATATCACAGTACACAGCTGGTGTCTGGAATTTCTTTAAAAGAATTAATCAGGCGCCCTGAACTTAATTATAGTATTTTGAAACCTGCCGATCTTGACAGACCTTCATTTCCGGCTGAATTAAAAGAAGAAATAGAGGAACAGGTTAATATTAATATCAAATATGAAGGGTATATTAAGCGTCAGAAAAGACAGATCGAACAATTTAAAAAATTAGAGTATAAGAGTATTCCAGAAGATATTGATTATGATTCTATTAAGAGCCTCCGTATAGAAGCTGTACAGAAATTAAAAGAGATAAAACCTGTTTCTATCGGGCAGGCTTCCAGAATATCTGGAGTATCTCCTGCTGATATTTCAGTTCTTCTGGTTTATTTGGGAGGAAGAAAATGAATCTCATGTTAAATGAAATGGCGGATAAGCTTCAGATTGATCTGACGGACAGGATGACCAGACAGTTTGATGAATATTATAATATCCTTATCGAATGGAATAAAGTGATGAATCTTACTGGTATAACTGAGTATGAGGATGTAATCGTAAAGCATTTTATTGATAGTTTATCAGTTGTATATGCTATTGATATGAATACGGTCGAAACGATGATTGATATAGGTACAGGCGCCGGATTTCCCGGTATCCCCTTAAAAATTGCTTTTCCAGATATCCGTGTAACCTTACTCGATTCCTTGAATAAAAGAACCAGGTTCCTATCAGCTGTTATCGATAAGTTAGAATTAAAAAATATTGAAGTATTTCACGGAAGAGCTGAGGAATATGCCAGGATCAAACAGCATAGAGAAATGTATGACCTGTGTGTTTCGCGCGCAGTTTCAAATCTTTCCATACTTTCTGAATACTGTTTGCCGTATGTTAAAAAGGATGGCTTTTTCATATCTTACAAATCCGGAGATATAGAAGAAGAATTAAATAACTCAAAAAACGCGATCAATATGCTGGGCGGACAAATTTTAGATGTTTTTCAATTTGAATTGCCGGGTACAGATATTCATAGAGCGCTTGTTTTAATAAAAAAAGTTTGTCATACAGAAAAAAAATACCCAAGAAGGACAGGAATGCCTGCAAAAGAGCCATTGCATTAAAAGATGGCTCTTTTACTTTGCTATTTTATCTTGATTTATTCTGTGAGACAAAGGATTTGATGTTTCACGTGAAACATTTGGATGTTTTGATGGAAACGGAATGAAGAAGGCTTATATCAATCAGACGGAGCAACATTACGATGAACTACCAATTTACGGAAACTAAGGCGCTCAGGAACGCCTTCGCGCCTAAGATTC
>CAZGVY010000113.1:0-6963 GCA_964529215.1 uncultured Mordavella sp. | reverse complement strand
CGCCGGGATACGTGTGGAACCGCCTACTAACAGTACCTGCCCAAGCTCAGAGGATGTGATCCCCGCGTCAGACAATGCTCTGGTAACCGGCTCTGCCGTCTTCTCTACAAGGTCATGTGTCAGTTCATCAAATTTTGCCCTGCTAAGGTTCATATCAAAATGCTTCGGTCCTTCGCTTGTCGCGGTAATGAACGGAAGGTTGATATTCGTAGTCGTTGCAGAAGACAATTCCTTCTTCGCCTTCTCTGCAGCCTCCTTCAGTCTCTGGAGCGCCATCTTATCGTTGGAAAGATCCACGCCTTCCTGCTTCTTGAACTCTGCAAGCATGTAATCTGTAATCTTCTGGTCGAAATCGTCGCCGCCAAGCCTGTTATTGCCGGCAGTAGAAAGTACCTCAATAACGCCGTCGCCGATCTCAATGATAGATACGTCAAAAGTACCGCCGCCAAGGTCGTATACCATGATCTTCTGCTCTTTCTCATTGTCAAGGCCATACGCCAGGGCTGCTGCCGTAGGCTCGTTGATGATACGCTTTACATCCAGGCCTGCGATCTTACCTGCATCCTTGGTAGCCTGACGCTGTGCATCATTAAAATATGCCGGAACCGTGATAACTGCCTCCGTCACCTTCTCGCCAAGGTAACCTTCTGCATCCGCTTTCATCTTCTGCAGGATCATAGCAGAGATCTCCTGCGGGGAGTATCTCTTGTCGTCAATTTTCACCTTGTAATCGCTGCCCATCTCCCGCTTAATAGAAGAAATCGTCTTCTCCGCATTGGTTACTGCCTGACGCTTTGCCGGCTCGCCCACCAGACGCTCTCCTGTCTTTGTAAATGCAACGACAGACGGCGTAGTCCTTGCTCCCTCTGTGTTTGCGATAACTGTCGGCTGCCCGCCTTCCATAACGGCTACGCAGCTATTTGTTGTACCCAGATCAATACCAATTATTTTTCCCATTTTATTTTCCTCCTACTCTACTTATATTAAGATCTTCATTAAGGAAGTTCAATTCACTAAGCTCAAACACACACCACAAGGGTGAACTTTCATACCAGGCTCGAAAAAACCTCGCCAAGTATTCAATGCTTCGCTAAGTTCCTTGAACGGCCCTCCCACTAAGCTCGAAAAACCCGCTAAGTGCTCTGGGTCAATTTGCAACCTTTACCATGCTGTGCCTCACTACGGAGTCACGGTACATATAACCCTTCTGAAATTCTTCGGAAATAATATTCTCTCCGAATTCCTCATTCTCCTCATGCATCACTGCATTGTGGAAATCCGGGTTAAATTCCTGACCAACTGCCTCGATCGGCTTTACGCCGATCTCCTCCAGGGTGGTCATTAATTGCTTATATATCTTATCCATTCCCTGGACGAATGGATTTTCTTTTTCCTCCTCAGCGACTGCTCCAAGACCTCTCTCGAAATTGTCTACTACTGGAAGAATCTTATCTATGATATCTTTCGCACCTATCTCGTACATCTGGGATTTCTCCTTCTCCGTACGCTTGCGGAAGTTATCAAACTCTGCCATCTGACGAGCCAGCTTATCGGTAAGCTCCTCTATCTTCTCGTCTTTCTTGTCTTTCTTAGGCTTCTTGCCAAAGAACCTGCCCTTTTTCTCACCGGAAGCTTCCCCGGAACCTGCCGTTTCTGTATCTGGATCTTCTCCTGCCTCGGCTTCAGCCGTTTCTGTATCCGGATCTTCTCCTGCCCCGGCTTCTGCCGTTTCTTCTGCTTCCTCCGCTCCGGCCTGATCATCTGTACCGGCGTCTGCCGCCTTCTCTTCTGCCGTCTCCCCTGCTGCTTTCTTAGCTTCCTCTACGGCTTCTTTTACCATATCTTCCTGGGTTTTTTCCTGGTTCATGTCTTTTTCTTTATCCAATGGTAATCCACCTTTCTATCTAAACTTTTTTATGGAAAATCGCATCCAGTTCGCCCTGCAGCCTTTTCAGCGATTTTAATACATGTTCATAATCCATCCGTTTCGGTCCTATAATACCGATTGTTCCCTTCATGCCATCTCCTAATTCATAGGTTGCGGTTACCACACTGCAGTCTTTCATATTCTGCACCGGCATCTCATTACCGATATATACCTGGATCCCCGTATTCTCCTCCTGGGATAATGTCTGCGTCACCAGTTCGGTAAGCTGCTGTTTCTCTTCAAAGGCGCTGATGATCTCCTGAGCGCTCTGCTTATCTGACAGCTCTGGATATTTGAAAATATTCGTTGTCCCACTGGTGTAGATCTGCATATCCTCGTCTATCTGGATCGCATCTGCTACCGCGTCCAGCACATGGCTGACTACCGCACTGTGGATTCCGGCCTGTTCCTTCAGCCTGGCGATCAGGCCAAGATTGATCTCCTCAATAGACACGCCGTTAAGCGTTGTATTCAGAAGCATATTCAGCTTCAGCAGATTCTCATTGCTTAATGGCTCCTCCATGCTGATGATCTTATTCTTGATCACATTCCCACCCAATACGATGACTGCAATGATCTGTTCTTCATCCACCTGGGAAAGCTGGATAAATTTGATCCTGTTCGCGCCGCTCCTGGGTGTAGAGACCATCGTAGCGTAGTTCGTACTATTAGCCAGAACCTTTGCCGCCTGCTTCAGAAGCTGATCCATCTTATCTGCTTTTTCAAGCATCTGCTCCTGCATCTCCGTTAATTCCTGTTCCTTCTCCTCCATCAGCATATCTACATATAAGCGGTAGCCTTTATCAGAAGGTATCCGTCCCGCGGACGTATGGGGCTGCAGAATATAACCAAGCTCCTCCAGGTCTGCCATCTCGTTACGGATCGTGGCTGAACTTAAGTTCAGATCCGAATATTTGGAAATCGTCCTGGAACCTACTGGTTCCCCAGTCTCCAGATATGTCTTGATGATCGCATGTAATATTGTCAGTTTTCTCTCACCAAGAATCTCTCTTGCCTGCATATCAGCAATCTCCTTTTTTATTAGCACTCACTAAATTCGAGTGCTAATCTTTACAGTTACTAATCTAACACTAGGTTTTTCATTTGTCAACACTGTTTATACTTTTTTTATTATCCTTTTTATCATCCGTCTCAGTCCGCACGCCGGCAGGCCGTCTACTTCCGGATATAGGCCATCCACTCTTTGATCTGTTTCTCATACCCGTTGTCACCCGGCTCATAAAACCTGGCGTCCCTGATCTCATCCGGCAGGTACTGCTGTTTTACATAGTGATTGGGATAATTGTGGGAATATTTATAATCCAGCCCCCGGCCAAGCTTTCCGGCTCCGCCGTAATGCGCATCCTGAAGATGTGCCGGAACTGTCGTCTGGTACCGCCTTACGTTCTCCATAGCCGCAGATATGGCATTTACGGCAGAATTGCTTTTAGGCGCCGCCGCCACATACAGAGCCGCCTGGGAGAGGATGATCTGTGCTTCCGGCATCCCGGTCCGTTCCACCGCCTGTGCCGCAGATACCGCCACCGTAAGCGCCATAGGATCTGCATTCCCCACATCCTCAGCGGCACAGATCATGATCCTCCTGGCAATAAATTTAATATCCTCACCGGCATACAGCATCTTTGCCAGATAATAAACAGATGCGTCCGGGTCGGAGCCTCTCATGCTCTTAATAAATGCAGAAATGATATCATAATGGTTATCCCCTGTTTTATCATAACGGATAACCCTCTTCTGAATACATTCCGACGCCACATCTATAGTAATGTGTATCTTCCCGTCTTTGCTCCTTGCAGTCGTTAATATCCCAAGCTCTATTGCATTCAGCGCGTTTCTCGCATCTCCCCCGGCAATATCTGCCAGAAAATCCAGCGCATCCTCATCAATCTCCGCATGATAGCTTCCCATTCCTTTTCTTTCATCATAAACCGCTCTTTTAAGAACCGTTTTAATATCCTCTTTCCCCAAAGGTTTCAGTTCAAAGATAATAGATCTGGAAAGAAGCGCCCCGTTCACTTCAAAATAAGGATTCTCAGTAGTCGCCCCTATCAGGATGATGGTTCCGTCTTCCACAAAAGGAAGCAGATAATCCTGCTGCCCTTTGTGAAACCTGTGGATCTCATCTATAAAAAGGATCGTCTTTTTCTGATACATTCCTTTCCTGTCCTGAGCCTCTTTTATGACCGCCTCCATATCTTTCTTCCCTGCGGCAGTTGCATTAATCTGCGTAAATTCTGCGCTGGTGGTATGGGCAATCACTTTTGCCAGCGTTGTTTTACCTGTTCCCGGAGGCCCGTAAAAAATAATAGAGCTTAGCTTGTCCGCCTTAATCGCGCGGTATAAAAGCTTGTCCTTTCCTATTATATGCTGCTGGCCCACCACTTCTTCCAGAGTGGCGGGCCTTAAACGCGATGCCAGCGGCGAATCCTTTTCCATATTCTGTTCTCTCGCATATTCAAATAAATCCATACCGTCAACTCCTATCCTCACTCTGTACCCTGCATTCCCCACAGCCTGCCGCCGCCGGGAAAAGCGTACCGTTCCCAGTCAGTTCATGATCAATTCATCTACCGTTACAAATTCAAAGCCCTCCTCCTGCAGCAGATCGATGATCCTCAGCGCAGCATTTACAGAGCTTTTATAACAGTCATGCAATAAGATAATATCATTTTCTTCCGCCTCCGTCACTACCTTATTTACAATCTCATCTGCGTTTTCCGTAGTCCAGTCAAGCGGATCGATCGTCCACATCACCGGAAGCACCGGCATCTGTAATTCCAGCTCCTTCTGCCACGCTCCAAAAGGCGGTCTCATATACAGCACTTCTTTCCCTGTAATCTCCGTGAGCACTTCATTGGTCTTTAAGATCTCATCAGACGCCTCATTCTCCGGTACCTTTGTAATTTCCACATGATGATAGGTATGGTTTCCGATCAGATGCCCCTCCTCGTCCAGACGCTTTACAATGTCCGGATACTTCTCTGCATTCTGCCCGATCAGAAAAAAAGTCGCTTTGACATTCCTCTCCTTCAGCCCGTCTAAAAGTTCTGGCGTACAGCTGCTGGGGCCGTCGTCAAAGGTAATGGCAATCTTTTTTCCCTCCTCCTGAACCGACGCGCTCACATAGGCCGCTGCTTCCCGCACGTCTTCTACCTTTATCTCTTCTTCCCGCTCTATATTCTGATATTTCTGATGGAGGGCAAAACCTCCGGACATCCCCAGGCACAGCATATACACCAGCATGAGCAGCCCTTCCCTCTTGATCGGTCTCCCGGTTTGTTTCATAGCATTTCCCAAGTTCCTGTTCCTTACACTCATTTATATGAAATGGCCATATCCAGTATGTTGCTTATTGCAATATAAATTTTTTGATGCTATAATGGCAGACATGTCTATAAATAAAACAGCAAAAAAGGAGGCATACATATGGAAGAAACCATAAGGCAGGAAAACAAAATGGGCGTTATGCCCATCCCCAGATTACTGATTTCTATGTCACTTCCCATGATGATTTCCATGCTGGTACAGGCTCTGTACAACATTGTTGACAGTATGTTTGTCGCCAAGCTATGCGAGGAGGCTCTGACTGCCGTATCCCTGGCATTTCCGATCCAGACGCTTATGATCTCGGTTGCCTCCGGTACCGGCGTCGGCATTAACGCACTGTTATCCAGGAATCTTGGAGAAAAGAATTTTAAAGGCGCTGACCGGGCCGCTAAAAACGGTATTTTCTTAAGTATCATAAGCTGCCTTGTATTTGCACTTTTCGGTATCTTCGGAGCGCACCTCTTCTTTTCCATACAGACAAACGACCTAAAAATCGTACAATATGGTACTCAGTACCTGACTATCATCTGCAGCCTGTCCGTAGGTATCTTTATGCAGATCACCTTTGAGCGGCTGCTTCAGTCTACCGGAAATACCATATATAACATGATCACCCAGGGGATCGGCGCAATTATTAATATTATTCTGGATCCAATCCTGATTTTCGGGCTTTTTGGACTGCCAAGGCTTGAAGTCGCAGGAGCAGCCATAGCAACGGTAATCGGACAGCTCATTGCAGTAGCCATGTCACTTTACTTTAATATCAGGAAAAATCCGGAAATTAATATTAATATGCGGAAGTTCCGGCCTCACAAAAAGACCATTGCCGCCATCTACCAGGTAGGCATTCCTTCTATTATTATGCAGTCCATCGGCTCTGTTATGACGTTCGGCATGAATAAGATCCTGCTGATGTTCTCATCCACTGCCGCTGCTGTATTCGGTGTGTACTTTAAGCTCCAGAGCTTTATCTTCATGCCGGTATTCGGACTGAACAACGGCATGATCCCGATCATTGCCTACAACTATGGCGCAAGGCATAAAAAGCGCATCATCCAGACGATTCAGATCAGTGTTCTGATCGCAGTATCTATTATGACTGCCGGTTTTATCCTGTTCCAGACCCTGCCGGAATGGATGCTGCGCAACCTGTTTGACGCTTCAGACCATATGGTCGCTATCGGCGTGCCGGCGCTCCGGATCATTTCCCTGTGCTTCATCTTTGCCGGATTTGGGATCGTTTCAGGTTCTGTATTCCAGGCGCTTGGGAACGGAGTATACAGCCTGATCGTATCTGCATGCAGACAGCTTGTGGTAATCCTGCCTGCCGCCTACATATTTGCCAAAGTATTCGGGCTTGGCATGGTATGGTGGTCTATTGCACTGGCAGAGCTTGTATCTCTGGTGCTGTCGGCATTTTTACTCCGGCGCATTTATTTATCAAAGATAAAACCATTATAGAATAAATTACATTTGTAACGGAATGCCAGGGAGCAGTTAATGCGGATCTGGCATTTGTTGTGCGGTAAGATATACCATAACGGACATATTAAAATGATCCTGGACGCAGCCAACCGTGACAGATAAATGCCACCTGGGCGGGACAGCGCTGCGGCGAACTAACTGCTAACTACACTTAAGACGCTCAGGAATGCCTTCGCGTCAAAGTATCCGTAAGCAGTGGATTC
>CAZGVY010000112.1:0-7079 GCA_964529215.1 uncultured Mordavella sp. | reverse complement strand
GTTTATTGGAAAACAAAGAATTTCTTCAAGAGCTGATGGTCCGCATGATGACCGTCAACAAGTTTGAGGAACAAGCCTTCTGGCTCTTCGGACAGGGACTTGTTCACGGAACCATGCATCTTAGCATTGGTGAGGAGGCAACCGGCGTGGGAACTACAGCGGCTCTTACAAAAGAGGATTATATGCTGGCTACCCACCGTGGACATGGACAGGCGCTTGGCAAGGGCGTAGATTTAAATTCTATGATGGCTGAGATCCTGGCACGTGCTACCGGTACGAACCATGGCAAGGGCGGATCCATGCATATCTGTGATTTTGACAATGGTATCCTTGGGGCAAATGGTATTGTTGGCGCGAACGGCCCGATCGCCTGCGGCGCAGCCCTCACAATTAAGATGAAGAATATACCGAACCGTGTATGCGCGGCATTCTTTGGCGACGGAGCTTCCAACGAAGGAGCGATCTTAGAGTCTATGAACCTGGCGGCTGCATGGGATCTCCCGGTAATGTTTATCCTGACGAATAACACTTACGGTATGTCAACACCGCTTGACAGAGTTGTAAAGAATAAAGATTTAAAACAGAGAGCCGCAGCATTTGGCTTCAAGGCATATGAATGTGACGGTAACGACGTGCTGGCTGTATATGAGACTGTAAAAGAAGCCCGTGAGTATGTCGTAGCAGGAAACGGCCCGGTACTGGTAGTTGAGCATACCTACCGTACATCTGGACATTCTAAGAGCGACGGTAACCTGTACCGTACCAAGGAAGAGATCAAATACTGGGCAGACAGGAACCCGATCATCCGTTTCCGTCAGTTCCTGACTGAGAATAAGATTTTTACAGACAAAGAGATCGACGCGATGCAGGAGACTGCAGATAAGAAAATCGCAGACGCAATTGAATACGCAAAGGCTCAGCCGCAGCCAGAAGTCGCAGACCTGGAAGCTGATGTATACGCAGAGTAATTAGGAGGGAAATAAGATGAGTGAAATGAGACAGATTACTTATAGAGACGCGGTTCGTGAGGCTATGGTCGAAGAGATGCGCCGCGATGAAAATGTATATTTTATGGGTGAGGATATCGGAGCTTACTGTGGAGCATTCGGTGTATCAAAAGGAATGCTGGAAGAATTTGGACCAGAGAGGATCCGTGAGACTCCGATTTCCGAGACGGCATTTATGGGAGCCGGCGTTGGTTCTGCCATCACAGGAATGCGCCCGATTGTAGAGCTGATGTTCTCCGATTTCATGGCAGTATGTTATGACCAGATCATCAATCAGGCAGCAAAGATGCACTTTATGTTTGCCGGCAAGGTAAATGTACCGATGGTAATCCGTACTCCTGCGGGCGGTGGTACCGGGGCGGCAGCACAGCACTCCCAGTCTTTGGAGCAGATGTATCTGCATGTACCGGGACTTAAGGTTGTAGTTCCATCTACCCCATATGATGCAAAGGGACTTTTAAAGGCATCTATCCGTGATAACAATACGGTTGTATTCCTGGAGCAGAAGAAATTATATAAGGAAAAAGGCATGGTTCCGGATGAGGATTATACCATTCCGCTTGGCGTTGCTGATATTAAGAGAGAGGGAACGGATGTATCGATCATCACATATGGAAGAATGGTACAGATGAGCCTCCAGGTTGCTGAGAAGCTGGCAGAAGAAGGAATCAATGTGGAGGTTCTTGATCTCCGCACATTGTCCCCGCTGGATAAGGATGCTATTATCGCAACTGCAAAGAAGACGCATAGGGTTGTAATTGTACATGAGGCTGTTCAGTTCGGCGGCTTCGGCGGAGAGATCGCAGCAACGATTACCGACAGTGACGCGTTCTATTATCTGGATGCGCCGATTAAGAGAGTTGGCGCCCTGTATTGCCCAATACCATTTAACCCAGTGCTTGAGGCTGAAACATTCCCAACCCCAGCTAAGATCGAAGCAGCAGTCAGAGACGTATTATAATCGAAGGAGGAATAGGGATGGCAACAGCAATTTGTATGCCGAAAAACGGCATGGACATGGAAGAAGGCACCATCGTAAAATGGCTGAAAAATGTAGGCGATAAGATTGAAAAAGATGAGCCTTTTATGGAGATCGAGACAGATAAGATCACGATGGAAACCGAGTCCCCTGTATCAGGCGTATTACTTGCAAAGCTGTATGAGGACGGCGCAGTTGTTCCGGTCCTGACAGCAGTCGGATACGTGGGAGAGCCCGGTGAGAAGGTTCCGGAAAATGCAGACACGCAGGCTCCGGCAGAGGAGAAGAAGGAAGCCGCTCCAGCAGCAGCGCCAGAGAAGGCTCAGGCGCCAGTCAGGGTTCTTGCCGGAGGAAATGGGATCCCGGCGACTCCATATGCGAAGAAGATCGCGTCTGACAATGGTGTGGATCTGGCAGAAGTCGTACCTTCAGGACGTCACGGGGAGATCCGTGCAATCGATGTGGAAAATGCGATCCATGCACAGCCTAAGGCTACGCCTCTTGCAAAGGCTATGGCAGCGGACATGGGCATTGATCTGAAGAATGTTACCGGAAGCGGTTACCGCGGAAAGATCACCAGCGCTGACCTGACGCCGGAGGAGAAGGCTGAGGTTGAGGCGGCTGTGAAGGAGATCGAAGAAGTTCTTGAACGCAGGAAGCTGTCAGGCATGCGCAAGGTGATCGCACAGAGAATGAGCGCAAGCCACACAGAGATCCCGAATGTTACCCAGAATATTAAGGTAGATGTAACAGAGCTGCTCGCACTGAGGGCAAAGATCAATCAGGGCAAAGAGAAGCCGGATAAAGTATCTGTCAACGATCTTATCATCAAGGCAGTGGGCAAAGCGACGGCAGAATTTGAGCGTTTCCGCATGACCTTAGAGGGCAATGAATATGTAGTACACAACCAGATCAATGTGGGAATGGCAGTAGGCATTGACGAGGGCCTGGTAGTTCCGGTGATCAAGGACGTTGATAAGAAGAGCCTTGTTGAAGTATCTAAGAAGGCCAAAGAGCTTGCTAAGAAAGCAAGAGAAGGAAAGCTGATGCCGGATGAGATGGGCGACGGGCGTATCACGATTTCCAATATCGGTATGTACGGAACACACAGCTTTACGCCGATCATTAACCAGCCGGAGGCGTCCATCGTGGGCGTATGCGGCACGGAAGATGAGCTGGCGCTTGTAGACGGAGAGGTAGTAGTGCGCAAGAAGATGATGATCTGCGTAACCTTTGACCACAGGATCCTGAACGGTACAGAGGTATGTGAATTTGAGTCTTATCTGAAGAACCTGTTAGAGAACCCGGTTAGTATATTAATATAATGGAGGATTGTAATGGCAACAGAATTATATATGCCGAAAAATGGTATGGACATGGAAGAAGGTACCATTGTTAAATGGCTGAAAAATGTTGGCGATAAGATTGAAAAAGATGAGCCGTTTATGGAAATTGAGACCGATAAGATCACAATGGAAACCGAATCTCCGGCGGCGGGCGTACTGCTTGCAAAGCTGTATGAAGACGGTGCAGTTGTTCCGGTCCTGACGGCAGTCGGATATGTGGGAGAGCCAGGAGAGAAGGTGCCGGAGGCAAATGCAGCGGCAGAGGCTCCGAAGGCAGAGGCGCAGGAGGCAGCCCCGGCGCCGGCAGCAAAGGATGAGAAGAAGGACGGATACGACGTTGCAGTCATCGGCGGCGGCCCGGCAGGATATGTAGCAGCGATCCGCGCTGCACAGCTTGGCGGAAAAGTCATTATCTTTGAAAAGGATACTGTTGGCGGAACCTGCTTGAACAGAGGCTGTATCCCAACCAAGACCTATCTTAAGACGGCAGAATATATTCATCATATTGAAGCGGCCGCGTCCAGAGGCATTGTGGTAAATGCGGAACACAGTGTTGATATGCCGAAGGTGGTTGCATATAAGAACAACGTAGTTAAGACACTGACCGGCGGCGTGGCAGGCCTGTTAAAGAGCAACGGCGTAACGGTGGTGAACGGGGAAGCGGCTCTTGAGACAGCTACAACGGTCGTTTGCGGTGGAAAGACCTATCAGGCGGATAAGATCATCCTCTGCGGCGGTTCTAAGGCAATCCGTATTCCGATCCCGGGAGTGGATCATAAGGACGTAATGACCAGCGACGAGATCCTGGATATGGAAGTGGTTCCGGAGCGTCTGGGCATCATCGGCGGCGGTGTGATCGGATGTGAGCTGGCGTCTGCGTTCAGCGCATTTGGCAGCAAGGTTACAATTGTTGAGGCGATGGACCGGGTGGTATCTATGCTGGATCAGGATATTTCTGCAGAAGTTGACAAGACCCTGAAGAAATCCGGCGCGAGTGTAAACTGCGGGCGTAAGGTATTAGAGATCAAGGATCATGCGGGACATCCGGTGATCGTTACGGATAACGGCGAATTTGAGTGTGATAAAGTACTTCTGTCTATCGGAAGGGCAGCAGACCTGGGATGTGCTGGCAAGCTGGCAGACCAGATCAAGACAGAGCGCGGTAAGATCGTGGTAGACGATACCATGAAGACCAGCGTGGATAACATCTATGCCTGCGGTGATATCAACGGCCGTATTATGCTGGCACACTCTGCATTTAAGATGGGCGAGGTTGCCGCAGAGAATGCAGTAAAAGGAAGCGCAGTGAAATGTGACCTGCGCTATGTACCGAGCTGTCTGTATCTGTCGCCGGAAGCAGCTTCCGTAGGGCTTACCGAGCAGAAAGCAAGAGAGCTTCACCCAGAGGGGATCCGGGTAGGGCGCTTTAACATGGCAGCCAACGGAAGAAGCGTGGCGTCTGGGGAGAAGACGGGCTTTATCAAAGTAATTGCTGATAACAAGTACGGACAGATCCTTGGCGTGCATATGGTAGGCGGCGTGGCGTCTGAGATGATCGCTGAACCTACGGCTCTGATGCAGATGGAGATTACAGTAAACGAGGTGGCTGAATCCATTATCCATGCACACCCAAGCTATTCAGAGGCATTTGCAGAAGCCTGTGCAGACTGCTTAGGACTTTGCATCCACCAGCCTCCGAAGAAAAAATAAGATTATTACGATATTTTCGAATTCCTTCTTAAAATGTTTATGGAAAAAAGCGCTTTCCGCCGAAAGGCGGAGGGCGCTTTTTTCATTGTGTCACAGACAAAAATAAACCCCCTGCTATGCAGGGGGAGGGCAGATCTTTAGATAAAAGAAACTCCTGTGTTAGTATAAAAGTAGGTCTGCAAACCACAAATACAACACAGGAGGTGCCCAAGATGGACACAACAAATAGTTTAGCCCATACAAAATGGGAATGCAAGTACCACATAGTTTTTGCACCAAAGTATCGTAGACAGGTGATATATAAAGATATCAAAGCAGATGTAGGTCAGATACTGGGAGCGTTATGCCGCAGAAAAGGAATAGAAATCATTGAAGCAGAATGCTGCCCGGATCACATCCATATGCTGGTACGAATACCACCCAAGTACTCGGTATCAGAAATAGTAGGATATCTGAAAGGAAAAAGTTCTCTTATGATATTCGAGAAGCATGCAAATCTAAAGTATAAGTATGGGAACCGGCATTTCTGGTGTAGAGGATATTATGTAGATACAGTGGGGAAAAACACAGCTGCGATTAAAACATATATCCAGAATCAGTTGAAAGAGGATTTAGAATACGACCAGATGTCTTTAGTAGAGTATATAGACCCGTTTACGGGTGAGCCGGTGAAGAAAAACAAGAAATAAGCCACTTGGAGTGGCAGTGGGGAGTCAAAGCAAACCAGCAAGCCCCTTATGGGGCAGCGCCGGTAAAAGGAAGCACTGAAAAAGCCCCTGAAAGGGGCAGCTGAGAATGTGGTGCAGCTGGCAGGCCATCAGTGCGCCTTCCGGGCGCAAGCAGGTAATAGCCCCTTATAGGGGCAGAACAGGCTACCGGCTAAGCCGGTAGTCCTGACTAACGGGCATTGCTTCAGGCAGCGGAGCTTGAAAAACAGGGCGCGCTGATATAGGATCAAATTTCTTAATATGGCGAAGCTGAACCAGGTTCCAGTTGATAAGCTGAACCTTGCTACGCAGGATGGAGTCAGAAGGCTTCCGGATCATAGAACTGAGCCGGTATTGACATTTCATTTAATAAGTAGTAAGGTCGGAGTGTACCATGTGTAATATTACATACAATAACCGGGAGGAAGTTCAATGAGATTAGGATTTATCGGGACAGGTAATATGGCGTCAGCGATCATCGGCGGAGTGATTAAAAAGGGTGTTGTTACACCAGAAGATATTATGGGAGCGGATGTGTTCGCGCCAGGGAGAGAACGGGTTAAAGAACAGTTTGGAATTGCTGTAACGGCGGATAACAGGGAAGTGATCTCGTGCTCAGACATTATATTTTTATCTGTAAAGCCGCAATTTTATACAGATGTTATCCGGGAGATCAGGGAAGATATCAGGCCGGAGCAGATTGTCATTACAATTGCGCCGGGAAAGACGCTTGGATGGCTTAGAGAGCAGTTCGCAAAGGATATAAAGATTGTGCGCTGTATGCCAAATACTCCGGCGCTGGTAGGCGAAGGGATGACGGCGGCATGTCCTAACGAACGGATTTCTGAGAAGGATCTGGAAACGGTTAAGGAGATCCTTTCAAGTTTTAGCTGTGTGGAGGTTGTTCCAGAACGGCTGATGGATACCGTTACGGCGGTCAGCGGCAGTTCACCGGCGTTTGTATTTATGTTTATTGAAGCTATGGCGGATTCCGCGGTATGCTGCGGAATGCCAAGAGCCCAGGCATACAAATTTGCGGCCCAGGCCGTACTTGGTAGCGCTAAGATGGTCTTGGAGACAGGAAAGCATCCGGGTGAATTGAAGGATATGGTATGTTCTCCAGCAGGCACTACGATCGGCGGCGTGCGCGTATTGGAGCAGATGGGCTTTAGAAGCGCCGTATTTGAAGCGGTAAAAGAGACAGAGGAGATTTCCAGGAGTCTGTAAGTATGTCTTGGCGGACTGCGTTAAGTACATCTTGACGGACGCGGAATAAAGAAGGAGTATATAGCAATCAGACGGAGCAGCATTCCGATGAACTACCGGTTAA